>NZ_JBEOWY010000019.1:0-101020 GCF_040296285.1 Kitasatospora sp. NPDC002227
TCGGGCACCTTCATCACTCGCACGGCCGGAACCATACGCACCCCGTGCGACCGACACAGTCGCTGAATCAGGTGATCTGTCCAGATAACTTCGTCACCGGCTCGCACTACGACCCGGCCGTGCTGGACCGCGCCCTCGACGGCGCGGACGCCCTCTTCTGGAACGCCGCGCCCAACCCGGCCGCCGCCACCCTCGACGAGGTCTACGCCGGGGCCGCCGCCACCGTCGCCGGACTGCTGACCGCGCACGGCACCAGCCACGTGGTGACCGTTTCGGCGCTGGGCCGCGGCACGTCGCACCAGGCGCAGGCGGGCCTGGTCACCGCCTCCCTCGCCATGGACGACGCGCTCTCCGCCGCCGTCCCGCACTTCCGCGCCCTGGCGAACCCCTCGTTCATGGACAACCTGCTGCGCCAAGCCGCGCAGCTGCGCGTCGACGGCGTCTTCTCCGGCCCCATGCCGGCGCAGTCGCGCCAGCCCACCGTCGCCACCCGCGACATCGCCGCGGCGGCGGCCCGGCTGCTGCTCGACCGCTCCTGGACCGGCTCCGCCGAACAGCCCCTGCTCGGGCCGGAGGATCTCTCCCCCGACGAGCAGGCCGCGACCGTCTCCGCCGTCCTGGGCCGTCCGGTGTCCTACCGCCAGGAGCCCCTGGACTCCGTCGAGACCCGTTTCCTGGGCTTCGGCGCGTCCCCGGCCTTCGCCGGGGGCATGGCCGCCATGGTCCGCGCCAAGGCCGAACACGGCCTCGACACCGGTGTGCCGCGCACCCCGGAGACGGCCACCCCCACCACCTTCCGCCAGTGGTGCGAGCTGGTCCTGAAACCCGCTCTGGAGAACGGCTGACCGCGCCGCCCGGCCGACCACGCAGGGTCAGCCGAGGTGGGCCCAGAGGAAGGTGAGGGTGCGTTGCCAGGCGATCCGGGCCTGGAGGCCGTCGTGGGTGCCGAGGGGGTTCTCGTCGTTCATGAAGGCGTGGCCGGCGGGGTAGAAGTGGATCTCGGGGCGGCGGTCGGTCGCCTCGCCGATGCGGATGGCGGCCTCGTCCACGCGGGCGGTGGGGAGGGAGCGGTCGCGCTCGGCGAAGTGGCCGAGGACGTGGGCGGTCAGGCCCCGGTAGTCGAAGCCGGGGTCGCCGGGGAGGCCGTAGAAGGGGACGACGGCCGCGACCCGGTCGCCCTCCTGGGCGGCCAGGGTGAGGGCGAACCCGCCGCCCATGCAGAAGCCGACCACGCCGACGGCGTCGCCGACCGTCTCGGGCAGGCCGAGCAGGAAGTCGACGGCGCCGCCCAGGTCGCGGGCGGCCCGCTCGACCGGGAGGGTGCGCTTGAGCTCGGCGGCCTCGGCGCCGTCGTGGGTGGTGGCGCCGCCGTAGAGGTCGGGGGCGAGGGCGACGAAGCCCTCGGCGGCGAAGCGCTTGGTCATCTCGGCGATGTGCGAGGTGAGGCCCCACCACTCCTGGATCACCACCAGGCCGGGGCCGACCCGGGCGGGCGGCAGGGCGAGGAAGCCGTGCGCCGTGGCGCCGTTGCTGGGGAAGCTGACGTTCTGCCGGGGGTTCTGCGGGGGGTTCTGCCGGGGGTTCTGCGAGGGGTTCTGCGGGGTGTCGCCCATCAGCCCATCTCCTCCAGTGCGCGGCCCTTGGTCTCCTTGATGCAGAAGGCCACGAAGGGGATGGACAGCAGCGCGAAGAACGCGTAGCCGACGTACGTGGCCGACAGGTTCCAGTCCGAGAGGTCCGGGAAGGTCACGGTGATCGCCCAGTTGGCGAGCCACTGGGCGGAGGCGGCGACCGACAGGGCCAGCGCGCGGATCTTGTTGGGGAACATCTCCCCGAGCAGCACCCAGACCACCACGCCCCAGGAGAAGGCGAAGCAGAGTACGAAGACGTGGGCGGCGACCAGCGCTGTGGTGGCGTAGGCGTTCTCGAGGGTCGCGGTGTCGCCCTTGCCGACCCGGTGGGAGAAGGCCCAGGCGGCCAGGCCGAGCGCGAGGGCCATGCCGGCCGAGCCGGCCAGGGCGAGCGGCTTGCGGCCGATCCGGTCGACCAGGGCGATGGCGATCACCGTGCCGACCACGTTGACGAGCGAGGTGGAGAGGCTGATCAGCAGGGAGTTGGACTCGTCGATGCCGACGGACTGCCAGAGGAAGGAGGAGTAGTAGAAGATCACGTTGATGCCGACGAACTGCTGGAAGACCGAGGCGCCGATGCCGACCCAGACGATCGGCAGCAGGCCGAAGCGCCCGCCGAGCAGGTCCGCCAGGCGCGGCTTGTGGGCGGTGTCGAGCACCGAGCGGATCTCGGCGACCCGGGCGTCCAGGTCGACCGTCTCACCCTCCACGTCGCGCAGCACCGCGCGGGCCTTCTCCTCCTTGCCGGTGGCGATCAGGTGGCGGGGGGACTCGGGGATCGCCAGGGCCAGTCCGCCGTAGACCAGCGCCGGGATGGTCTCCACGCCGAGCATCCACTGCCAGGCCTGGATGCCGCCCAGGTGGCCGGTGGAGTCGCCGCCGGCGGCCTGGTTGAGGGCGTAGTTGGCCAGTTGGGAGATGGTGATGCCGAGCACGATGGCCAGTTGCTGGAAGGAGGCGAGGCGGCCGCGGTAGGCGGTGGGGGCGACCTCGGCGATGTAGGTGGGGGCGATCACCGAGGCGATGCCGATGGCCACGCCGCCGATCACCCGCCAGAAGCCGAGCAGCTGCACGCTGGGCGGGAACATCGAGCCGACGCCGCTGATCGCGAAGAGGGTGGCCGCGAGGAGCATGGTGCGGACCCGGCCGAACTGGTCGGCCAGGCGGCCGGCGACCACGGCGCCGCCGGCCGAGCCGAGCAGGGCGATGGCGACGACGAAGGCGGTCTCGCCGTTGCCGACGTTGAAGTGCTTCTGGATGCCCGTCACCGCGCCGTTGATCACGGCGCTGTCGTAGCCGAAGAGGAAGCCGCCCATCGCGGCGGCGGCCGAGATGAAGACGACGTGGCCCAGATGGGCCTCGGCGCCCGCCCGGGCCGGGGAGGAGGTGGACACGGCGAGCTCCTGACGGTGCGGCGGCCCACCCGCTCGGCCGATGGACAAGGCTCCGGCCCTCCATTCCAGCAGCCTGACGGGCCGTCCGCGCGTCGGGCCGGGGCCGCCCCGGCCCGGTGCCACCCGGATGGGCCACTGACGAGGGGTCAGGGGCCTGTGGTCGTGGCCGTGTCTGGAATGAATGTTCATTCCGGACCTTGCGTGAAGTCTGGGGCGGGTCGTGGCGGCGTCTGGAATGAATGTTCATTCCGCACCTGGCACGAAGTCGGTGCCGGCCGTGGCCATATCCGGAATGAACATTCATTCCGGACGCCGGGGCTATGGCAGGCGGCGGGCGTTCCGGCGCAGGAGCTGGGTGCGGGCGGCGGCGTCCAGCGGGCAGCCGCGCTCGGCGAGGCGGTCGCCGATGGCGGCCTGCACCTCGGCGGGCTTCTTGTCGTCGTACTTGAACTTGGCGTCCACCTTGCGGATGGCCAGCCGCAGGCCGTGGATGCCCGACAGCTCCGGGCCGAACGGCTTCTCGCCGGGGACGACCCGCACATCCGGGGTCTCGGGCTGGAAGTGGGCCAGCTGACGGTTGAGGATGTCGGCCTTGCCCTGACGGCTCTCCACGATCTCCGCCGTGCAGTGGAAGTGCACCGCCGCGTAGTAGCTGGTGGGCGTGCCGGGCTCGCCGCGCCAGTGGCCGGGGGCGAAGGTGTAGTCGCCGGTCACGCTGAGGGTGACGTGCGGGTCGGCCCGGACGGCGGCCCACAGCGGGTTGGGGGCGGCGAGGTGCAGCAGGATCTCGTCGCCGTCGAGCAGGAAGTGGGTGGGCACCAGTACCGGGCCGCTGCCGGCCGGGCCGTTGGCGGCGAGCAGGCCGAAGTCCCGCCCGGCGGCGAGCCAGGCCCGCCACTCCTCCTCGGTGCCCCTGTCCCAGGAACGGATGAGCATCAGCGGCCTCCGTGCAGGTCGGTCAGGTACGCGGGCAGGGGGACGGTGGTCGAGCCGTGCGGCTCAGGGGTGCCGTGCACGGTGGTGACGGGCACCACGCCCGCCCAGTAGGGGAGATCGAGGTCGGCGTCGTCGTCGTCCGCGCCGTCCGCGCGGGTCTTGGCCGAGACCTCGTCCAGCTCGAGCCGGACGACGGCGGTGGCGGCGAGCTCCTTGGCGTTGGCCCGGCGCACGTCGCCCGAGCGGCCCGGGACGGCGTGGTCGACCAGCGCGTCGAGCGCGACGGCCAGCTCCTCGGGGTCGGTCACCTGGTACGCGGTGCCGTGGGCCACCACGGAGCGGAAGTTCACCGAGTGGTTGAACGCGGACTTGGTGAGCACCAGACCGTCCACCAGCGTCACCGTGACGCAGACCGCCAGGCCGCTCGCCGCCCCCGCGCCGCGCATCGGGCGGCTGCCGGTGGAGCCGTGCACGTAGAGCCGGTCGCCCACCCGGGCGTAGATGGTGGGGAGCACGACCGGCGCGCCGTCGGCTATGAAGCCGAGGTGGCAGACGTAGGCGCTGTCCAGGATCGCGTGGATGGCCTCGCGCTCCCAGGTGGCGCGGTCGCGGTAGCGGGTGGGGGTGGTGCGCTCGGTGCGGGCGTACGTACTGGCAGGGGTGGTGTCCGACATGACAGCCTCTATGTACTAGTGCATACTTGAGTTTGTGCTAGGAGACTATCGGATCAAGGGGCGGCGTGCCAGCGAGATCGCGGCCGACGTCGAGCAGGCCGTCGGTGCGGGGCTGCTGCAGCCCGGTGCGGCCCTACCGCCGCTGCGCGAGCTCGCGGACGAGCTCGGGGTGAACCCCAACACCGTCGCCGCCGCCTACCGGCTGCTGCGCGACCGGGGCGTGATCGAGACCGCCGGGCGCAAGGGCAGCCACATTCGGCACCGGCCGGTCACCACCCCGCGCGACCAGGTCCGCATCCCCGTGCCGCCCGGAGCGCGCGACCTCTCCGGCGGCAACCCCGACACCGCCCTGCTGCCCCCGCTCGCCCCGGCCTTCGCCGTGGCGGCCGCGGCCGGCGACCGGGAGCCGGTGCTCTACGGCCACTCGCCGACCGACCCCGGCCTGCTCGAGCTCGCCCGCGCCTCCTTCCGGGCCGACGGCGCCCCCGAGGGCGAACTGGCCGTCTGCTCCGGCTCGCTGGACGCCATCGAGCGGGTGCTCACCACCCGGCTGCGACCCGGCGACACCGTCGCGGTGGAGGACCCGGGCTGGGGCAGCCTGCTCGACCTGCTGCCCGCGCTCGGGCTGCGCCCGGCGCCGGTGGCACTGGACGACCAGGGCCCGCTGCCCGGCTCGCTGGCCGAGGCGCTGGCCGCCGGGGCCCGCGCCGTGGTGGTCACCGTCCGGGCGCAGAACCCGACCGGCGCCGCGCTCACCCCGGGCCGGGCGGCCGAGCTGCGGGAGGTGCTCGCCGCACACCCGGAGGTGGTGCTGATCGAGGACGACCACGGGTACGGCATGGTCGACCAGCCGTACTGCTCGCTGGCCGTGGGCCCGGCGGGCGCCGTCACGGTGCGGCGCTGGGCGGTGATCCGCTCGGCCGCCAAGGCCTACGGGCCGGACCTGCGGCTGGCCGTGATGTGCGGCGAGCGGGACGTGGTCGACCGGGTGCTCGGCCGCCAGCGGCTGGACACCGGCTGGGTCAGCCTGCTGCTCCAGCGCGCCGTGGCCGAGCTGTGGCGCACCGACGCCGCGCCGGTGCGCAAGGTGGCCGCCGTCTACCGCGAGCGGCGGGACGCGCTGCTGGCGGCGCTGGCCGGGCAGGGGATCGCCGCGCACGGCGAGAGCGGGCTCAACGTGTGGGTGCCGGTGCCGGACGAGTCCGGGGTGGTGGCCGCGCTGATGCAGCGCGGCTGGGTGGTCGCGCCGGGCGCGCGGTTCCGGCTGCAGGCGCCGCCCGGGGTGCGGATCACCGCCGCCGCGATGCGGCCCGAGGAGGCGCCCAGGCTGGCGTCCGACCTGGCGGCGGTGCTCGGCTCGGCGGCGGGGCGTTCGCGGCTGACCTGAGGCGCGGGCGACCTGAGGCTTCGCCGAGTTGATCTTCAACTCGCGGCGGTGCGTGTGGGATTGGGCACACAGCGCTGCGTTACCCAAGGTACGGACTAACCAGGCGTACTCGCCGGTAACGCAGCGAATTACTGGTGCGTAACACCTAGCGGTAACAAGCGCGGTCATGTCACATTCATCGCGCCACCGGCCGGCGGCTCACCCTCACCCGCGCTTCCCGACCCCACCGGGAAGCCGTTCGCAGGAGTTCCGTCGTGCGCACTTCTCCCCGAAGCAGCCTTGGTCGAAGAATTCTCCCGCTCCTGGCCGCAGGCGCGTTGGCCGTCCCGGCCGTCGCCCTGGCCACTCCCGCCCACGCCGCGACCGGCCCCACGGCCAGCGTCGCGATGGGCGACAGCTACATCTCCGGCGAGGCCGGTCGCTGGAAGGGCAACAGCGACGACACCGCCACCAACCGGGACGGCACCGACCGTGCCTGGAACGGGAGTTCGTACAACCCCGCGGCCGTCTACGGCTCCACCTACGCGAGCGGGTGCGACCGCTCGGACGGCTCGGAGATCAAGACCGCCGCCATCGCGCAGGCCCAGATCAACCTCGCCTGCTCGGGTGCCGTCAGCGCCAACGTGATCCGTGCCGCCGACGGCGGGCAGAGCTACAAGGGCGAGGCCCCGCAGGCCGACCAACTGGCCGCCGTGGCGGCCGCGAACAACGTCAAGCTGATCACGCTCTCCATCGGCGGCAACGACCTCGGCTTCTCCGATGTGATCACCACCTGCGCCAAGGACTACCTGATCTGGTACTCCTACTGTCACGACGACCAGCAGGCCGCGATCGACAGCAAGATGGACGCCGCGATGGCGGGCGTCACCCAGTCGATCGAGTCGGTGCGCACCGTGATGTCCAACGCTGGTTACGCCCAGGGCAGTTACCGCCTGGTGCTGCAGTCCTACCCCTCGCCGATCCCGCGCAGCAGCGAGATGCGCTACCCCGAGAGCGGCTGGAGCCGGGCCTCCACCGGCGGCTGCCCGTTCTGGGACGCGGATGCCGACTGGGCGCGGGACACCGTCATCCCGGAGATCTCCGACCACCTGGCGGCCGTCGCGGCGGCCGAGGGCGTCGAGTTCCTCGACCTGCGCGACGTGCTGCAGGGCCGCGAGGTCTGCGCCCAGGGCACCAAGCTCGCCACCACCACCGCCGGCCCCTCCGCCACCACCAGCGAGTGGGCCCGGTACGTGGACGCCGGGATGAGCGCCAGCCAGGGCACCGTCCAGGAGTCCATGCACCCCAACTACTACGGCCAGCAGGCCCTCGGGCGCTGCCTGAGCCTGGAGTACGCGACCCCGGGCGACCACGCCTGCCGCAACACTCCCGGCCGGGACAGCTCCGGGATGTACCTGGGCTGAGTCAGGGGCGGACGGCGCCGCGCAGCAGCTTCCCCTCGGTCGAGAGCAGGCCGGTCCGGTAGTCGAAGCGCGGCGCCGCCGCGAACAGCAGGTAGAGGTACTTGAAGTTCTCCGCGAAGAGGTAGCCCGGGGTCAGGTCGCCCAGCCGCATCGGGGAGGTCGAGACGTCCTCGGCCACGGTGTACCCGCCCGGCACCCGCAGGTGGTCGCGCATGCCCTGGAAGTAGCGGTAGGCGCTCTGCTTGAACTCCGCCTCGCCGGTGAGCCGCCACAGGTCGAGCGAGGAGTTCACGTACTCGGGGCGCAAGTCGTTCCGGGCGGTGCGCAGTTGGCCGCTCTGGTAGTCGTAGACCTCCGGCAGCACCGGGTAGGCCCCCAGGGTCAGGCTCCAACTGCGGTAGTACTCCCGGGCAGTGGCGAGGTCACCGCCCTTGGCGAGCAGGCCGGCGTAGAAGGCGCCCAGCTCCGACTGCTCGGTGCCGGTGGTCTCACCGCTCGCGTAGTCGACCTGGCGGAAGTAGAGGTGCCCGTTCGGCCGGTCCGCCTGGTACCTCAGCACGGCGTCGGTCAACAGCCGGTAGAAGCCGCGCAGTTCGTCGTCGCCGAACAGCTCGGCGCCGACCCAGAGGTACTCGTAGAAGGAGTCCACCGGCGGGTTGGGCGCGCAGGATGCGGTGTCCTCCCAGCGGCCGGTCTCCACGTTCAGCGAGGTGCCGAGCAGGTCGAGCGAGGAGCGCCGGGCCACCACCGCCCGGCAGGCCCGTTTGGCGCAGCTCCAGTACCGGCCGTCCCCGGTCAGGCGCGAGAGCAGGCCGAACTCGACCAGGTTGGTGCCGAGTTCGGCCAGCGGGCTGACCTCGCCGGAGACGGCGCCGGTGCGCAGGTTGACGTACCGGTACGGCAGCTCGGTCGGCGACTTGGTGAAGGCCGGCAGCAGCCGGTCGGCCAACTGGCGGCAGCGGGTGAGCAGGCCCGCCCGCCCGGTGCACAGGTAGCCCGCGAGCAGGCCGCCGATCACCCGGATCACCATCTCGAAGAGCTGCACGTCGGTGTCCTGGGCCGGGTCGAGGTGCTGCTCGATCCAGTCGGCGGCCAAGGTCACCTCGGCGTCCAGGCCCATCAGCCACAGGGTGTCCAGCGCCTCGACGATGGAGAGGCCGAAGGTGTGGCCCGGGGCGAAGAAGTCGTGCCGGGTGCCGGAGACCGGGCGGACTTCGTCGTAGCCCCAGGCCACCCGCTTGTACCCGTCCCAGGCGTGCCGGAACTCGGCCAGCACCTCGGTGGCCGCCGCGGCGTCGGCGGGCAGCGCGGCCGCACGGGCGGAGGGCGCGGGCAGGGTGGTGGCCGCGGTGGCGAGACCGGCGGCGGCGCCGAGCACGGACCGGCGGCGGGGGAGCTGGCGAGGGTGCATGGCGCAGGAGGCTAGCGGCCGCCGCACCGCAGGCCGGGGACCGGCCGGGCACGCGTGTCGGCGCTCCCGCCCAGGTCAGGGCGGGAGCGCCGGGTGCGTCAGCGGGGCAGGTTCACCCCGGTGGGTTCACCCGTGTGCGGGATGACCCCGGTGGGTTCACCCGTGTGCGGGATCAGCCCTTCGCCAGCAGTGCCTGGGCGTGCTCGCGGACCTGGTCCTTCGTCAGGTACGCGTCGGTGTACTCGAAGTCGCGCAGCCGGGCGGGCTGGCGGGCCAGGAAGCCGGTGCGGACGAAGTCGTCGCCGGCCGTCGCGTTGAGCAGCCAGTTGGCGCCGACCCGGAACTTCGCGACGTTGGTGCGCATGGCCATGATGTGATAGCCGCGGGCCACCAACTGGGCCGGTACGCCCTTGAGTTCGACACCGAGCGGCTTGGAGACGGCGTCCTTGCCGCCGAGGTCCACCACCAGGCCGAGGTCCTTGTGGAAGTACGGCTCCAGCGGCTGGTTGCGCAGCGCCGCGATCAGGTTGTCGGCCACCATCTTGCCCTGGCGGGCCGAGTGCTGGGCGGTGGGCGGGCAGACCGCGCCGTCGCCCTTGGCGAGGTCGGGCACCGCGGCCGCGTCGCCGAGCGCGAAGATGCCCTCGAACTGCGGCACCCGCATCTCGGCGGTGACCGCGATCCGGCCGCGCACCGTCTCGGCGTCCAGGGTGCCGATCAGCGGGCTGGCCGCGACCCCGGCCGTCCAGATCAGGGTGCGGCTGGGCAGCACCCGGCCGTCGGTGAACTTGACCGTCTCGGCGCCGACTTCGGCCACCGAGACACCGAGCGAGACCTCGATGCCGCGCTCGCGCAGGATCTTCAGCGCCGTGGTGCCGAGCTTGTCGCCGAGCTCGGGCATCAGCTTGGGGGCGATGTCGATCAGGTGCCACTTGATCAGCTTCGGGTCGAGCCGGGGGTAGCGGCGGATCGCCGCCGTGGTGAGCCGCTGCAGGCAGGCCGCCGTCTCGGTGCCCGCGTAGCCGCCGCCGACCACCACGAACTGGAGCCGTGACTCGCGCTCGTGCTGGTCGGTGGTGGCCGAGGCGAGGTCGAGCTGCGCTATCACGTGGTCACGGACGTAGGCCGCCTCGGCCAGGGTCTTCATGCCGCGCGCGTAGTCGGTCAGGCCCGGGATGTCGAAGCTGCGGGTGACGCTGCCCGGCGCGAGCACCAGGTAGTCGTACTTCTCCGCCACCACCTCGTCGGTGATCTTGCGGACCACGCAGACCTTCGAGCGCGGATCCACTCCGATGGCGCCGCCGGGGATGATGTGGGTACGGCGCAGCGAGCGGCGCAGCGAGACGGCCACCGACTGGGGGGTGAGCACCCCGGCCGCGACGTGCGGCAGCAGGGGCAGGTAGAGCTGGTAGCTGAAGGGAGCGATCAGCGAGATCGCCGCCTCCGAGGGGGCGAGCTTGCGCTCCAGGCGGCGCGCGCACTCCAGCCCGGCGAAGCCGCCGCCGACGATCAGGATTCTCGGTCGCTCCATCGTCCATCCCTTACCTGTGCCGGCCCGCGGGCGTGGGACGCCGACGGGATCAGGACAACTGTTCGTCACCATGGCACGGCCGCCTTGGGCCTGCCACCGCAGTGCCGCGCAGGGGGGACACAAGTGCGGCTTCGTGATCGCCGGGGTCGGTAGGCTGGCGGGATGCTGCATGAGGTGATGGCCGTCCGGTATGTGACGCCGCTGCGCGAGGGCGGGTCGATGCCGGGGCTGGTCGAGGGGGACGACCACCGGCTCTACGTGCTCAAGTGGGTCGGCGCGGCGCAGGGGCGCAAGGCGCTGGTGGCGGAGGTGCTGGCCGGGGAGCTCGGGCGCGGGCTCGGGCTGCCGGTGCCGGAGCTGGTGCGCCTGGACCTGGACCCGGTGCTCGCGCGCAGCGAGCCCGAGGTGATGGTGCAGGACCAGATGCGGGCCAGCGGCGGGGTGAACCTCGGGATGGCCTTCGTGAGCGGGGCGCTCAACTTCGACCCGCTCTGCTTCGAGGTGGACGCCGAGCTGGCCGCCCGGGTGCTCTGGTTCGACGCGCTGATCAACAACGTCGACCGCTCCTGGCGGAATCCGAACCTGCTGGTCGCCACCGGCGGGCTGAGGCTGATCGACCACGGCGCGAGCCTGATCTTCCATCACAGCTGGGCGGGGGCCGAGAAGTGGCGCCGCAAGCCGTACGACGCCTCGGACCACGCGCTGCGGGCCTTCGCCGGCCCGCTCAAGGCGGCCGACGAGGCGATGGCGCCGCTGGTGCCCGACGCCTTGGCGGCCGCCGTGGCGGCGATCCCGGAGGTGTGGCTGGAGGAGGAGCCGGGCTTCGACTCGGCGGCGGCTGTGCGGGCCGCGTACGTGGAGCAGTTGACGGCGCGGCTGGAAGGTCCGCGGGAGTGGCTGCCGGAGGTGGCGTCGTGAGCGGGTTCGCCGAGATGTACGACTACGAGTACGCGGTGCTGCGGGCGGTGCCGCGGGTCGAGCGGGGGGAGTGCGTCAACATCGGCGTGCTGCTGTACTGCCGCCGCCACGAGCACCTGGCCGCCCGGACCCACCTGGACCAGAGCCGGCTGCTCGCGCTGGACCCGGTGGCGGACGTGGCCGGCGTGCGGCGCGCCCTGGCGGGCGTGGAGGCCGTCTGCCTGGGCGGCCCCGAGGCCGGACCGGCGGCCTCGGACAGCCCCGGGCAGCGGTTCCGCTGGCTGACGGCCCCGCGCAGCGCGGTGGTGCAGCCGGGCCCGGTGCACACCGGCCTGACGGCCGACCCGGAGGCGGAGCTGCGGCGGCTGTTCGAACAGCTGGTGCTCTGACGGCCGGTGCTTCGACGGCCGGCGCTCTGACGGCCGGTGCTTCGAGCGGGCCCGCGGCCGGGGTGTGAACGGCGCGCGGGACGCTTGGGGGGCTCAAAGCTGGAGTGGGTGAAGTATTTGGGCGTACGCTGGGGGGCATGGGCTCCACTGTTTCCACCGGCGTGCCGACCACTGCTGACCTCATGGAGGCGGTGGCCGCCGTCGGTACGGCGTACTTCCAGGACTTCGCGGCCGCCGCGGCGCGGCACGGGCTGACCTCCTCGCAGGCCAAGGCACTCAAGGCCGTGCTCGAGCCGGTGCCGATGCGGGCGCTGGCCGGGCGGCTGGGCTGCGACGCCTCGAACGTGACCGGGATCGTGGACCGGCTGGAGTCGCTCGGGCTGGCCGGGCGGGAGGCCGCGGCGGCGGACCGCCGGGTGAAGATCGTGACGATCACCGAGCGCGGGCGGGAGACGCTGGAGCTGATCCGGGCCGACATGACCCGGGCCCACGAAGCCTTCGGCTCGCTGGACGACGAGCAGCGCCTGGAGCTCGGGCAGCTCTGCCGCCAGGTGCTGCCGCTGCTCGGCGGCCAGGGCTGACGCTCCCCGTTAAGGGCTGACGCTGCTCGGTGGCCAGGGCTGACGCTCCCCGTTAAGGGCTGACGCTGCTCGGTGGCCAGGGCAGGCGCTCCCGTCAAGGGGTGACGCGCGTAGCGTCGGGGTGGTCGGCAGCCTTGCTGAGCTGGACTGTTAGGCTTGCGAAGCGTGAGCGCGAAGCCCCAGATCCCCAATGTCCTGGCCTCCCGGTACGCCTCGGCGACCCTGGCGAACCTCTGGTCCCCCGAGCACAAGGTGGTGCTGGAGCGGCAGCTCTGGCTGGCCGTGCTGAAGGCGCAGGCCGACCTCGGCATCGAGGTGCCCGAGACCGCCGTCGCCGACTACGAGCGGGTCATCGACCAGGTCGACCTCGAGTCGATCGCCGCGCGTGAGCGCGTGACCCGGCACGACGTCAAGGCCCGGATCGAGGAGTTCAGCGAGCTCGCGGGCCACGAGCAGATCCACAAGGGGATGACCTCCCGCGATCTGACCGAGAACGTCGAGCAGCTGCAGATCCGCCAGTCCCTGGAGCACGTCCGGGACCGTACGGTCGCCGTCCTGGTGCGCCTCGGCCGCCTGTCCGCCGAGAACGCCGAGCTGGTCATGGCCGGCCGCTCCCACAACGTCGCCGCGCAGGCGACCACGCTGGGCAAGCGGTTCGCCTCGATCGCCGACGAGCTGCTGGTGGCCTTCCGCCGCCTGGAGGAGCTGATCGCCCGCTACCCGCTGCGCGGGATCAAGGGCCCGGTCGGCACCGCCCAGGACATGCTGGACCTGCTCGGCGGCGACGCCGAGAAGCTCGCCGAGCTGGAGCGCCGGGTCGCCGGCCACCTCGGCTTCGAGAACGTCTTCACCAGCGTCGGCCAGGTCTACCCGCGCTCGCTGGACTTCGAGGTGGTCACCGCCCTGGTGCAGCTGGCCGCCGGCCCGTCCAGCCTGGCCAAGACCATCCGCCTGATGGCCGGGCACGAGCTGGTCACCGAGGGCTTCAAGGCCGGCCAGGTCGGCTCGTCCGCGATGCCGCACAAGATGAACACCCGGTCCTGCGAGCGGGTCAACGGGCTCGCGGTGATTCTGCGCGGGTACGCGTCGATGACCGCCGAGCTCGGTGGCGACCAGTGGAACGAGGGTGACGTCTCCTGCTCCGTGGTGCGGCGCGTGGCGCTGCCGGACGCGTTCTTCGCGTTCGACGGTCTGCTCGAGACCTTTCTGACGGTGCTCGACGAGTTCGGCGCGTTCCCCGCGGTGATCGAGGCGGAGCTGGACCGGTACCTGCCGTTCCTGGCGACCACCAAGGTGCTGATGGGTGCGGTGCGGGCCGGGGTCGGCCGGGAGACCGCGCACGAGGTCATCAAGGAGCACGCGGTGGCCGCGGCGCTGGCGATGCGGGAGGGCGTGCGGGAGAACGCGATGCTCGACCGGCTTGCCGCGGACGAGCGGATGCCGCTGGACCGCGCGGCGCTGGACGGGCTGCTGGCGGACCGGATCTCGTTCACGGGTGCGGCCGGGGCGCAGGTGGATGCGCTGGTGAAGCAGATCGCGGAGGTCGCGGACCGGTATCCGGCGGCTGCTTCGTACGCGCCGGGCGACATTCTGTAGTCGTTCGTCGGCGGGTGCGGGGGAGTGCGTGGTCGGTCGCGCAGTTCCCCGCGCCCCTGGGGCGCAGCCCCAGTAAAGGCGCTCATTCCAGGGGCGGTGTGGTGCCGTCGCAGTACCAGGTGCAGTCGGGGATCGGGGCGGGCTCCTCGGCCGGGGCCGGGCTGCGGATGGTGGTGGCGGCGAGGAGGGCGCCGGTGGCCAGGAGGCCGGCGCAGATGAGCATGGCGGTGCGGAAGGCGTCGTCGACGTCGGCGGGGATCCGGTAGGAGTCACCGCTCAGGCCTGCGAGGGCGGGGAGGGCGGCCACGGCGAGGAGGCCGGCGGCTCGGGCGGCGGCGTTGTTGACGCCGCTGGCGATGCCGGCGCGGCGGACCTCGACGGCGGCCAGGACGGTGGCGGTGAGCGGGGCGACCAGGACGGTCATGCCGCAGCCGAGGACCACCACGGCGGGCAGCACGTCCAGCCAGTAGGAGGACCCCGGGCCGATCCGCAGCATCAGCAGCACCCCGGCCGCGCAGATCAGCGGGCCCAGGGTGAGCGGCAGGCGGGGCCCGACCTTGCGGCCGAACTGGCCGGCCCGGCCGGAGAAGGCCAGCATCAGCAGGGTGATGGGCAGCAGGGCGAGACCGGCGACCAGGGGAGCGAAACCGGAGACGGTCTGCAGCTGGACCATCAGCAGCAGGAAGATCCCGCTGAAGGCGCCGTACACGCAGAGGGTCACCAGGTTGACCGCCGTGAACAGGCGCGAGGAGAACAGCTCCGGCGGCAGCATCGGTCGGGGGCTGCGCCGCTCGGCCACGACGAACGCCGCGCCGAGGAGGATCCCGGCGACCCCGGCCAGGGCGGAGAACCCCCGGCCGCCCTCGGTGAGGGCGTAGGTGACGCCGGTGAGGGCCAGGGCGGCCAGCACCGCGCCGCGGACGTCGAAGCGGCCCGAGGCCGTCTCGTCGCGGCTCTCCGGGACGTGCCGGGTGGTGACGGCGACGACCAGGGCGGCCAGCGGCACGTTGATCAGGAAGATCCACCGCCAGCCCGGCCCGTCCACCAGCCAGCCGCCCAGGAAGGGCCCGACGGCGGCCGCGATGCCGCCGAACCCGGACCAGACGCCGACCGCCCCCGAGCGGTCGTCCGGGTGGAAGGTGGCCTGGAGCATGGCGAGCGAGCCCGGGGTGAGCAGCGCACCGCCGATGCCCTGGAGGGCGCGGGCGCCGATCAGTACACCGACGCTCGGCGCAATGGCGCAGAGTGCGGAGGCGAGGGCGAACCAGGCGACGCCGATCAGGTAGATCCGGCGGCGGCCGAAGCGGTCGCCGAGCGATCCGCCGAGCAGGATCAGCCCGGCGAGGGTGAGCAGGTAGGCGTTGACCGTCCACTGCAGGGCGGCGATCGAGGCGCCCAGATCGGTGCCGATCCGGGGGAGGGCGACGTTGACGACGGTGCCGTCCAGCAGGGCGATCCCCGAGCCGAGCGTGGTCGCGGCGATCACCCAGCGACCCCGCGCCGTGCCGAGGCGAAGATCGCCCGCCGCCTGGTGTTCATCGGATCCCTTGGTCACACCCCCACCCTGCTCCTCGGGGGCGCCCGGCGCACCCCGCATGTGTGAGGTGAGGGGGGTGGGGGCACACATGGGGGGCGCATGTGGTGCGAAGGGTGTGCGCGGGATTGCCTGACGTGCCGTCAAGCGGAAGGCTGGGGCGGGGCCCACGGACGGTGGGCGGACGAACGGAGGGTGCTGGGGTATGGCTGCGAAGATCCTGATCGTCACCGGTGACGCGGCGGAGTCGCTGGAGGTGTTCTACCCCTACCAGCGCCTGCTGGAGGAGGGCTACGAGGTGCACATCGCCGCCCCGAGCCGCAAGACGCTCCAGTTCGTGGTGCACGACTTCGTGGACGGCTTCGACACCTACACCGAGAAGCCCGGCTACACCTGGCCCGCCGACAAGGCCTTCGAGGAGGTGGACCCGGCCGAGTACGTGGCCCTGGTGCTGCCCGGCGGCCGCGCGCCCGAGTACCTGCGCAACAACCCCGAGGTGAAGCGGATCACCGCGCACTTCTTCGATGCGGACAAGCCCGTCGCGCAGATCTGCCACGGCCCGCTGATCACCCTGGCCACCGGCTCGCTGGACGGCCGCCGCACCGCCGTCTACCCCGCCCTGGAGCCGGACGTCGCGGCCGGCGGCGCCGAGTTCGTGGACGGTGACGACGTGGTGGACGGCGTGCTGGTCTCGGCGCGGGCCTGGCCGGACCACCCGGGCTGGATGCGGGCGTTCGTGAAGGTGCTGCGGGAGAAGGCACCGGTCGACTGAGGTCTGCGCGTGCGGTGTGCCCCGGGAGAGTTGATCCTGGGGCACATGGACGTGGTGATCGCAGGTGGGCACGGGCAGATCGCGCTGCGGCTGGAGCGGCTGCTCGCCGCGCGCGGTGACACGGTGACCGGACTGATCCGGCGGGCCGGGCAGGCGGGGGAGCTGGAAGCCCTCGGTGCCCGGCCCGTGGTGTGTGACCTGGAGCAGGCGACGGCCGCCGAGCTGGCGCCGGTGCTGGCCGGGGCGGATGCCGTGGTGTTCGCGGCCGGGGCGGGCCCGGCGAGCGGGAGTGCGCGCAAGGAGACGGTGGACCGGGGCGCGGCCGCGCTGCTGGCCGACGCGGCGGAGCTGGCCGGGGTGCGGCGCTATCTGATGATCAGCTCGATGGGGCTCGGGGCGGCCGAGAGGCCCGAGGTGGACGAGGAGTTCCGCACCTACCTGCGGGCCAAGGCCGCCGCCGAGGAGGACCTGCGGGCGCGGGCCCTGGACTGGACGGTGCTGCGGCCCGGGGTGCTCACGGACGACCCGGGGCAGGGCCTGGTCCGGCTGGCCGAGCCGCCGGTGGCGATGGCCTCGGTGTCGCGGGACGACGTGGCGGCGGTGCTGCTCGCGTTGCTCGACACGCCCGCTTCGGTGGGGCGGACGCTGGAGCTGGTGACGGGCGAGCTGCCGGTGGCGGAGGCGGTTGCGGCGCTCTAGCCGCATCCAGGCGATCTGGATGCGGCTAGTCGGCGAAGGGGTGCAGCCGGGCGAGCAGGGTGTGGAGCTGGGCGCGCTCGGTGGGCGAGAGCGGGGCGAGGACCTGCTCCTGGACCTGCTCGGCCTCGGCGGTGAGGGTGGCGAGCAGGGCGCGGCCGGGGTCGGTGAGGGAGACGCTGAAGCGGCGGCGGTCGGTGGTGTCGCGGGCGCGCTCGACGTGGCCGCCGGTGCCCAGCTCGTCGAGGATCTTGACGATGTCGCTGGGGTCGATCGCCAGGCGTTCGGCGAGTTCGCGCTGGGAGTGCGGGCCGAAGTCGGCGAGGGCGGCGAGCACAGCCATGTGCCACAGCCGCAGGCCGCGGTCGGCCAGGCGGGCGGTGAACCGGGTGCGGGCCGACTTGCCGGTACGGGAGAGCAGGTAGGTGGTCAGGGTGGTGAGGCTGGGCGGGGGCGTGGTCACCTGGTTATTGTAGGTGCCGACCAATGGTTGGTCAGCACCTATTGATTTCTGGGGGTCGGCCGAGATGGACGCACTGCACCCGCGCCTGCTGGTGGCGGGTTTCGAGGAGATGTTCCGGTTCTACGACACCGTGCTGCCCGAGCTGCTCGGGGCGGTGCGGACGCGGGGCGCGGCGCAGGGGCCGTACGCGAGCTGGGATGTGGCGGGGCAGGGCGTGCTGGCCCTGTTCGACCGGGCGGCGGCGGCCTTCGCGGCCGAGGCGGGGCAGGGCGGTGGCGCGATGCTGGTCAGCCGGGTGGCCGACGTGGACGCCGGGTACGAGCTGTGCCTGCGGCACGGCGGCCGGCCGGTGGCGGCGCCGGTGGACCGGCCGGAGTGGGGGCCGACCATGCGTACGGCGCACCTGCGTGACCCGGAGGGGAACCTCTGGGAGCTGCAGGCGTACTGAGACCGCGTCAGGTGCCCTCGGACTGCAGCAGGTGGAGGCGGGTGGGGTCGAAACTGACCCAGTGCGGGGCCTGGCCGCTGCGCGGGATCCGCAGCCGGCACCAGCGGCGGCCGTCCGGGGCCTGCCACCAGGCGTTGATCCGGCCCAACTGCCAGCTGCCGTCGTCGTGGTGCACCTCGACCGGTTGGTACACCCGGCGGACCTCGCCGTCGGGCGGGCTCGGCTGGGCGGCGGGTATCGGCTGCGGGCTGGTCACGCCGGACGACTCTACAGGCTTGTAGAGGCCGGTTGGCCGGGCGGTGCCGCTCCGGACCCGCCGGACGGCATGGGCCGCGCCGGGCGGGGCAGCCTCTCCTCCGTACCGGGAGCAGCGGGATGCGGGAGGGCGCGATGGTGTGGATGGGGCCGAGCACGGCCGACGAAGTGACGGTGCCGGACGTGGTCGGGCTGGCCATGCCGCGGGCGCGGCAGGTCGCCGGGGAGGCGGGCGTGGTGCTCGCGGCCGAGGACCCGGACGGCCCGCCGCTGCGCGCGCTCACCTGGCCGGGGGAGTGGGTGGTCACCGCGCAGCGCCCCGCGCCGGGCACCCGGATGCGGCGCCGGGGCTCGGTCGTGATCAGCTTCCGGGAAGGGCGGCCGGCCGGCGAGGAGAGCCCGCGGGCAGAGTGACCGTCAGGTGCGGGGCGAGGTCGCGGAGGAAGGCGGCGGCGTCGAAGAGCCGGCCCGGGGCGACCACGCCGTGGACGGGGTTGGCGCGGCCGCTGAGGAGGTGGTCGAGGGCGGTGACCGCCAGGGGTGCGGTGACGGCGTAGATGTCCCGGCCGGTGGCGGTGGCGCGGAGCTCCTCGGCGCCGGTGCGGACCAGGACGTCGACCAGGAAGGTCTGGTCGGAGCGGCCGTCCGCGTCGGTGGCGGCCGGGGCCGGGGTGTCCGGGGAGACCACCTGCTGGGCCGCCTCTACCGTCATGTAGGTGCGGACCTCGGGGGTGGCGAGGTGGCTGGGGACGGTGATCACGTCCGCCATGGTGAACTCGGCGACCACCTCGCGAGGGCCGACCGGCGTGGGGAAGGGCCAGGTCAGCGTCGGGGCGCTGTCGGTGCGGTACTCCAGTCGCCCGTCGGTGAAGCGGACCCGGCGGCCGTCGCGGCGGGAGCGGGAGACGGCCCCGGCCGAGCGGGTGCCGCCGGTGGGGTGCCAGCTGCTGAGGCTGTAGGCGACGTGGACCTCGTCGGCGCTGGTGCGGCCGCCGAGCACGGCGGTGGCGAGCAGGTCGCCCAGACCGCCGAAGAAGGCCATGGCCGGGAGGACGACCGCCTGCGCGGCCTCGGCGCGCTCGGCGAAGCCGGTGAAGGTGTCGTGGTTGGCCTCGATCTCGGCGGCCACGTCCAGGTACGGGACGCCCGCGCGCAGGGCGGCCTCGACGACCGGCGCGGCCGTGGTGGCGAAGGGCCCGGCGCAGTTGATCACGGCGGCGGCGCCGGACAGGGCGTGGTCGAGCGCGGCGGAGTCCTCGACGGGGGCCGGACGGGCCGTCAGGCCGGTTTCGGCGGCCAGTTCGGCGAGGCGGGCGGCGTCGCGGCCGGAGAGCAGCGGGGTGTGGCCGCGCCGCCGGAGCTCCGTCACGACGAAGCGTCCGGTGTGGCCGTAGGCGCCGTAGACGGTGACGAATGCCATGGGGTGTCTCCTTCGGAGTGGGGTGTGGAGATCATCCTGGCGCGGTCGGGCGGGCCGGACGAGTGGCCGGAACGCCGTGGTCCGTACAATTCGGGACATGGCTGCTGACGTGGCGTTGGTTGTGACGGACGGGATGTTGCACTTCGAGCTCTCGCTGGCGGCCGAGGTGTTCGGCGAGCGCCTGGTGGTGTGCGGGGCGGGGCCGGTGCGGGTCGGGCGGTTCCGGCTGGAGCCGGAGGATGGCCTCGACGGGCTGCTGCGGGCCGGGACGGTGATCGTGCCCGGATGGGCCGATGTGGATGCTCCGCCGCCGCAGGAGCTGGTGGCGGCGGTGCGGGCGGCGCACGAGGCCGGGGCGCGGGTGGCCTCGCTCTGCACCGGGGCCTTCGTGCTGGCAGCAGCCGGGCTGCTCGACGGGCGGCGGGCGACGACACACTGGGCGCACACCGACGTACTGGCCGAGCGGTACCCGGCGGTGACGGTGGACCCGGACGTGCTGTACGTGGACGAGGGCACTGTGCTCACCTCGGCCGGGAAGGCCGCCGCGATGGACCTGTGCCTGCACCTGGTGCGGCGGGACCACGGCTCGGCGGAGGCGAACCGGCTGGCGCGGCGGCTGGTGGTGCCGCCGCACCGGGACGGCGGGCAGGCGCAGTACGTCAGCACGCCGGTGCCGGAGGTGGACCTGCGGCCGATGGGCGGGCTGCTGCCGTGGGTGATGGCGCGGCTCGACCAGCCGCTCACCGTCACCGACCTGGCCCGGCAGGCAGGGCTGAGCCCCAGGCACCTGTCGCGGCAGTTCCGGGCGGCGACGGGGACCACACCGCTGCAGTGGCTGCTGGCGCAGCGGATCCGGCGGGCGCAGGAACTGCTGGAGACCACGGACCTCGGTGTCGAGCAGGTGGCGGCGGCGACCGGGACGGGCACGGGGGCGACGCTGCGGCGGCATTTCCACCGGGTGGTCGGGGTGCCGCCGGACACCTACCGGCGGACCTTCCGGGCGCGTAGCGATGCCTAGGGGCGCGGGGAACTGCGCGGGGCGGGAGGTGACGGGCCGGTTCCTTCCGCAGTCGCGCGGTTCCTCGCGCCCCTTGGACAGTGCAACTGGCTCATGCGGATAGTCGACTCGGTCGGCTTCTTCCGTATTAGCGCGGTTCCTCGCGCCCCTGGGTAGTGCAAGTGGGCCCTGGGGGTGAGTGGGCTCAGAGGGGGGTGGCGGCCTTGAGGACCAGGAGGAGGGCTACGGCGGCGTTGGTGGCGGAGGCGGCGGAGGCGGCGGTGCCGGCGGCGGCGATCAGGGCGGCGAGGCCGGCGGGGGTGTGGGCCGGGGGCCAGCGGTGGGACGGGGGGACGGGGGCGAGGAGGGCGGCTACCCGGCGGGGGACCGGGCCGGCGGTGGTGAAGGCGGCCAGGCCGGGGTGGGGGTTGTGGTGGGTGTGCAGGGCGGCCTTGCCGACGGCGCGGGCGGTCAGGCGGCGGTCGCCGACCGCTTGGGCGGCGTCCTCGTCGGCCCAGCGTTCGGTGGCGTAGGCGACGGCCTCGCGCAGCGGGCGCAGGAAGGGGTTGAGGCTGGCCGCGAGCTGGACGGCGAGCAGGTAGCGGTGGTGGCGGCCCGTCAGGTGGGCCTGCTCGTGGGCGATCAGGGCACGGCGTTCGGCGCCCTCGAGGCAGTCGAGCATGCCGGTGGAGACCACCACGCGCCCGGGTGCGCCGGGCAGCGCGTAGGCGTACGGCTCGGGGTCGGGCAGCACCGCCAGCGCCGGTTCGGCCGGCAGGCCGGCCAGGGCACGGCGGGCCCGGTGACGGACCCGGTAGTGCCGGGCCAGGGTCAGCGCGCAGCTGAGCAGCACCGCGACCAGGGCGGCGATGGCCACCGTGCCGGAGACCTCGGCGTACGGGACGACGGCCCGTACCTCCGGGTCCGACCAGCCGTCGGGCAGCGGGTTGCCGGGCAGCTGGGCGGTGCCGACCACCATCAGCAGGGCCAGGCACAGGGTGCTGCAGGTGGCGAGGGCGGTGGCGGTGGCGGTGAGCAGCCGGGTGGCGGCGCGGGGGTGCAGGTACTGGCCGGCCAGGCGGGCGATCGGAAGCGCCGTCAGGGGCAGGACGAGCGGGAGGAAGACGAAGACGCCCATCGCCTCAGCCCTGGCGTCCGGACTCTTCCGGGGCGCGGTCGGCCTCGGCGAGCAGGGCGCGCAGGAGCTCTTCGTCGCGCGGGAGCAGGGTGGAGACGAAGCTCGCGAGCACCGCGCCTCGGTCGTGCTCGCTGTCGAGCACCCGGCGCATCCGCAGCGCGGCCAGCCCGGCTTCGTCGGCGGCGGCCTGCCAGACGTAGGAGCGGCCCGAACGGCTGCGGGAGACGGCGCCCTTGGTGTGCAGGCGGGAGAGGATGGTGACCACGGTGGTGTAGGCCAGGTCGTCGCCGAGGTGCTGCTGGACCCAGCCGGCCGTCGCGGCGCCCGGGGCCAGCCGCAGCGCGCCGAGCACCTGGGCCTCGAGCTCGCCCTGCCCGCGGCGGCGGGCCCGCTGGTGCCGGGCGGTGGCGGGGGCGGTCCTGTCCTCTCCCACGGTCAGGCTCTCCCTCTCGCTCGACGGCGGCCCGCACGGGCCTCGGGGCATCCTACCGAGGGGTGAACGGAGGCACCGGACAGGCCCTCGGGGCAGGGGCGTCGCGTCATGTCTCTACAGTGATGTCTCTACAGTGCTGTAGATTTCAGATTCCGTCAGAAAGGGCGCCGGGCCCCAGGTGGGCCGGGGTGCCGGGAACACCCGGGAGGGGACCGTGGGAGTCACACTGGCCAAGGGCGGCAACGTCTCGCTCACCAAGGAGGCGCCGGGGCTGACGGCTGTCTCGGTGGGCCTGGGCTGGCAGGCCCGTACCACCACGGGCGCGGACTACGACCTGGACGCCAGCGCGCTGCTCTGCGGCCCGACCGGCAAGGTCATCTCCGACCAGCACTTCGTCTTCTTCAACAACCTCTCCAGCCCGGACGGGTCCGTCCAGCACACCGGTGACGAGCTCGCCGGCGGCACCGGCGACGACGATGACGAGACCATCAACGTCGACCTGTCGCTGGTGCCGGCCGAGGTCGCGAAGATCGTCTTCCCGGTCTCGATCTACGAGGCCGACACCCGGGGCCAGACCTTCGGCCAGGTCCGCAACGCCTACATCCGCGTGGTGAACCGGGCCGACGGCCGCGAGCTGGCCCGCTACGACCTCACCGAGGACGCCTCCACCGAGACGGCCATGCTGTTCGGCGAGCTCTACCGCTACGGCTCGGAGTGGAAGTTCCGTGCCGTGGGCCAGGGTTACGCCTCGGGGCTGCGCGGCATCGCGCTGGACTTCGGCGTCAACGTCTGAGCCGCCGCTGACGGCGCCTGCGGGAGGGGAGTGCGCAGGCGCCGCGCCAGGGCGAGGGTGACCGTGACGGAGAGCACGGCCATCAGGGCCATCGCCCCGGTGGTGGTCAGCGGGCCCGCCAGGGCCCCGGCGGCGGTGGCGGCCAGCGCCTGGCAGGTGAGCATGCCCGAGGAGTGCAGGCCGAGCGCCTGCCCGCGGACGGCGTCCGGGGTGAGGGCCAGGAGGCGCTCCTGGAGCAGCAGGCTGACGCTGAATCCGGCCGAGGCCACGCCGACCAGTGGCAGCGCCGTGCCGAGGCCGATGCCGAGGGCGAAGGCCAGGTAGGGGACGGCGAGCAGGAGCGGAGCGAGCGTCAGCAGGGTCCGGCGCCAGTGCCGGGGGACGAAACGGCCCATCAGGGTGTCGCCGAGCAGCATCCCGGCGGCCTCCGCCATGAAGAGGGTGCCCGCCGAGCCGCCCGCGTACGGCACGAACAGCGCCTGCGCGCCCACGATCAGGCCGTTCGGCACCCAGAGCGCCAGGTAGACCGCGCGGACGGCCGGGTCGGCGAGCAGCTGCCGGTTGACCCGCCAGGTGGCCGCCACCGAGGGGCGGCCGGTGGCCCGGGCCGGGCGCCGGCGCAGGCCGAAGCGGGCCACCGCCGCGCCGGTGGCGTACAGGGCGGCGCTGAGCAGCAGGGCGGCCCGGGGCGAGAGGAGCCCGATCAGGGCGGCGCCCAGGCCGTTGCCGAGGATCTGCACCACGCCGCTGGTCATGCTCAGCACCGAGCGGCCGAGCAGGTACCCCTCCGGCGGCAGGATGTCCGTCACCAGCCCCCAACGCACCGCGCCGCCGACCGAGTTGACCAGGCCGACGGCCAGCACCACGGCGAGCGCCGGGCCGGTACCCACCCCGGGCAGGGCGAGCACCAGGGCGGCGGCGGTGAAGACCAGGGCGAGGCCGACGGTGGCCCGGCGGGGCGGCAGGTGGTCGCCGAGCGAGAGCAGGGTGGTGGCCCCGAGCACCTGGGCGAAGGAGGCGCCGTACATCGAGACGGCGGCCAGCAGGGCCGAGCCGGTGCGGTCGAAGACCAGGGTGGCCAGGGCCAGACCGGTCATGGTGCCGCCCGCGACCAGGCAGGTGACGGTGGCGAACAGGGCTGTGAACTCGGGGACTTGGAAGAGCGATCGGTACGTGCGCATGGCGGTGAGTGTGCGGCCGGGGTGGTGGCAGGCCCTAGAGTTTCGGTCAGGGACGAAAGGTAGGGGTGGGCGTGGGGGTCTGGCTGGTCGATGCGGACGTCCTGGCGGGCAGCCGGTTCGTGCTGTCGCCGCTGATCGAGACGGTGGCGGCGCTCGGCGTGCTGAGCGACGAGCGGCCCGAGCCCTGGCAGCGCCCGTGGCTGGACCGGCACCGGGCGGCATACCGGGAGCGGCTGGCGGAGGACTCGGTGGCGCGGGCCTGGGTCGGCTCGGTGCTGCGCACCCGGTGGATGCCCGACTTCGTCGGGATGCCGCCCCGGCCGGGGGAGGAGGGCTTCGCGGCGGAGCTGGCCCGGCTGCGGACCACCTCGTACGCCCGGGCGCGCGCCGAGATCGACCACGCCTGCTGGGGTGAGGTGCCGAGGGAGCTGGACCGGCCGGACGTGGTGGACCGGATCGGCGATCTGCTGGCCTGGACCTGGGAGCGGACGGTCGAACCGGAGTGGGAGCGGCGCTCGCGGATCTTCGAGGCCGATGTGGTGAGCCGGATCAGCCGACTGGCCCGGCAGGGCTGGGCGGAGGCGGTGACGGAACTGGTGCCGCAGATGCGCTGGCTGGGGGACGGGCGGCTGCGGATCAACGCCTCGGACCGGCCCGCGCGTGACTTGGCCGGGGCCGAGCTGGTCTTCGTGCCGAGCAGTGCCCGGCGGGGCTGGGTGGCCTGGGACCTGCCGGAGCGCTACGCCGTGATCTACCCGGCCGCCGGGCTGCTGGCCGAGCCCGGGGTGCGGGCCCCGGCGGCGCTCGGGCGGCTGCTCGGCACCAGCCGGGCCGATCTGCTGGCCAGGCTCGAACCGCCGCGCAGCACCAGCCAGTTGGCGGCGATCACCGGCCTGGGGATCGGGACGGTCGGGGACCACCTGCGGGTGCTGCTCGACGCGCGGCTGGTGGCGCGGCGGCGCTCGGGCGCCTCGGTGTACTACTACCGGACGGAGCTGGGCGAGCAGTTGGTGGGGGCCGCCGGCTGACGGCCCCCACCGCGTGATCAGCCCGCGACGGCCACCCGGGCGCCGCTGGTGCCCAGGCCCGAGGGGCCGGTGAGCAGGGCGGTGAGTGGCACGGCGGGGGCGGCCTGGTGCTGCCCGGCGAGGGTCTCCTCGTCGTAACGGCGCACCTGCTGGTGCCAGTTGAGCACAGCGGCCATCCAGTCCTGGAGTTCGGCGGCGTGCCGGTCGACGGCCTGCCTGGTCTCCTGGGGGAGGTCGAAGTCCTGGTACATCGCGGGCAGCGAGACGCCGACCAGGTGCTCGAACTCGCGCAGCCGCGACTCCAGCAGGTCGACCACGATGTCGCGCGCCTCGGCGCGGCCGCAGTCGAAGAAATTCTGGACGACCAGGACGGCGTTGTGCAGCTCGCCCTCGTACTGGATCTCCTTCTGGTACGAGAACAGGTCGTTGACCAGGCAGCCGTAGTCCGAGGCGGCCTTCTCCAGGGCCTGCACCGGGCGCAGCGCGAAGACCTCGTCCGGCACGGCCCGGGCGGCCCGGAGCTGGGCGAGGCCGATGGTCAGGTCGGAGCCGAAGGTGCTGCGGCGCATCTCGATGTAGTCGACCGGGTCGGGGATGCGGTTGAGGTGCTGGTTGGCGAGCTCCCAGAGCCAGCTGGCCGTCATGGCGTCGACGGCGGCCCGGAAGCGGGCACGGCCGGCCGGGGTGAGCGGGCCGGCGGTGCGGGCCCAGAGGTCGGCGAGGCTGAGTTCGAGCGGGCCGGCCGGGGTGATCGTCGGGCTCTCCGGCTCGACCGGCATCAGCTGGGAGAGCCGCTCGGTGCAGGCCTTGGCGGCGGCGTAGTTGAGGGTGCGGCCGAAGACCGCCGGGTAGTAGTCGTCCGCGTAGGTGCCCCAGGCCAGCCAGTCGGAGGCGAGATCGAGCTCCTCGGCGGTGGCGTCCGGGTCGATCCCGGCCGCACAGAGCGGGAGGTCGAAGCCGCGCATGCTCCGCTCGGACCACAGGCCCGGCCCGGCGACGCCGGGGACGGGGGCGAAGTACCCCATCCGCTCGCACCAGTCCGCGCAGTGCTCGCGGGCGGTGGCCAGGTGGGGGCTGAGCCGGAGCTCGAACGGCATCCGGAAGGCCGGGAGTTCGAGCGGGCCGGTCGGCTCGAAGGGCACGTGGGTGAAGCTGCGGGCCCGCTTGGGGAGAGAGGCTGCGACCGAGTTGAACAGCCGGACGGCGGAGGTGCCGAGCCCCGAGGTGCCGAGCATCGCGGTGGCGCCGTCGAGGACGGGGTCGTCGGTGCGGGCCTCCTCGTTCATGTAGCGGCTGGAGCGCAGGTGCCATTCGTGGCCGCCGGACTGCCAGTCCTGCAGCCCCTTGGCGTAGGCGAGCACGGCGGCGCAGCCCGCCGGGTCGAGGGCGGTCTCCTGGAAGAGCGGGGCCAGCTCGGTGAGCGTGGTGTGCTCGAACTGCTGCAGCCGCGAGGTGAGCAGGTCGTTGACGGCCTCGGCGGCCTCCTGGGTGGAGCAGCCGAGGAACCGCTCCAGGACCAGGATGCCGTTGGAGAGTTCGCCCTCGTCCTGGATCTCGCGCTCGTAGGAGAAGATGTCGTTGCGCAGGTGGACGGCGTCGGAGAAGGTGTCGCGGAGCACCCGCAGCGGGCGGCTGCCCGCCACCGAGGCGGGCACCTCGGCGCCGACGGCGTGCTCCACCAGCCCCGCGGACCAGGGCGCGCCGCCGACCTTGCGCCGCATCTCGATGTACTCGACCGGGTTGGCCACCCGCCCGGCGTCGATGTTCGCCAGCTCCCAGAGCGACTCGTCCAGCAGGTGCTTGGTGCTCTCGGCGAACCGGGCCAGCCAGCCCTCGGACATCCCCGGCACGGTGCGCGCCCAGAGGTCGGCCAGGCCCTGCTCGACCGGGTTGGTGGCTTCCGGGACGGGCGTGCCCGCGCGGGCGGGCATGAAGGCGGGCAGGCGGTCGAGGTACTCCTTGGCGCCGGCGGTGTCGCGGGTGCGCTTGAAGATGTCGAGGAAGTGGTCGTCGAAGAAGAACACCCACACGTACCAGTCGGTGATGAGCGCGAGCTCGGCGGCGTCGCAGTCCGGGTGGGTGTAGGCGCAGAGCAGGGCGTAGTCGTGGGAGTCGAAATCCTGTTCGTCCCAGATGTTCGAGCCCTCGATCATCCCCATGGTGCGGGCCCAGGCCTTGGAGTGCGTGCGGGCCGCTTCGAGGTGTGGATTGAGCCGCGCGGGATACGGCATGTAGAAGGCGGGGAGGGTGAACGGCTGGGGCATCTGCGGGGTGCCTTTCCGACGCTTTCCGGCGTTGACGATGGCCGCCGCTCAGAGTAGGGCGACAGTAGTACGGGTGAGCCCGAGGAGCCGCACCTTCGCCCGATCGGGTGAACGATGGGGTAGGTCGGGTTTGGGGGTCGGCGGGGCAGTTTCGGGGTGGCGTTCCGTGGCGCGAGGTGGCGGACGGTGGCGCGTCGTGGCGAATCTCGGTATTCGAGATGGCATTCGGTGGAATTCTGGGCCGGATGGAGTAAATCGGGTAGGACTAGGTCATGAATACGCCGCCCCGGTAATGCTGCGCGGATATCGGAGAAATGGCCGGAAGAGGTTGCCCGGCCTGCGCGGCCGTCGATATGGTCGGGCCCCATGAATGAAGCGGCGCCACGGCGCACACACGGTTCGAGAATTCATGTTCCCCGGCTGACGAAACTTCCGGCGGGCGCCGTCACGGTCACCCGTATTGCCAAGACGGAGGATTATTCGGCGGTCGCCAGCATGCACACCAGGTGCTCCGCCGAGAGCCGGACCATACGGTATTTCGCCGCGACCGCCAGGTTCTCCGCCCACGATTGGCAGGAGCTGTGCGACCGTGACAAGGGATTCACCCTGCTCACCCACCCCGGTGGTGAGCCGCGCCGGGTGATCGCGATGACCAATGTGCTGCACACCTACGAGGACGGCGTGGTCGAGCTGGCCGTCCTGGTCGAGGACGCCTGGCAGTCCCGGGGCCTGGGCACCGCGCTCGCCTCCTACGCGCTGGAATCCGTGCGCAGGCAGGGCGTGCGGGCGCTGACCGCCTCGGTGATGGCGGTGAACGGGCGGGCCGTGCGGATGCTGCGCCGGATCGGCGCGACCAGCTGCTCGCCGCCCGGGGCGGAGGTGGAGTACCGGATCGACCTGTGAGCAGCCACCCGCGGGGGTGCACGGTGTCCGTGCACCCCCGTGCTGCCGCCCCGAGCTGACGGGGTGCCGGGAGTGTCGGTCTGCGCAGGGCCGGTTCGGGGACGGCGGCGGCCATGATGGGGAGCGACAGCACGGGCACAAGAGAGTTGTGGGTGGGGTATGACGGAGCATCTGGTGGTCATCGGCGGCGACGCGGCCGGGATGTCGGCCGCCTCGCAGGCGCGGAAGCGGCGGGGCGCCGAGGAGCTGCGGATCACCGCGTTCGAGCGCACCGGCTTCACCTCCTACTCGGCCTGCGGCATCCCGTACTGGGTGGCCGGCGAGGTGCCCGAGCGGGACTCGCTGATCGCGCGCACCCCCGAGCAGCACCGGGCGGCCGGGATCGACCTGCGCACCGGCACCGAGGTGGTCGAGATCGATCTGGCGGGCAAGCGGGTGCGCAGCCGCGAGCTGGCCACCGGCGCGGAGGAGTGGACCGGCTACGACCGCCTGGTGATCGCCACCGGCGCCGAACCGATACGTCCCTCGCAGCCGGGCTTCGACGCGCCGGACGTGCACGGGGTGCAGAACCTCGACGAAGGCGGGGCGCTGATCGACTCGCTGGACCCGGGGCAGCGGCACGCCGTGGTGGTCGGCGGCGGGTACATCGGCCTGGAGATGGCCGAGGCGATGGCGCTGCGCGGCCTCCAGGTGACCCTGGTCAGCCGGGCCGCCGAGCCGATGCCCACCCTCGACCCCGACATGGGCGCCCTGGTGCGCGAGGGCATGGAGAAGCTCGGCATCACCGTGGTCGCCGGGGCCGAGGCCCAGGAGGTGCTGCTCGATGCCGGCGGCCGCCCGCGCGCCGTGCGCAGCACCGCCGGGGAGCACCCGGCCGAGCTGGTGGTGCTCGGTCTCGGCGTGCGCCCGCGCACTGCGCTGGCGCGGGCGGCCGGTCTCGCGCTGGGCGAGCACGGCGGGCTGCTCACGGACGAGACCATGCGGGTCGTCGGCACCGAGGACGTCTGGGCGGGCGGGGACTGCGTCGAGGTGCTCAACCTGGTCTCCGGCACCCACCAGTACGTCGCACTCGGCACCCACGCCAACAAGCACGGCCTGGTCGCGGGCACCACGATCGGCGGCGGCAAAGCGGCCTTCCCCGGCATCGTCGGCACGGCCATCACCAAGGTCTTCGGGCTGGAGATCTCGCGGACCGGCCTCAACGAGAAGGAGGCGCGGGCCGCCGGGCTGGCCTTCAAGTCGGCCGTGATCCGGTCCACCGCGATCGCCGGGTACTACCCGGGGGTCGAGCTGATGACGGTGAAGATGCTGGCCGAGGAGGGCACCGGGCGCCTCCTCGGCGTCCAGATCGTCGGCGGCGCGGGCTCCGGCAAGCGGATCGACACCGCGGCGGTGGCGCTCACCGCCCGGATGACGGTCGGTCAGATGATCTCGCTCGACCTGGCGTACGCGCCGCCGTTCTCCCCGGTCTGGGACCCGATCCTGGTCGCCGCCCGCAAGGCCGCCCAGCTGGTGGGCCAGGGCCCGGCCTGACGCCGTTTACGGCCCCCGGCCGACGGCCGGGGGCCGGGGGCGAGCGGGTTCCGGTTCAGCCGGGTGTGGTGGAGTAGCCGCCGGGGAGGGCGGTGAACAGGGGGCCGGCGGGGGTGGTGACGGTCCAGGGGGCGGTGGTGGCGTCCGGGGGGACGGTGAGGGTCAGGCCGCAGTCCAGGCTGAGCACCAGGGCACCCGCCTGGGTGGTGCCGGCGGCGGTGACCGTGCTGGCGGGCAGGCGGAGCAGGCCGCCGGTGGGGCGGCCGGCGAGCGAGGGGTAGAAGTGCTCGACGCCGTGCGGGCCGCTGAGGCGGAAGTCGCCGGTGACGGTGACGGTCAGCTCGCCGGAGAGGCCGAGCGCGAGCGCGCCCGGACAGCGGACGGACTCGACCCGGCGGCCGGCCAGGGTGGTGGAGAGGGACTGGGGCATGGCACCTCCCGAGGGCTGATCCGCATTCTGCCGCCGCCGGGCGGCGGCCGGAAGGCGGCGCACGGAGAAGGGCGCGGTGGGGAGGGGTGCACCTCCTCCGACCGCGCCCCTCGGGCGGTGATCCGGGCTACGCCGGTGCCGCGGCGGCCTCCTGGACCTGCGCGTACGGCGCGAGCTTCCTGATCGACTCGATGCTCCTCAGGCACATCTCCTTCGACTCCTCCGGGTCGCCCGTGAAGACGACCGAGCCGTTGCTGGCCTTCAGCCGGAAGCGGTGCATGCCCGCCTCGTCGGTGTAGAGCTCGAACTTCCCTGCCATGATTTTCGACACCTTTCGTCCGGACCCCCTCCTGACGCACCGTAAGCCGCGCCGGATGCCCTCGCACGCGGGGTGGCCCGTCCGGGCTTCGGGCCCGGCCACCCCGTCAGGCGGCGCACCCCGACCGGGGCGCCGGGGAGCGGGTGGTGACGTCGGGGCCGAGGGAGAGGTGCAGGGCCAGGCCGTCGGGGCCGACACCGGCGGAGGCCAGGGCGGCCCCGGCGGGCAGGTCCGGGAGCGGCATCGTCTGCGGCTTGAGGCGGTCGGCGAGCGCGGCGGGCGCCGCGGACCCGAGGGCGCTGACCGGGATCTCGCGTCCCATCAGGTCCAGGGCCTTCGGAGTGACGGTCAGGGCGTGGTCCGTGGTGGTCACCCCGGCCCGGACGGTGACGGGGAGGCCGAGCCCGCCGGCGGTGGTGGTGAAGGTGAGGTCACCGTCGCGGGCGCCCAGGGTGCCGGTGCCCGCCGTGGCGGGGAGCCGGTGCCGGAGCTCGTCCAGCGCGATGGTCGCCGTCGCCGTGCCGCCGCTGGTCGCGCCGCGGGTGGTGACATCGTGCAGCCGGACCTGGAGGTTCATCCGGGTGTCGTGCTGGGTGATGTCCCGGGCGTCGATGTCCACCGTCCCGACCCGGCCGGTCAGCACGTCCAGACCCGCCAGGGTGTCCGGCAGGGCGACGGCCGTCGCGCCCCGGGCGTGCAGCACGCAGTCGACGCGGTCGGCGATCCGGCCCCGCGCGACGTGCTCCAGGGCCAGGTCGGCGCCCCCGGCCGTGGTCAGCAGCAGGGCCATGGCCGCGGCGGCCGCCACCGCTGCGGTCCGGGAGCGGCGGCGGGTGGCGGCGGAGCCTCGGGCGCGCGTCATCTGGGGATCTCCGGAGCTTCGTGAGTACCTGGACAGCTGTCTGCACGTCAGACTCACCGGGGAGAAGCGGCTGGTCAACGCCTTTCAAGAGATTCTCAGGAACGGCGCCGGGGCTAGAACCCGAAGGAGTTGTGCGGCTCGGGGTCGGTGCGGAACATCCGGTGCAGCTGCCCGAGTGCCCCCTCGGTGTGTGCGGTGACGCGGCCGGCCCAGGCCAGGTCGTGGGCGGAGGCGCCGCCGAAGTAGAGCGAGCCGAGGGCCGCGGTGGTGACGGTGAGGTCGGGCCGGCGGTCGGTGGCGGTGCAGCTCGCGGCGGCGCCGTCTGCTGCGTGGAGCAGCCAAGTGCCATTGTTGGCCGGGCACATGAGGTCGTCGTCGACGGCGATGGCCAGCTCGCCGGGGGAGTCGTAGGAGCGCCGGGCCAGGGCAGCGGGCACGTCGAGCAGGCGGGCCCAGAGGTTGTCCGACTGGCGGGTGACGCGCATCGCGCGCGGGTTGGCCAGCAGCCAGCGCAGTGGTTCGTCGCGCGGGCGGGCGGGAGCGACGACGCGCTTGGTGAGGTCGAAGTCGAGCAGCAGGGCCCACAGGGCGCGGTAGGCCGCCGGATCGGTCGCCTCCAAGGCCTCGACCACGAGCGTGCCCGCGTCGGCGGCGGTGGGGGACCACGGCAGGCGGAACCGGGCCAGACCGTCCACGGCGCCGTGCCGGTCGCGGTGGACCAGGTGGCGCCAGGCGCCACCGGTGCCCTCGGCGCCGTCCGAGAGCCCGTCCCACTGGTCGGACAGCGGAGTGAGTTCGCCGACCCGGCGGGCCCGGACCTGGGCGTGCAGGGCGGGCCAGAGCCGCCTGGCCTCGTCCGCGCGGATCAGCTCCAGCGAGCCGGGGTCGGGTGCGGCGGGCAGCAGGGCGGCCTGGTGGCGGTCCAGCTCCCAGCGGGTGCGGTGGGTGGCCGGCGAGTAGCCGTACCGGCCGTAGATGCTGCCCTCGCTGGCGCTGAGCATCGCGAGCGGCTCGCCCCGGCGCAGCGCGGCGTCGAACATGGCCTGCATCATCCCCCGCAGGTGGCCGCGCCGGCGGTGGGTGGCGAGCACGGCGGTGGAGGTGACACCGGCCATCGGGACGGCGGCTCCGCCGGGGACGGTCACCTCGAAGGAGATGGTGGCCGAGGCGCCCACGCACTCGCCGTCGGTGAAGGCCGCGACGGGGTGGAAGGACGGGTCCTTCTCGTGGTCCAGCGCCCACAGTTCCAGCTGCTGGGCCGTCGCGGGGGCGCGCTGCGGGGGCCAGGGCTCGGGGCCGCCGTGCCAGGCGGCGTTCTCGGGCTCCCACTGCGGTAACCCGTTCGCGTAAGGCAGGACCCGGTAGTACGCGTGCATCTCGTCCCGTCGCGGCGGGCGGATCTCGGTGGCCATCCGGGTATCACACCCGCCGGCGCCGCCCTCGGCAACCGGTTTTCCGGCCCGGGGGTGGCTCCTGGTGCGGGTCGGTCCAGGCCAGGGGGTGTGGGCGTCAGTCGGCGGTGGCGAAGGTGCCGTGGGCGGGGGTGCCGCCGGGCCAGGTCCAGTTGGCGTGGAGGGTGGCGGCGGCGGGGGTGGTGGGGCGGAGGGTGCGGTTGAGGTGGACGGTGGGGGTGGTGGGGGTGCCCTGGACGGTGACGGTGAGGTCGGGGGTGTCGGACTCGTCCTGGTGCTGGGGGATCGCCTCGCCGTGCAGCAGGGCGAGCAACTGGGCCTGGACCACCGGGTCGTGGGCGCCGTCGTAGATCCAGCGGGTGCCGAGCGTACCGTGCTCGGAGGTGCCGAGCAGGGCCTCGGGTGCCGCGCCCTCGATCGGCTCGCCGCGGTAGCCGAGCGGCACCAGGTACGCCACCGGCTCCGCCGCGGCGGTGTCCACCACCACCATGATCTCGATCCCGACCTCGCCCGCCGGGTCGTCCAGCCGGAACCCGCCCGCCTTGGCCAGCTCGGGCTCGCCGGGGTGGCCCTGGTACCAGTCCTGCCGGGGCAGCCAGGCGGTGATCAGCTCAAGCTTGGTGGGGGTCATGGTGGTCTGGTGGATGGCGGCCATGCTGCAGTCCTCACGGGTGGGTCCGGTCCCGTCCTGCGACGGGTCGTCAGCAACATAGCGGAGCGGCGAGCGGGCGCCGGGCGGCGGGAAGCGGAAACGGATTGCACGGGCCGGGGTGGGCTGGGAACCTACCGTCGGGTTCACGGGGATGGGGGAGCTGTGGCGGCGGCGCGGTCGAGGGGCGAGTTGGCGGCGGCTTATGCGCTGCCCCCGTATCGGCGGGTGGCGGCGCCGGTGGTGCGGACGCCGCGTCAGGTGGTGCTGGACGTGGTGCTGCCCTGGCGGCTGGCGCGGGTGGTGTACGGGCCGTACCGGTCGATGCGGGTGAGTGCGTCCGGGGTGACGGAGACGGTCGGGGCCGGGCTGTTCGATCCGTACGCGCGGCCGATCGTGACGGAGGTGGTCGCCGAGACGGTGGACCCGGTGGTGGAGCGGCTGTTGACGCCGCGGGCGCTGCTGGGACTGGGGATCCTGCTGCACCTGGTCCGGTTGGTGACCGGCACCTGGGCCTCGAAGGACCTGCTCGGCGCGGTGTTCGGGGAGGACGGCATCGTGATGATGCTGACCGGGCCGATCGCGCTGGTGCTGGGGTGTGTGCCGCTGATCGCGTTGGCGTACCCGGGCACGCGGGGGCTGGTGGCGCGGTCGGTCGCCCGGCCGCTGCTGGTGGGGCTGATCACGGTGGCGGTGTTCATCGGGATGGTGGAGGCGGCGGACCAGTCCTCGGAGCTGGCCGCCACGTTGGCCGGTGTGGTGATGCTCTGGTTCGGGCCCTTCTACCTCTGTGTGATCTACCTGGTGCACCGGAACAACTTCGCGGTGCGGGCGCACCCGCTGGCGCGGCCACTGGTCGCGGTGCCGCTGGTGTGGCTGACGCTGCTCGGCCACGTCACGCTGGTCGACACGAAGGCACCTGGTCCGCACGGGGCGGAACTGGTCGCGCTGCTCGCCGGGCCGGTCGGGGTGACCGTGACGGCGGTGATCGAGGTCGTGCGGCTGCGGACCCGGCACGGGGTGGGGTTCCGGGGGCCGCTCGGAGCCGGGCGGGGGGCGGTTCCGCCCGGCCCCGCGTGAACGGTCAGCAGGTCGCGTCGGAGCGGGGTTCTACCGGCGTCCGCGCCGCTCTCAGGAGGCTCACGTACTGCCGGACGCGCAGCACGTCGTCGGGGAAGCAGCTGTCCCAGCCCTGGTCCAGCCGCGTCCAGGCCGCCGGCTGGCCGGGCTCCGCGGTCAGCGGCGCTCCCGGGTCGCCGATCGCCGCGTAGGAGATCGACAGGGTCGCCGGCAGACCGGGAAGGAACGACCGCACCGTCACTGCGGCCGGCCGCTCGAGCAACTGCGGCCGCAGCCCGGTCTCCTCGGCCAGCTCCCGGGCGGCGCCCTCGCGCGGGCACTCCCCGGGCTCGACCTCGCCGCCCGGCGGGACCATTCCGCGTACCGGGTGCCTGACCAGCACGATCTGCTCCAGGGCCGGATCCAGGACCCACACCTCGGCACCCAACGGCGGCACGGGCCGGGCCAGCGCAGCACGGAACCAGGCCCGGGCCCGGTCGAACTCCAGCACCGCGGCGGCGGTATCAGCGGCGGCGGCATCAAGGGGGCGCTGCTCGAACTGGCTACGGATCATATCGGCACGCTATCGAGCAGGACTGACAGTACCGCCTGGTTCCACTAACTCGTCTGTAGGTTCGAGGAGTTGGCCGGAGCGAGTGACAGCGGTCCGGGCAGGCCGGGAGGTCTGGCAGGATCTGCCCGAGCACCGTTTCCACTGGAGGCAGACCATGCGTACCGTCCCGGCCGAGCGGTGGGAGCAGCACTACGCCGGTGGGCTGTCGTTCAGCCCGCTGAGCGAGGAGGAGCGGGCGCTGATCGCCGAGCACGCGCCGGTGCCCGAGGGCGGCGGGCGGGCGGTTGAGGTCGGCTGCGGCACCGGGGAGTTGGCCGCGCACCTGGCCGCTGCCGGGTATCTGGTGACGGCCGTCGACCTGGCGGAGGGAGCTCTCGCGCGGGCCGGCGCGGAGTACGCCGAGGCCGGGGTGCGGTGGCTGCGCCTGGACGTGGAGCGGGACGATCCCGCCCCGCTCGGCGGCGATCCGTTCGATCTGGTGGTGTTCCGGCTGTCGCTGGCGTTCGTGCAGGACCGCACCCGGGTGCTGCACGCCCTCGGCCGTCGGCTGCGCACGGGCGGCACCGTGCTGGTCATCACCCCGCTGGTCGAGCACACCCCCGCCGCGAAGCGGCACATCGCGCTCGATGAGGACGAGATCGCCGCGCTCACCAGTGGCTGGGCGAGCGTGCGGCGGTTCGCCGTCGGCGAGTTGGCGGTACTGGTGCTGCGCGGGCCCGGCGCCGCGACGGTCGCGGCGGAGCGGGCCCTCGCGGTCACCGGCCACGCCGTCGCCGGGGCACTGGCGGTCGTCACCGACGAGCACGGGCGCGTCCTGCTCGGCTGGTCCGGCCGCGGCATGTGGGAGCTGCCCGGCGGGAAGCTCGACGGCGCGGAGCCGTTGGAGGCGGCCGCCGTGCGCGAACTCGCCGAGGAGACCGGGCTGCAGGCCACCGGTGCGGTGGTGGTGGCCGTGCTCACCGACGCGGCCCAGGGCACACCCCGGATCACCGCGGTGGTCAGGGTGACCGGCTTCACCGGCGAAGTCACCACCGCGGAGCCGGAGAAGTTCACCCGCTGGGAGTGGCACGAGCTGCACGGCCTGGGCAGCCTCGGCCCGGTGTTCGCCCCGGCCGCGCAGGCCCTGGACACCGTCTGGCCCGGCGTCGTCCCCGGCCTGCCGCCCGTCTCCCGCTACCCGCACGACACCCCGCCACCCGCGGTGCCGGGGGAGAGCCCGGAGGCGGTACGCCGCCGGGCGGAGATGGTCCGGGCCGTGAGCGACGGCGGCTGGGCGCCCAGCGCCGAAGTCCGGGCCGCGCTCGGCGCGGTGCCGCGTCACCGCTTCGTGCCCGAAGCCGGGCTCGCCGAGGCCTACCACCACGACCTGGCCGTGATCACCCGGCGCGACGGACACCAGCGGGCGACCAGCTCCGTGTCGGCCGTCTGGCTGCAGGCGCGGATGCTCGAGAACGCCCGGCTGCGCCCCGGTGCCAGGGTGCTGGAGGTCGGTTCGGGTGGCTACAACGCCGCGCTGGCCGCGCAGTTGGCCGGCCCGACGGGCGGGGTCGTGACCGTCGACCTCGATCCGTACGTGGTGCGCCGCACCAGGCGGTTCACGGCGGAGGCCGGCAGCGGCGCGGTGGTGGCGGTGCAGGGTGACGGCGCGCTCGGTGCACCGGCCGGGCTGGTGCCGCGCGGTGGGTTCGACGCGATCCTCGTCAGCTACAACGCCTGGGACATCGCTCCGGCCTGGATCGGCCAACTCGCGGAGGGCGGGCACCTGGTGGTGCCGCTGGAGATCCACGGGTACACCAGGGCGATCGCCTTCGAGCGGCGTGGTGACGCCCTGCACGCCCGGGACTGGACGTACTGCGGGTTCATCCGTGACAGGGGTGCGCTCGGCCGCGATGCTCCCGAAGTCGTGCTGGCAGACGGGGAGTTGCGGGTGCGGTTCGAGGACGGTGCGGTACTGGACGTGGATGCCGTGGTGTTGGAGGCGGCGCTGCGGGGAGAGCGGTTCGAGGTCCGGAGCGGGGTGACGGTCGCCCGCGAGGAGTCGTTCGAGACGCTGCAGCTGTACCTGGCCACCACCGTCCCCGGCTTCTGCCGGCTCGCGCTCGAACGGAGGGCGGACACCGGGTTCGCCGCCGTCGTGCCCGCCGCCGACGCGGCTGCCGTGCTCGGCTCCGGCTCGCTCGCCTACCTCACGCATGTGCCGGTCGGTGCGCCCTCGCAGTCGGTGGAGTTCGTTGCGCACGCCTTCGGGGAGGAGGGGGCCGGCCTCGCCGCGCGGCTGGCCGCCGCCGTCCGCATCTGGGACGGACACGTACGCGGTCGTGGCTACCCCGGTCTCGCCGTGCACGGCGCCGACACGGGCCGGACGGGCGGGCACGTCGTGAGCAAGCCGGCGAGCCGGTTGGTCTTCTCGTGGCCCACGGCGCCGTGACGACGGCGGCTGTTCGCCGGCTCAGGAGTCCTGGACGAGCAGCCTGCCCCGGGTACCGTCCTCGGACACGAAGGCGAAGGCTCTCGGTGATGCGCCGAGGTCGAGACGGAACGGTACCCAGTTGGAGTCCAGCTGCAGCAGGAGCCGCCAAGGGCCGCCGTCCGGCCACTCGTCGCCCTGGAAGAACACCGGTGTGCCGCCGATCTTGGCTCCGTCGACCAGCTCGAGGCAGCCGTCCCGGTCGGCGGAGGGCAGGGAGCCGGGCTCCTCGGTGGCACAGAGGTCGACGGTGAACTCCACCGCCGACCCGTCGTCACGGCTGTAGAGCCCCGGGCCGGTCGCCAGTCGGCGCACCGGGCCGGCGTAGTCCCCGCCCGGCTGCACGATCACCGCGTTCTCGCCGCCGTCGGGGTCGATGACGTCGGGATCGAAGAAGTCCTCCCCGTGATCGGGGTGGGTCACGAAGAGATAGGCCACCTTGCCGTGGCCAGGCGCCCCGAGGACCGGGCCCAACTCGAGCTGGCCGACGAACCGCATCGGCCGGTCCCAGGCCGCGCTGATCGGCCACTGCGGGCCGGCCAGCCACACTGGCTGGCCGCCGAACTTGGTGGTCGGCGTGGAGATCGGCCCTTCGGCTGTGGAGAAGCCCGTGATGCGCAGTGCTGTCGCCATGCCGGGCATCATGCCAAGCGATGACGACATCACGGCCGCGGGCATGCCCCGGTCCTGGCTGCGCGAGCCGCTAGGCCACTGGATGCGTTGGCGGAGCCGTTCACCTTCGTCGTCGATGCCCGCGGCGCAGGAGGTCAGGAGCCGTGCCGGGGCAAAGCGCTGGTGTGCGGTGGAGAAGTGTGGCTATGATCCCGAGCGATGAACAACTCCTCTGTTGACAGAATGGGGGCCCGGACCACGCAAGGTGAGTGCTGATGCTCACTGATGCTGTGGCCGAGGACTCCCGGCTTTCCTACTGGCGGCGTGTGCGCGAGTACGCCGTGCCGCCTTCGATGATCGAGACCGCCACCGCCCGACGCCTGGTCGGGGACTGGGGTGGCGCCTGCGCTGCTGCGGGTGTGGATGTCGATCTCGGCCTTGATGCCGTGCGCCGTGCGTACGGCCGGGCTCTTGTGGCGCAACTCCGGGCTGATCTCAGGGTGTTGGCTCCTGATCTGCTGCGCTGGAACCTGCCGCGGATGGCTCCGGACGGGCTGCTGCGCCCTGGAGTGACCGTCGCGCTGGCCCGCTATGAGACCGCGAGTGCCCGGCCCCTGCAGTTGGTGGCGAGGACCGCGCCCCGGGGCACCGGGCAGCGGATCAGCCTCGGGCTGTGGGGCGGGGTGGGCTCGCGCGGCGGGCCGCACCCTGAGCGGCGGTACCGGTTGGATCTGCACCGGCACCTCTGGGACGCGAGCCGGGCGCACGAGCTGCGGGTCAGGTCGGGTGTCGATTCGCCTGCTGCTGAGGCGAGTTGGGCCTCCGAACTGGTGCCGCCCGAGTGGGGTTGTGCCGTCGGCCGGTGGTCGGCCGAGGCGGCGTTGCTGCTGCGGGCGGAGGGCCGGCGCGGGGCTGTCGTCGTACGGCTCGGGGCCCGCTACCGCCTGGTGCTGGAGGTGGAGGGCGAGCCCGGGTTGCGGGTGGCGAGTGGCCGGGAAGCGGCCAGGCTGCCCGTGCTGCCGGAGGCCGCGATCTGGACGCCGCCGGATCTGGAGCTGCTGCGGGCCGGGCTGATCGAGCCGGGGCAGCTGCACCCGCTGGTGGCCTCGGCGTTGGCGCCGGGCTCCGTGCGGAGCTTTGGCGCGACGGACGCCCCCGGACCGCTGCGCGCGGTCGACTGCCGGGGTGCCCGGCACCACATCGGCCTGGTGGACGGGGTGTTGGTCGCGCTGGACCACCATCCGGACGAGATCCGCCGGGAGGAGCTGCTCGCCGCGCTGGGTGGGCCGCCGCTGCCCTGCCTGCGGGAGATCGACCGGGCGCACCGGCGGCCGGACGGGCTCGACGGGGTCCGCGAGCGGCTGGCCCACGGGGACACGGCCGGTGCGCTGGCCGTGGTCGAGGGTCTGCTCGGGCCGGAAGCCCTGCTGCGCAGCGGAGAGTTGCGCGATGCGCTGACGGCTGCGGCCGAGCGCCGGATCGCCTACGGCCTGCACCGGGCCGGTCTCGGGCAGCGGGCGCTGGAGCCGGCGCGGCAGCACCGGACGAGCCGGCGACGCGCCGAGAGACACCGCACCTCCTCCCGCTGAACCGATCCCCGCGTGACGGGCCTGCTCCCGCGCGCCGCGCAGCTGTGCGCGAATTCACTGAACTCTAATGATAAAAAAGGTGATTGACGTGCTGTCAGACATTGACGAGAAGAACGACCAGCTCGACGTCGCCGCCCGGCTGCTGGGCCTGCTGGGGCAGACCGCGACCGAGCCGCGCCCCGATCCGCAGCTGGCGGCGCTGACGCTGGCCGTGGCGGCCGACCTGCCGGTGCTGCTCTGGGGCGAGCCGGGGATCGGCAAGACGGCCGCGCTGACCCAGCTGGCCGAGACGCTCGACCTGCCGCTGACCTCGGTGGTGGCCAGTGTGCACGAGCCGTCCGACTTCTCCGGCCTGCCCGTGCTCGGTGACGATCCGGCCCGGCAGGGGGTGCCGATGGCGCCGCCGGACTGGGCGGTGCGGCTGGTGCGGGCCGGGCGCGGGCTGCTCTTCCTGGACGAGCTCTCCACCGCGCCGCCCGCCGTGCAGGCCGCGCTGCTGCGGCTGGTACTGGAACGGCGGATCGGCGCGCTGCGCCTGCCGCCGGGGGTGCGGATCGTCGCGGCCGCGAACCCCCGGGCCTCGGCCGCCGACGGCTGGGAGCTGAGCGCGCCGCTGGCCAACCGCTTCGTGCACCTGCAGTGGGTGCACGACCACGAGGTGGTGGTCCGAGGCCTGGGCGGGACGTGGCCGCGGGCCACCCTGCCCCGGCTCGACCCGGAGCGGCTGCCCTCGGCGGTGGCCCACGCCCGGCGTGCGGTCTGCGAACTGCTGGCCGCCCGGCCCGCGTTGGTGCATCGGCTGCCGAGCGACGAGACCCGCCGGGGCGGCGCCTGGCCCTCGCCGCGCACCTGGGAGATGACGCTGCGACTGATCGCCTTTGCGACCGCTGCCGACTGCGACCGTGACGTGCTCAGCCTGCTGGTGCGCGGCACGGTCGGGGACGGGCCCGGGCTCGAGCTGCTGGCGAGCCTGGACCGGATGGACCTGCCGGACCCGGAGACGGTGCTCGCCGATCCGGCGGGGGCCGTGCTGCCCGAGCGCGGGGACTTGCGCCAGGTGGTCCTCGACGGCGTGGTCGCCGCCGTCCGCAACCGGCCGGACCGGGCGCGCTGGGACGCCGCCTGGGCCGTACTGGCCCGGGCGCTGGAGACCGGCGCGCCGGACGTGGTGGTGGTCCCCGCGACCACGCTGGCCACGCTGCGCCAGGAGGGCTGGGACGTGCCCGGGACGGTGGAGCGGCTGGCCGGCGTGGTGACGCTCTCCCGCCGGGCCGACCGGTCGGCTGCCCGGGCGGCGGAGCGGGGTGCCGGCGTGCGGGTGGGCCGGTGAGTACCCGCACCGACGCCGAGCGGCTGGACGTCGGGAAGCTGTACGCCGCGCGCCTGCACGCGGCCCGCGCCCGGCCGTACCTGGCCACCGCGCTGTACGCACTGCGGACGGTCCCGTCCCGGTGGGTGCCGACCATGGCGGTGGACCGGCACTGGCGCTGCTACGTCTCGCCCGGCTTCGTGGACCGGACGGAGGTGGAGGAGCTGGCCTCGGTCTGGGTGCACGAGGTGTCGCACCTGCTGCGCGACCACCACGGCCGGGGCGACCGGGTGGCGCGTGAGCGGGGGCTGAACGACCGGGGCGACCGGCTCCGGCTGAACATCGCGGCGGACTGCGAGATCAACGACGACGCCTACGGGGACGGGCTGGTGCGCCCCGAAGGGATGATGCTGCCCGAGCTGCTGGGGGTGGCGGCCGGGCAGCTGATGGAGGAGTACCTGTGGCACGTGCGGCTCGGGCCGCATCTGGAGAGCATGGTCTGGCTGGACTGCGGGAGCGGCGCCGACGGGCTGGAGCGGGAGTGGGAGCTCGGGCCGGAGGGGGCAGACGGGCTCAGCGAGCAGGAGCGGGACGCCGTGCGCTTCCGGGTGGCACAGGGCATCAACGCCCGGCCGGGGGACGTGCCGCAGAGCTGGCGGCGGTGGGCGCAGGAGGCGTTCCAGCCGCCGCAGCCGTGGCGGGCGCTGCTGGGGGCGGCCGTCCGGTCGGCGCTCTCCGGCGCCGGGGCGGGGGAGGACTACTCGTACGGCCGTCCGGCCCGGCGGGCGGCCTCCCTGCCCGGCGCGGTGCTGCCCAGTCTGCGGCGCCGGCCGCCCCGGGTGGCGGTGGTGATCGACACCTCGGCCTCGGTGAGCGACGTCGAACTGGGCGGTGCCCTGCGGGAGGTGGCCGCCATCGTCCGGGCGGTGGGCGGGCGGCGGGACTTGGTGACGGTGCTCTCCTGCGACGCCGCCGCCCAGGCCGTGCACCAGCTCTGCCGGGCGGAGGGCGTCGCCCTGGTCGGCGGGGGCGGCACGGACCTGCGGACGGGCTTCGCCGCCGCGCTGCGGCTGCGGCCGAGGCCGGAGGTGGTCGTGGTGCTGACGGATGGTCAGACCCCGTGGCCGGCGGAGCGGCCGCCGAGCCGGACGGTGGTGGGGCTGTTCGCCCGGGAGCGGCCGCGGTGGCGGTACCCGGACGGGGAGGCGGAAGAGGAGTACGTACCGGACGGTCCGCCCGACTGGGCCCGGGTGGTGACCATCGGTTAGCAGGCGTGGACGGAGCGAGATGATCTAGGGCGAGTTTCGGTCAGATGTGCGGATCATGGGAAGCATAAGGAGGATCGGTGTGGTTGACGGAGCGTCAGGCTCCGCGGGGGCAGCTCCGGTTCTTTGCCACTTGGTCAAGCCTGTGGCTTGAATCGTTAATTGGCAGGTTATGCGGCATTCAAATCCATGGTGCAATGTCACATGCCAAATGGTTGGTCGGAGCCGCCGGCTGACCTGGCCTCACTTCAGGGAGAAACCCTCATGAAGCGACTTGCCCTCGTCGCGGCGGGTGCGCTCGGCCTCGCGGTGCTCGCGACCGGTCCGGCGTCCGCCGACACCACCACCACGGTCACCACCTGCGGTGCCGGTGGCCTCCAGTCGGGTCTGTGGACGAAGGCCTGTGTCGACATCACCGGCACCAGCGTGGTGGCCTGGGGCCAGATCGGCCTGGCCGGTCCGCCGAGCCCGGGCAGCCCGGAACTGCAGTGGCAGCAGCTCTACACCTCGCTCGACGCGAGCGTGGTCGGCGGTGCCTCGCTGGGCAGCTCCAACCAGTGGACCAACTTCAAGGCCTCGACCGTGCGGGTCGACGGCGTGTCCGGCACCGCCGCCTGCGGCAGCACCGTGCACGTGAACTTCACCGTCAACGGCCCGAACGGCTGGGGCCCGCGCACGGTCACCGCTGACGTCCCGGTCAACTGCTGACCAGGCGACAGCCAGGCACCACACGGCGCCGGCGATCGCTGACCGGGCACTGACCGGGCGCTGAACCGAGGGCGCGGGGGGGGTTGATCACCTCCCGCGCCTTCCGGCGTTGTGGGCGGTCCCGTGAAAAAGCGGATGACGCGGACGGCCGGAGTCATCTACCATCCGCCCATGGACTTCTCCGGGCCGCACTGACCGACCGTCAGCCCGCTGCCGCCCCCGAGGGTGGGCAGCGGCCACGGTTCGTCATGCCCGCGCGCGCCCGTCGAGGCGCGCCGAGACCTGGAGAGTCTCCCCATGCCACGCCCTGACCAGGGCAGCGCCACGTACCGCGCTGTCCTCGCACTTCCGCACGCCCGTCGCCTCTTCCTCGCCGCCATGCTCGGGCGGCTCTGCTACGGCCTGATGGGCCTGCCGCTGCTGCTCGCGCTGCGGGCCGACGCCGGCTCGTACGCCCTGGCCGGGACGGCGACCGGCCTGGCCGGGCTGGTCACCGCCCTGCTCGGGCCCGTCCGGGCCCGGCTGGTCGAGCGGCACCGCGCCGCGCTGCCCGTGCTGGCGGTCGTCTACGCCGCGCTGCTCGGCGCCCTGGCGCTCGCCTGCGCCGTCCGGCTGGCGCCCGTGCTCACCGCCTGCCTGGCCGTGCTGGCCGGTGTCTTCCCGCCGCCGGTCGGTCCGCTGATGCGCACGCTCTGGGGCCGGCTGGTCGCCGACGAAGGCCAACTGCAGTGCGCGCTCAGCCTGGACACCGCGGCCGAGTCCACCGTCTTCGCGCTCGGGCCGGTGCTCGGCGGGTACCTGGTGGTGGCCATCGGCGCCCCCGCCGCGCTCGCCGTGGTCGCGGCCGTGGTGCTGGTCGGATTCGGCCTGCTCACCCAGGCGCTGCGCGGCGCCGAACTGACGATCGTCGTCAAGCGCGGCGAGCGGCGGCGCAACCCGCTGCGCGGCACCGGGATCGGCTCGGCGGCCGTGCTGGTGCTCGGCGCGGCGGCGGGCCTGTCGATGGTCGAGGTCGGCGTGGTGGCGGCCTGGGGCACCGTGGTGGCCGGGGTGCTCGCGATGCTCTTCTCGGTCGGCGGCGTGCTGGGCGGGCTGCTCTACGGCCGCCGCCGCTGGCGCGGGGCGCTGCAGTACCGCCCGCTGGTGCTCGGCGCGGCGGGCGCGGCCGGCTACCTGCTGCCCGCCCTGCTGCACGCCCCGGCGCTCGCGGGGGCGGCGCTGCTGCTCGCGGGGGCCTGCTGCGACGTTCTGCTGGTCACCGCCTACCAGTTGGTGGACGCCCGGGTGCCGGAGGGGTCGCGGACGGAGGCGGGGGCGTGGATCAACACCGCGTACAACCTCGGTGCGGCCTTCGGTGCCGCGGTCGGCGGGGTGGTGGTGGACCGGGTCGGCCCGTTCGCCGTGTACCCGGTGACGGCCGGGCTGCTGGTGGTCTGCCTGGCGCTGAGCGGCGTCGCGGTGACGCGACGGAGGGTAGTCGCGCTGATACAGTGACGAAACAGTTCCGGAATGCGGAATTAGCATGTGGATGGCAGGGTTTGGCCGGTTCACAGGTGACCTACCGTCAGAGGTGCCCAGATGAGGCTCACTCCCCATGAGCAGGAGCGCCTGCTCATCCATGTCGCCGCCGACGTGGCGCGTGGCCGGCAGGCCCGGGGCCTGCGGCTCAACCACCCCGAGGCCGTCGCGCTGATCACCTCGCACATCCTGGAGGGTGCGCGGGACGGCCGCACGGTGGCCGAGTTGATGGCCTCGGGCCGCAAGGTGCTCTCCCGGGCGGACGTGATGACGGGGGTGGCCGAGATGATCCCCGACGTCCAGGTGGAGGCCACCTTCCCGGACGGGACCAAGCTGGTCACCGTGCACGGGCCGATCCTGTGACGCCCCCGCCGGTGCCGGGTGAAGTCCTCTACGGGGACGGGGAGATCGGGCTGAACGCCGGTCGGCCGGTGACCACCCTGGTGGTGGTCAACGCGGCCGACCGGCCGGTGCAGGTCGGCTCGCACTACCACTTCGCCGAGGCCAACCCGGGTCTGGAGTTCGACCGGGCCGCCGCGCGGGGCCTGCGGCTCAACATCCCGGCGGGCACGGCCGTGCGCTTCGAGCCGGGCATCCCGGCCGAGGTGGGCCTGGTGCCGCTCGGCGGGCGGCGGGTGGTGCCGGGGCTGCGGGGCGAGACCGGAGGGGCGCTCGATGACTGAGGCGTACGCGCTGCGGGTGAGCCGGAGCCGGTACGGCGCGCTCTACGGGCCGACGGCCGGGGACCGGATCAGGCTGGCCGACACGAACCTGCTGATCGAGATCGAGGAGGACCGCGCCGCGGGCGGCGACGAGGCCGTCTTCGGCGGCGGCAAGGTGATCCGCGAGTCCATGGGCCAGGCCCGGACCAGCCGGGCCGAGGGCGCGCCGGACACCGTGATCACCGGGGTCGTGGTGCTCGACCACTGGGGTGTGGTCAAGGGTGACCTGGGCATCCGGGACGGGCGGATCACCGTGCTCGGCAAGGCCGGGAACCCGGACACCATGGACGCCGTCCACCCCGAGCTGGTGATCGGCCCCGAGACGGAGGTGATCTCCGGCCAGGGGAAGATCCTCACCGCGGGCGGTGTGGACACCCATGTGCACTTCATCTGCCCGCAGTTGGCGGACGAGGCGCTGGCCTCGGGCATCACCACCCTGGTCGGCGGCGGCACCGGCCCGGCCGAGGGCAGCAAGGCCACCACCATCACGCCCGGCGGCTGGCACCTGGGCCGGATGTTCGCCGCGCTGGACGACTTGCCGGTCAACATCGGGCTGACCGCGAAGGGCAACACCGTCAACCCGGCCGCGCTGCACGCCCAGCTGCGCGGCGGCGCGCTCGGCTTCAAGATCCACGAAGACTGGGGCGCCACCCCGGCGGCGATCGACTCCTGTCTGCGGGTCTGCGAGCAGACCGGCGTCCAACTCGCGCTCCACACCGACACCTTGAACGAGGCCGGGTTCGTCGGCGACACCCTGGCGGCGATCGCCGGGCGGGGCGTGCACGCGTACCACACCGAGGGGGCCGGCGGCGGGCACGCGCCGGACATCATCACGGTGGTCTCCTCGCTCAACGTGCTGCCCAGCTCGACCAATCCGACCAGGCCGCACACCGTCAACACGATCGAGGAGCACCTCGACATGCTGATGGTCTGCCACCACCTGAGCCCGCACGTGCCCGAGGACCTGGCCTTCGCCGAATCCCGGATCAGACCGTCCACCATCGCCGCCGAGGGCCTGCTGCACGACCTGGGCGCCATCTCGATCATCAGCTCGGACTCGCAGGCGATGGGCCGGATCGGGGAGGTGATCCTGCGGACCTGGCAGACCGCGCACGTGGGCAAGGCCCGCTGGGGCGCGCTCCCGGGCGACGGCGCGGCGGACAACCTGCGGGCCCGGCGGTACGTCGCCAAGTACACCATCAACCCCGCCCGGGCCCAGGGCCTGGACGGCGAGATCGGCTCGGTCGAGCCCGGGAAGCTGGCGGACCTGGTGCTCTGGTCGCCCGCCTTCTTCGGGGTGAAGCCGGAGCTGGTGCTCAAGGGCGGGCAGATCGCCTGGGCGCAGCTGGGGGACGCCAACGCCTCCATCCCGACGCCGCAGCCGGTGCTGCCCCGGCCGATGTTCGGCGCCACCGGCCGGGCGCCGGCCGCCAACTCGCTCAACTTCACCTCGGCGGCGGCGATCGAGGACGGCCTGCCCGAACGGCTCGGGCTGGGCAAGCGGTTCGTCGCGATCCGGGGTACCCGGGGTGTTACCAAGGAGCACATGGTCAACAACACGGCCCGCCCGGACGTCCGGGTGGACGCCGACTCGTTCGCCGTCACGGTGGACGGCGAGCTCGTCACCCCGCAGCCCGTCGCCGAACTGCCGCTGGCACAGCGGTACTTCCTGTTCTGATGGCGGCGGCTGCCAGCCTGCTGCTGCTCGCCGACGGCCGGTTCCCGGCGGGCGGGCACGCGCACTCGGGCGGCGCCGAGGCCGCCGTCCGCAGCGGCGCGGTGCACGACGCCGCCAGCATGGCCGCCTTCCTCGGCAGCCGGCTGCGGACGGCCGGGCTGACCACGGCCGCGCTGGCGGCCGCCGCCTGCGCGGCGCTGCGCACCGAACCGTGGCCACTGCTCGCCCGGTTGGAGGAGGCGGCCGATGCCCGGACCCCCTCCGCCGCGCAGCGAGCGGTGAGCCGCAAGCTCGGCCGGCAGCTGCTGCGGGCAGGCCGGGCCGCCTGGCCGGAGCCGGTGCTGGCGGAGCTGGCCGCGCGGTACCCGGGCGGGGCGCACCAGCCGCTGGTGCTCGGCGCGGTGGGCGCGGTCGCGGGGCTCGGGCCCGGCGAGGTCGCGGCGGTGGCCGCGTACGAGAGTGTCAACGGGCCGGCCACCGCCTGTGTGCGGCTGCTCGGGCTCGATCCGTACCAGGTGGCGGCCGAACTCGCCCGGCTGGCACCGGAACTGGACGCGGTGGCGGCGCAGGCCGCCGTCACCGCGGACGACCTGGCGCTGCTGCCGGCCGCCTCGGCGCCCCTGCTCGACATCTACGCCGAACAGCACTCCTCCTGGAAGGTGCGTCTCTTTGCATCGTGACCACGTCGACCCGCTCGACCTCCCCACCCAGTACGCCCACCGCGAGGTGGCCACCGGGCGTCGCCGCGCGCTGCGGATCGGTCTCGGCGGCCCGGTCGGCTCCGGCAAGACCGCGACCGTCGCCGCGCTCTGCCGCCTGCTGCGCGAGGAACTGGCCCTCGCGGTGGTGACCAACGACATCTACACCACCGAGGACGCCGAGTTCCTGCTGCGCAACGCCGTGCTGCCGCCCGAGCGGATCACCGCCGTGGAGACCGGCTGCTGCCCGCACACCGCCATCCGGGACGACATCTCGGCGAACCTGGAGGCCGTCGAGGAGCTGGAACGCACCCTCGCGCCGCTGGACCTGGTGCTGGTGGAGTCCGGCGGGGACAACCTGACGGCCACCTTCAGCCGGGGGCTGGTGGACCACCAGATCTTCGTGATCGACGTCTCGGGCGGCGACAAGATCCCCCGCAAGGGCGGCCCCGGGGTCTCGGGAGCCGACCTGCTGGTGATCAACAAGACCGACCTCGCCCCGCTGGTCGGCGCCGACCTCGAGGTGATGGCCCGCGACGCCAAGACCCAGCGCGGCGCCCGTCCCACCGTCTTCACCTCGCTCGCGGCCGCGGACGGGATCGCCCCGGTGGCCGGGTGGGTGCGGGCCCGGGTGGCCGACTGGCGGGCCGGGTGACGGTCGCGACCCTCGCACCGGCGAGGATCGTCGCCGTGGCGGACGGGCGGGGCGGCACCGCGCTGCCCGTCCTGGAGAGCGGCGGGCCGCTCGCGCTGCGCCGGACGGCCGGGGAGGGCCGGGCGGCCCGGGTGCTGGTGGTCGGCGCGATGGCCGCGCCGGTCGGGGGCGACCGGCTGGCGCTGGACGTCCGGGTCGAGGCCGGAGCGGCGCTGGTGGTCGGCAGCGCCGCCGCCACGGTGAGCCTGCCGGGGGCGGGCAGCTCGTCGTGCGAGCTGACGATCGCGGTGGCGGAGGGGGCCGAGCTCGACTGGTACCCCGAGCCGGTGGTGGCCGCCTCGGGCAGCCACCTGGTGCTGACCACCCGGATCGAGCTGGCGGCGGGGGCCCGGCTGCGGCTGCGCGAGGAGCAGATCCTCGGCCGCCACCACGACTGGGCCCGGCAGGCCCCGCCCGGGCGCCTCACCTCCCGGCTGACCGTCCGGCAGGCCGGCCGCCTGATCCTCGACCAGCAGACCGACCTCGGCCCGGCCGACCTCGACAGCCCGGCCCAGCTCGGCGCGGGCCGCGCCGCCGGGCAGCTGCTCACCGTCGGCCACCCGGCGCCCCGCTCGGGGCCGGGCGACGTGGCCCTGCTGACCCTCGCCGGGGTGGAGGCCACGCTGCTCACGGCGGTGGCAGCCGATGCGCTGCGCCTGCGGCGGCTGCTTGCGCCGGTCGGGTGAGCCTGACCGGCCACCGGACCGGCCGGTGCCTAGGGTGGGTGGGTGAACATCCGTCAGAGCCTGCGGCACCGGCCGCTGTCGCCGCTGCGCGAGCACCTGCGGGAGTCCTTCTGGTTCGCTCCGCTACTGGCCTGCCTCGGGGCGGTGCTGCTGGCACCCGCCGCCGACTGGCTGGACTTCCAGCTGGTGAGCGAGGCCATCGCGGTGGACGGCTCGGCCGCCTCGCTGCTCTCCTTCATCGGCGCGGCCAAGAGCGTGGTCTCCACGGTCAGCTCCGCGATGCTCACCTTCATCGGTGTGGTCTTCTCGATCTCGCTGGTCTCGCTGCAGATGGGCGCCAGCCAGTTCAGCCCCCGGGTGCTGCGGCTGTACGTCCGCTCCCGGCTGACCAAGGCGACCTTCTCGGTCTGCCTGGCCACCTTCCTGTTCAGCCTGCTGGTCCAGCTCGGCTTCGAGGACGTCGGCGACAAGGGGCAGATCACCTCGGTGCCGGTGTTCGCCACCCTGATCGCCGTGCTGCTGGTGATGCTCAGCCTGGTGCTCTTCGTGCTCTACGTGCAGGCCACCCTGCGACTGCTGCGGGTACCGCACGTGATCGACCGGGTCACCAACGAATCGCTGGCCGTCATGGCGCAGTACCGCCGCCTGGAGCCGGAGATCGGCGAGCCGTCCGAGGCGGTCCAGGGGGTGACCCTGCTGCACGAGGGCCGCTCGGGCGTCCTGCGGGACATCCACATCGCCCGCCTGGTGCGCCTCGCCCGGCGGCACGACACGGTGCTCCACCTGGTGCCGATGATCGGCGACTTCGTCACGCCGGGCACCCCGACCGTGCGGCTGAGCGGCGGCAGTTCGCCCAGACCGGGCCGGATCGCCTCGGCGCTCAACGTCGGGGTGGACCGGACGATGCACCAGGACCTCAGCTTCGGCTTCCGCCAGCTGGTGGACATCGCGATCCGGGCGCTCTCCCCGGCCGTCAACGACCCGACCACCGCCGTCCAGGCACTCGACCGGGTGCACCAGCTGCTCGGCCTGCTGGTGCACTTCCGCTTCGGTGAACTGCGCTACCGCGACGGCGCGGGGGTCGTCCGGCTGGTCCAGCCGATCGCCGACTGGCAGGCGGTGATCGACCTGGCCTGCACCGAGATCCGGATCTGCGGCGCCGGGCAGCCGCAGGTGACCCGGCGTATGACCGCCATGCTGGACGACCTGCTGCGGATCGCGCCCGAGGAGCGCCGCCCGGCCCTGCACGTGCAGCGCGAACTCCTCGGACGCGCCGTCGCCGCCCAGGTCACCGATGTCCCGAACCGTGCCTTCGCGCTGACCCCCGACCGCCAGGGGATCGGCTGAACGCGGCAGGGCCCGCACAGTGGTGTCCGTGCGGGCCCTGTCGCGGGAGGTCTCAGCTCGCCGTGCGGCGCTCGAGGGAGGCGAGGTAGGCGTTGTACGCCTCGAGCTCGGCATCGCCGTCGCGGTCGGCGGCGCGGTCCTTACGCCGGGCCTGCCGCTCCTCGGACTTGGCCCACTGGAGGGTCAGGGCGATCAGCACCACCGCCGTCGGGATCTCGCCGAACGCCCAGGTGATGCCGCCGGCCATCTTCTGGTCCTCCAGCAGATCGGTGCCGGGCGGTGCCATGGTGGCGTTGAAGGTGGTCACCAGCGGGTGGGTGGCCATCATGACCGCTACGCCGAAGAAGGCGTGGAAGGGCATCCCCATGAAGAGCTCGATGATCCGCATCACGAAGCCGGGCCGGTGCGGCCCCGGGTCCACGCCCATGATCGGCCAGAAGAAGAGCATCCCGGCGAGCAGGAAGTGCACCATCATCGCGATGTGCCCGATCCGGTACTGCATCAGGTAGTCGAAGAGCGGGGTGAAGTACAGCCCGTACAGGCTGGCCACGAAGAGCGGGATGGTGAAGGCCGCGTGCGAGACCACCCGGACGTAGCGGCTGTGCAGCAGCATCACCAGCAGCTCGCGCGGGCCCTTGCCGCTGCCCTTGGCGGCCGGCCGCAGGGCTCGCAGCGAGAGCGTGATCGGCGCGCCGAGCAGGAGCAGGATCGGCGAGAGCATGGAGAGCACCATGTGCTGCATCATGTGCGCGCTGAACAGCACCATGCCGTAGTCGTTCAGCCCGCTGCAGGTGACCGCCACGATGGTGCCGAGCCCGGCCAGCCAGGCCAGCGAGCGGCTGACCGGCCAGCGGTCACCGCGCCGGTGCAGCCGGACCACGCCGGCGCCGTACAGCGCCAGCGCCACCAGGCAGCCGATCAGGAACGGCCAGTCCGGCGACCAGGTGAGGGCGGCGGACGCGGAGAAGGGTGGGAGTTGCTCCATCCCCCCGTGGTGGTGCATCCCTGCCATGCCGTCGCCCATCGGGCGGCCCCGCTTTCCCTCGTCCGACCGGCCCGCCCCGGCCCCAAGGGTCCGGTTTGGTCCGTTTTGCTTCGGACCAAGCCTAGGCGCCGCTTATCCCCGGGCCGCAGCCGACCCCGGTGTTACGCGCGCGGAGCGTCCCACGCGTAGCCGAAGGTGTACGGCACCGAGGGCTCGCCGTGCCGCGCGGTGTACTCGCCCTCGCCGCTCAGCCCGGCCAGCTCGCCGGTGCCCGAGCCGGGGACGACGGTGAAAATGCAGCGGACGGTGCCGTCGGCATGGAAGGTGCCGCGCTGTTCGATGGCGAAGGATCCCCTGCGGCCGCCGAGAGCGCCGGCGATCAGCTCGTAGCCGGCGAAGGTGCCGGTCCGCTCGGTGACGTAGGTGAAGGAGTACTCGCAGGTGGTGCCGGCGGCCTCGATGCCGCCGGTGAAGGTGTTGATGACCGAGGCGCGGGCCAGGCGGGGGTGGTCGGTCTCCGGGGTGAGGGCGGTCTCCTGCCAGTCGGTGAAGGTGAACGCGCCGGAGGTGTGCTGGGTCATGTCTCGTGCCTTCCTTGGTGAGGTGCCGGCCAGCCTCCCGGGCATTCATGCCATCTGCTGTCAGGTACGGCGGACACAATGGCGGGCATGCGCGCCGACCGACTGCTCTCGCTGCTCCTGCTGCTCCAGAACCGCGGCCGGATGACGGCCCGGGAGCTGGCGGCGGAGCTCGAGGTCTCGGTGCGCACCGTCCACCGGGACGTGGAGGCGCTCGGCGCGGCCGGGGTGCCGGTGCTCGCCGACCGCGGCCCGGCCGGCGGCTTCCGGCTGCTCGACGGCTACCGCACCCGGCTGACCGGCCTGACCTCCGAGGAGGCCCGCTCGCTCGCGCTCGCCGGAATGCCCGGCCCGGCCGCCGAGCTCGGCCTCGGGGCCGGCCTGGCCACCGCCCGGCTGAAGCTGGAGGCCGCCCTGCCGCCCGCGCTCGCCGAACGCACCCGGGAGCTTGAGGGCCGGTTCCATCTGGACGCCCCCGCGTGGTTCCGGGAGGCCGACCAGGTGCCGCACCTGGCGGCGGTGGCCGGGGCGGTCTGGGAGCAGCGGGTGCTGCGGGTGCACTACCGGCGGTGGAAGGGCGAGGTGCGGCGGGAGCTGCAGCCGCTGGGCGTGGTGCTCAAGGGCGGCATCTGGTACCTGGTCGCCGGGGTGGCGGACTCGCTGCGCACCTACCGGATCGCGCGGCTGGTCGAGGTGGAGGTGCTGGCGGCCGGGTTCGAGCGGCCGGCGGGGTTCGACCTGGCGGCGTACTGGGCGGAGAGCTCGCGGCGGCTGGAGGAGATGCGGCGGCAGGGGGTGGCACGAGTGCGGCTGTCGCCGTCCGCGCAGCGGCTGCTCCCGGCCCGCTTCGGCGCCGAGGGCTCACGCGCGCTCGAGGTGGCGGGCCCGCCGGACGCGGCGGGCTGGGTGGAGACCGACCTGAGCGTGGAAGCCCTCCCGGTCGCGGTCGGCGACCTGCTCGCCTTCGGGCCGGAGGCGGAGGTGCTCGGGCCGCCCGAGCTGCGGGCGGCCATGGCGACGGCGGTGGCGGGGTTGGCAGGGGTGTACGGCGGAGGGTAGGTGCCGGGGCTGCGCCGGAGGGGTGAGAAGGCCTGCTCGGCCGCTGCGGACCGGGCAGCGGTCCGAGTGGCGGAGCGAACCCGGGCGCCAGGACGCGCTGCCGGGAGGGGCTCGGCACACCTGACGGGGAGTGAGGCCGTTCGGTGTACCGCCGCGAAACCCGATGTCACCCGGAGGAGGGATCGACACGTCAGTGAAGGGCGAGCGGCCGAGGGGCGCTCGTTCCAGTCGAGTGTTGATGGGGTGTGGGCTTTGGACCGGCGGTTCTCTTCTTTCCCGGTGGCTGTCGCGGCGGCTGCGTCGGTTGTGGCGGGTGTGGTGGCGCCGGCCGCCGAGGCGGCTGCTCCGGCACGGACGGCGCTGGCCTCGCCCGTGCCCGGGTGGATGACGGCACCGGGCAATCTGGTGGACACCGGGGCGGCGCCGGGCGACTGGGGGCTGTCGATCCGGGTCTACCTCGCGGGGCAGGACCGGGCGGGGATGGCGGCGGCGGCGCGGCGGGTCTCCGACCCGGCCGACCCCGCGTACGCGCACTACCTGACGCCCGCGCAGTTCGCGCAGAAGTACGGCACGACGGCGGCCCAGACGGCCAAGGTGACGGGGTGGCTGACCGGGTTCGGGATGCGGGTGACCGGTACCAACGCGCACTACCTGGCGGTCACGGCCACGGTGGACCAGGTGCAGAAGGCCTTCGGCACCACGATGCACGGCTACTCCCGGCGGGCCGGCTTCCCGCCGAGCCTGCTGGCGCCGGTGGGCGGGGTCTCGGTGCCCGCCGCGCTCGGCCGGGACATCAGCACGGTGCTCGGGCTCGACAGCATGGACCCGGTGATCCCGGACGCGTCGGCGGCCGCCGACGCCAAGGCGCCGGTGACGCCGGTGGAGTCGAAGGCCAAGACCAAGGCCGCTGCCGCCGCGACGCCGCCGTGCTCGAAGTGGTGGGGCGAGAACAGTTCCCCGATCCCGCCGGTCGACGGCCGGACCAGCGCCGTCAACGGGGTCTGCGGCTACACCCCGCAGCAGCTGCGGGACGCCTACGGGGTGACGAAGAGCCCGTACACCGGCAAGGGCCGGACAGTGGCCGTCGTGCTGGACGGGGCGCTGGCGACCATGGAGGCGGACGCGGACCGGTTCTTCGCCGCGCACGGGCTGCCGGGCTTCGCGCCGGGCCAGTACAGCGAGAACTTCGGCCCCAACTTCGCCGCCACCTGCCGGGGTTACGCCAACTCGCCGGAGGAGCCGCTGGACGTGGAGACGCTCCACATCGTCGCTCCGGACGCCAAGGTGGTCTATGTCGGGGCCGACTGCGACACCGGGGCGGGCGGCTCGGTGGCCTACCTCGACGCGCACACCCGGATCGTGGACCAGCACCTGGCCGACGTGGTGACCGACTCCTTCCCCACCCGGGAGGACTCGGACTCGCCCGCCACCGCGGTGGCCTGGGACCAGGTGTTCCAGCAGGGCGCGCTGGAGGGCATCGGCTTCAACTACGCCTCCGGTGACGAAGGCGACGGCGCGGACGGTGGCGGGGCCGGCATGACGATCTTCCCGGCCTCCTCCCAGTGGGCCACCGCCGTCGGCGGCACCACGCTCGAGATCGGCAAGACCGGCAAGGTGGTCGGCGAACTGGGCTGGGGCTCCAACGCCGCGCAGATCAACCCGCAGGGCACCGGCTACCTGACCCCGCCGCCCGGGAACTTCTTCATGGGCTCGGGCGGCGGGCGCAGCTCGCTGACCGCCCAGCCCTGGTACCAGAAGAACGTGGTGCCCTCGGCGCTGGCGACGGCCGGCGGCACCGGCCCGGCGCGCCGGGTGCTGCCCGACGTCGCGGCCGACGGTGACCGGCTCACCGGCTGGCTGGTCGGGTTCACCGGCCAGGACGGCACGTACCGCGAGGAGCTCGGCGCCGGTACCAGCGGCTCGTCGCCGCTGGTCACCGGTCTGGAGGCGGACGCCGGCCAGGCGGCCGGCCACGCGCTCGGCTTCGCCAACCCGCTGCTCTACAAGCTGCGCGGCACCCCGGCGATCCACGACGTGGTGCCCGCCACGGCCGCGCAGGCCGAGCCGGTGCTGAGCTACCTGCCGAGCTGGCAGTCCCCGGGAACGTTCGACGCCTACCTGACCCAGCCCGACCACGACAGCAGCCTGAGGACGGCGGCGGGCTACGACGACGTCACCGGTGTCGGCTCGGTGACCGCGGAGTTCGTCCGCTCCTTCGCACGCAGGTGAGGGACGGCCCGCGCCCTCCGGTTCTCCCCGACCGGAGGGCGCGGGCGGCTTGTGCGCCGTCAGCCGAGGCCGAGGGTGCCGGCGACCTGGTCGGCCATGGCGGCCTCGCCCTGGGCGTTCGGGTGGACGGGCACGTAGTTGGTGCCGAACAGCACCGGCTCGACCCAGCGGGTGCCGATCGGCCGGCAGGCGTCGTGGCCGTCGGAGACGGCGGACATGTCGACGTAGGTGGCCCCGGTGTCGGCGGCCGCGCGCTGGACGGCCGAGTTGAGGTGCGTCTGCAGGTCGCGCAGGTACGGGATGTCGCCGGAGGCGATCGGCATCTTGGCGAAGCAGCCGGGCACGGCCTGGCTCGGCACGATCCACGGGTAACCGACGATGGCCACCTGGGCGTTCGGGGCCTTGGCCCGGACGGCCTGGAGGGCGGAGACCAGGGCCGGGTAGGTGGTGTTGTCCACGGTGTCGTCGAACTTGGAGCCGTAGAGGCTCTGGCAGGGGTGGCCGAAGCCGAGGGTGACGACGCCGGCCGAGCCGCAGGCGAGGATCGCGTCGATGAAGGTGCTGCTGTCGTTGCCGCCGATGGTCATGGTGACCAGGTCGGTGTCCGGTCCGAGGGCGTCCAACTGCGGTGCCACGCCCGGGTACTGGGAGCCCGCGAAGTCCTTGGTCTGGGCGCCGCCGCAGGTGACGTCGGTCAGGCTCAGCCCGGCCGCGGCGGCCAGGTCGTGCGGGTAGTTCGCGCTGGAGCGGGCGCACAGCAGCGGCGCGCTCAGGTCGAGCGGCAGGACGCCCGAGCCGGCACTGTAACTGTCGCCGAGGGCAACGTAGTTGACCGGCGAGTCGGCCTGGGCCTGGGCCGGCAGGGCGAGGCCGATCGTGGCGAGAGTGGCGGCGGCGGTGAGGAGGGACGCCAGGCGGCGGGTGCGGAGCGACATGGAGGGGCTCCTTGCAAGGTGGGGGGTGGGGGCTTGCAACGGGTTGGGGGCGTGCCGGAGCGGGCCCTGGGCCGTGGGGGCGGCCGGGCCGAGCCTCGGAGAAGTTACTCGCCGGGAAGTTACCCACTGGTCAGTGCGCGGTCAACGACTCCGGCACGAACTGTCACAGAGCCGGGGCCCGAAGGCCCCGGCCGGTGAGTGGCCGGTCAGCTGCCGGTCAGCGGTTGTCGGGCCAGGTGTAGCCGAGCTCCTCGGCGCGGGCGCGGCTGCCGCCGACGAGCTGGGCGTAGCGCTTCGGATCCTCTTCGCCCAGGCGGCGCAGGGCGGCCTCGGCTTGGAGCTCGGGTGGGGTGCCGTCGTCCGGGATGACCCAGGAGAACTGGAGGAAGTCGAGGACCGACCCCGCCAGGCCCGGTGCGTACAGGAAGGTCACCACAGCTGTGTCGGGGTGGTCGTGACCGGTGCTGATCCACCCCCGGCGGGCATCCCAGCGGCTCAACAGCTCGGGCCGGTCGATCAGTTGGGCTTCGATCAGCCGGGCGACGGTGCGGGCCGGCCAGCACCAGGATGCGTCCTGCTCGGCCCGGGCGAGCTCCGCGTCGTAGGCGGCGGCGTCGAAGCGGTGGGCCGGCGGCAGGTTGGTGGGGGCTCCGGGGTGGGGCATGGTCCGCCGCCAGTGCTCCCAGACCACCTGCTCCCCGTCCCGGCGGATGGTGACGTACAGCGCGCCGCAGCACCCCTCGGTGCAGGAGGCCTCGGCGAGTTGCACCTCGCGAGGCTCCTCCCCGGCGCGCAGCAGGCCGCGGTCGAGGAGGTACTCGGGGCGGTGGGCCTGTCCGTCGCCGAACCAGGCCGGGACCACCGGGCGGCCGCCGATCAGGATCCGGGTCTCGACGGTGCGCTGGTCCGCCGGATCTCCCGCCACCACGTCGATCCGGAACTCGTCGGTGCCCGAGCGGAGTTCGAACGGGCGGTGCCCGGTACGGCGGATCCAGTCGGCCCGGCGGCGCTGGTCCGGCTCGGTGGCGGTGGCGCCCGCCGCCGACCGGAGCGGCTCGGCCAGCAGCCGCCCGAGCTCGCGCAGCAGCGTCGCGCGCCGCCCGGGCGGCCAGGGCAGGAGTGCGGCGATGCCGCTGTCGAGGTCCAGGGCGAGGGACAGCAGCATCGCCGTGCTGTCGAGCGTGGGCGGCAGCAGGTGCGCCCGGGTGACGACGGTGCCGTACAGGCGGACCGCCTCGCGGTAGGGGAGCAGGTCGTCCGGGTCGCCCTGCGAACAGCCCATCCGGGCCAGGAGCCGCCCGGCGAGGGCGAGCAGGTCGGTGTCGGAGGGGGCGAGATCGAGCAGGTCGGCGAGGCCGGACGCCTCGGCGATGCGGCGGGCGGTGGAGCTGAAGACGGTGCGGCGGACGGACGGCAGGGCGAGCAGTTCGGTGCGCACGGCCGACCCGTCGTCCGCCCGGAGGGCTTGGACGAGTGGGTGCAGCCCGTCAGGATGACTGCCGACGGTGAGCCACAGCAGGGCGGCGGCGCGTCGGTCGAGCGTGTCGAGGGCATGGACCGCCAGGCGGGTGAGCGCCCGGAACTGCCCGAGCACCGCGAGGTACGGCACGTCCTCGGGCTCGCCGAGGCGGCGCAGGAGGGTGATGCCGGTGGCGACGACGGGTGCCGTCCGGCCCGTCCGGACCAGTTGTCGGGCCAACTCGCGTACCATGCCGAGCGGTTCGGGCGGACGCGGCATCTCCTCGACGGCCAGGCGGATCAGCTGCAGGTGGTGACGGCGGACGCCGAGCTGTTCGAAACGGGCCTGCAGAGCGGCCGGGGTGTCGGGGAGCGGACTGAGCGCGGCCAGGGCCGCCGCCATCACCTCGCGCCGGTCGAACGGCTCGCGATCCGGCTCGTCGGGCTGCTCCGGGAGGTCGAAACCGCGCCGGGGCGGCAGACCGCCCGGTGACTCGCGCAGCAGACGTGCGGCGTGGTCGTGCAGAGCGGTCGGCGGAGTGAGCGCACTGCGCTCGGCCGGGGTGGTCACCGGCTGGGGTGGGACTCGATTCCGTAGGTCATGCGCGCAGTCTGCCAGCCGGCCCGCGCCGTGTCCAAGGAGTTCCGCCGGACTCGCGCACCACCGGCTCGAGGCCTTCTGCGAGCGCCTCCTCGAGCGGGTCCGGCCGGGGGACAACGACGACGGCGTCGCGCTGCCGGCCCTGCGGGTGCCGCGCTGAGGCCCGCTCAGGAGACGGTGAGGGCTGACGAACGCGGTGGTGCCGCCGTCGCTCTCAGCCGCGCCAGACCGGGCGGAGGCGCTCCGCGGCCTCGGCGGCCTGCCGCAGGCCGGCCTGGTGGGCGGGTACCCAGGCCGCCCGGTCGTTCAGGTCCGGGCCGAACCCGGCCACGGCCGCCGGATCGGGTTCGAGAGTCACCACGGTGTGCGCCGCGGCCACCGCCAACTCCTGCCGGAGCAGCTCGCGGGGGAAGAGGTGCGCCTGCGGGTCGATCACGACGAGCGTGCGGGCGCCGGCCGCGAGCCGGGCGTTGGTCGCCGAGTGCAGCGAGCCGTCCAGGTGCCGGCGGCCGTTGAGGGTGATCGGCGGGTAGATGCCCGGGAAGGCCGTGCTCGCCGCCACGGCGGAGGACAGCTCCACGCCGCTCGCGCGGTCGAACACCGCCTGCTCGCCGGTCCCGGCGTCCGTCACGGGCACGAGCAGGCGCCGCTCGGGCCACCGGTCGGTGCCGATCATGGTGCGCATCCGGGAGACATGGGCCTGCTCGGGGCCGGTGTCCGCGGCGAGCGCGATCACGCCCACCCGGCGGCGCGCCCCCGCCGGGTCCGCGGCGGCCCCGGCCAGCACGGCGAACGCCTCGCCCAGGCGGCGCCGGTCCACCTGGGGAGGTGTGCTGCCGGCTGCGGGGCGCACCGGGGTGGCGAGCCGGCCGAGGTCCTGGCCGGTGGCCAGCAGCGTGGCGGTGATGGCGCCGGCGGAGGTGCCGACGAACAGGTCCGCGGCGGCGAGGTCCACTCCGGCGAGGCGCAGACCGCGGGCGAGGCCGGCCGTCCAGGCCGTGCCGACGAGACCTCCGGCGCCCAGGACGACCGCCTGATCGGGTGCTTGCACGACTGGCTCCCCTCGATTGTTGAAACAGTCGTACCATATACTCAAGCTGGTTCGGATCGATGTCGGAGTGAGAGGACGGTCCGCCGTGGGACGGCCTGCGGATCCCGGTCGGCGCGAGGCCACGTTGGCCCGGGCGACCGACTACGTCCTGGCGCAGGGCCTGGCCGGGTTGAGCCTGCGGCCGTTGGCGGCGGCCCTCGGCACCAGTCCGCGGATGCTGCTGTACGACTTCGGCAGCAAGCAGGAGTTGGTGGCCGCCGTGCTCGCCGAGGCTCGGCGCCGTGGTGCGGCCAGGCTGGCCGAGGGCCTCCCGAGGGAGGCGGGCTCCCCGGAGGAGCACCTGCGCGGCATCTGGGCCTGGTTCAGCTCGCCGGAGCGCGCCCCGTACGTCCGGCTGATCTTCGAGGTGCACGCCGACGGCCTCGCCCACCCGGAGAACTACCCGGACCAGGCCGAGGCGGTCACGGGCTGGTTCGACACCCTCGGCGGCCTGCTCCGCGGTGTCACCACCGGCCCGGGCGACACCGTGACTCCCACGCTGGCCATGGCCGTCGTCCGGGGCCTGCTGTTCGACCTCACGACGACGGGCGACCGCCGTCGCACCGATCTCGCACTGGAGCGCTTCTGCGAGCTGCTCCGGACCTGACCGGGCGTCAGGCCGGAGCCGATGAGCGGCGACTCAGGGTCGCTGGTCCAGGCCCGGCGAGCCGGACGGGCCCCGGCCTCGGGAGGACCAGAGGGGCTCGTAGGAGGCCCAGGCGCGCTGCCAGGCGCGGTCGGCGCGGCGGTCGAGGGCGTGCAGGCGGGTGTGCAGGGCGAGGGCGAGGAGCGCGGCGAGGCCGCCGAAGGTGAACAGGCCGAGGGCGACGGCCTCGGCGGCGAGGCCGGCGGTGGTCGGGGGAGCGGCGGCAGGGTCGCCGTTGTCGTCCACCCAGAGGCGGGCGGTGGAGCCGGTGGCGGCGGAGGCGGCGACGGTGACCGGGCCCGAGTGGGGCTGCCCGGGCGGGTACGTCCAGGTGGCTTCGGCCGTGAAGACGGCGGTGTCCGCGTGGCCGGCCGGGGGCGGGTGGCCGGCCGGGGTGAGCAGGACGGCCTCGAGGTGGTGCCGGTGGGCGGTGGCCGTCCTGGCGCGGTGCGCGGCGTCGGCGAGCTCGTGGACGGTGACGGCGCCGCCCAGCAGGAGGGCCGGCGCGAGCCCGAGCACGGTGAGCAGCAGCGCCCGGCTGCGCGAGCCGTCCAGCGGCCGGGCCAGCGCGCCGGTCGGGCGGCCGAGCGCGCGGTGCAGGTGGCTGCGCCAGGGCCGGTGCGGGGCGCCGGGTGTGCTGGGCATGGACGGCGAGCTCCTTCACTGGGGCGGGCGGGGCGGTCGGTGGCCCATTCTCGTCCCCGCGCGGCCGCCGGGGCCAGGGATCACCGGCCCCGGGCTGCCGGCCTGTCGGCGCGACAGCCCGAAGGAGAGTCAGATCCGCGGCGCGGCGGCGGCCGGGCTCACTGGCGGTGGTCCTTCCGGCCGGTGCGGTGCACGCCGGTGCGGGCCAGGACGCCGGAGTGGTGCAGGGCCTCGCGGGCGGCGGCGATGGCTTCGGGAGTGGTGCCGAACACCCGCTTCGCGGCGTACAGCCCGTCCAGCACGCCGAGGGCGTCGAGGGTGCGCCGGTGGCCGTCCTGGATGCCGGAGACGAGCACCAGGACGCCGCGCCGCTCGAGCTTGGCGATCGCGTCGCCCAGCACCCGCGCGCCGGTGGCGTCCAGCGCGCTCACCCGGGACAGCCGCAGGATCACCACCCGTACGTCGCCGGTCTCGGCGAGTTCGAGCAGGAAGCGGTGGGCGGCGGCGAAGAAGACCGGGCCGTCGATCCGGTACGCCACGATGTGCTCGGCCAGCAGGGCCTGCTCCTCCTCGTGATGGTCGGCGGGCGGCAGGCCTTCGTGCAGTGGCACCCGGGTGAGGGCGGCCGAGAGCGCGACCTGACGCAGGGCCAGGGCGCCGGCCACCAGCAGGCCGACGATCACGGCGGTGACCAGGTCGAAGGCCAGTGTCGCGGCGGCGGTCAGCGCCATGACGGCGGCCTCGCCCCGGCCGCTTCGGGCCAGCGCGCGCAGCGAGGCGACCTCCACCATCCGGGCGGCGGTGGCGATCAGCACCCCGGCCAGCGCCGCCAGCGGGATGCCCGACACCAGCGGCGCGGCGGCGAACACCACCACCGCGAGCACCGCCGCGTGGGCCAGGGCCGCCAGCCTGGAGGCCGCTCCGGAGCGGACGTTGACGGCGGTGCGGGCGATCGCGCCGGTGGCCGCGACGCCGCCGAACAGCGGCGCGACCAGATTGGCCAGGCCCTGGCCGAACAGCTCGCGGTCGCTGTCGTGGCGCTCGCTGACGCTCATCGCGTCCGCCGCCGTCGCCGACATCAGCGACTCCAGGGCGGCCAGGGCCGCCACCGCGACCGCCGCGGTGGCCAGTTGCGGCACCTCGGCCGGGTGCAGGAAGCCGAGGGAGGGCGCGGGCAGCCCGGCGGGCAGCCGGCCGATCGTCGCCACGTCCAGGTGGGCGAGGGCGGCGGCGAGCGTCGCGGCGGCGACGGCGAGCAGGGAGAACGGGACGCCCGGGCGCAGCCGGGCCCCGATCAGCATGACGGCCGCCACCCCGGCGGCCAGGGCGAGCGGGGCGAGGTGGGGGTGGCCGAGGTAGTCGGTTGCCCCGCGCCAGGCGGTGACCACGACGTTCTCCGCGCCGGAGGGCCGGACGCCGAGCGCGGCGGGGACTTGCTGCAGGGCGATCACCCCGGCGATGCCGACCGTGAAGCCCTCCACCACCGGAGCCGGTACGTAGGCCATGAACCGCCCGGCCCCGGCCAGGGCGGCGGCGATCAGCAGCACCCCGGCGAGCAGGCCCACCGTCAGTACCCCGCCGGTGCCGTGCCGGTGCACGATCGGCACCAGCACCACCGTCATCGCCCCGGTCGGGCCGCTGACCTGCAGGTTCGAGCCGCCGAACAGCGCGGCCAGGGCCCCGGCCACCACTGCGGTCGCCAGCCCCGCCGCCGCCCCGGCGCCGGAGGCGACCCCGAAGCCGAGCGCCAGCGGCAGTGCGACGATCGCCACCGTCAGGCCCGCCAGCAGGTCCTTGCGCGGCGAGCGGCCCATGGTCGCCAGGGTCCGGCGGTCCGGCAGCACGGCGCGCACCCGCTCCAGGGCGTTCATCCGGTCTCGGCCTGTCGCCTCGGCACTGCCACGTTCGGGCCTCCGCCTCTCCCTGCTGTCCTGCTGAGTGCGCGATGCATCATCTATTAAATTGAAGAATTCTTCAAATGCTGATGCCATTGCGGCCCAGGGCCGGTGGTTCAGGCGAGCCGCCGGGCGCCGGTGGACGGGTGAGCGGTGAAGCAGTCGGGGGCGGACAGGCCGGCGGTGCGGAAAGCGTCGGTGACGGCCTGGGTGACGTGGGGCAGGTCGGCCGTCTCCAGCAGGACGAGGACGGAGCCGCCGAAGCCGCCGCCGGTCATCCGGGCGCCGAGGGCGCCGGCGGCGAGGGCGGTGTCCACCGCGAGGTCGGTCTCGGGGCAGGAGACCCGGTAGTCCTCGCGCAGCGAGGCGTGCCCGGCGGTCAGGACGGGGCCCAGCTCGCGGATCCGGCCGGCGTCGAGCAGGGCGACGGCCTCGGTGACCCGGGCGTTCTCGGTCACCACGTGGCGGACCAGCGGCAGCAGTTCGGCGGGCAGCCGGCTCGTCGCCACGCCCAGATCGGCCGTGGTGAGATCGCGAAGGGCGGCTACGCCGAGCAGTCCGGCGGCCCGTTCGCAGCCCTGGCGGAGCTCGGCGTAGGCGCCGTCGCCCAGGTCGTGCTTGACCCGGGTGTCGACGACCAGCAGGCTCAGCCCGGCGGGCTCGAGGTCGACCGGGATGTGCCGGAGCCCGAGCGAGCGGGTGTCGAGCAGTAGGGCGTGGCCCACCGTGCAGCAGGCGGAGGCCAGTTGGTCCATCGCCCCGCAGGGCACCCCGGCGAAGAGGTGCTCCGCCCGCTGGGCGATCAGCGCCAACTCCGGCCCGGAGAGCGGGAGACGGTGGAGATCGCGGAGCGCGAGAGCGGTGGCGCACTCGAGGGCGGCGGAGGAGGACAGGCCCGCACCGGGCGGCACGTCGCTGGTGACGTACAGATCGGCGCCGCCGACCGGGTGCCCGGCCGCGCGCAGCGCCCAGAGGACTCCGGCGGGGTAGCGGGCCCAGCCGGAGACCGTGCCCGGGGCCAGTTCGGCGACGGCGAGCGGGCCGGGCGGCGGGTCGGCCTGGCCACTGTGCAGGCGCAGCAGTCCGTCCGAACGGCGGCGGGCCGCCACCCGGGTGGTGTGCGGCAGTGCGATCGGCAGCGCGAACCCGTCGTTGTAGTCGGTGTGTTCACCGATCAGGTTGACCCGGCCGGGCGCCGCCCAGACGCCCTCCGGCGCGGCGCCGAACATCCGGTGGAACTCTCGCTCGATCCCGGCGGTCATGGTGCCAGCTCCCGCAGCCGCCGCGCCGCGGCCTCCGGCGAGATGTCGTTCACGAAGGCGTCCATGCCGGACTCCACGCCGGCCAGGTGCTTGAGCTTGCCCGCCGCGCGGCGGACGGTGAACAGCTCCAGGTGCAGGGCGAGTTCGGCCGCGTCGTGGTGGGGTGCCTGGTGCCAGGCGGCGATGTACGGAGTCGGGGCCCAGGGCTGCCCCGGCTCGGTGAAGAGCCGGTCGAAGCGCCGCAGCAAGTCCAGGTAGACGGCGGGGAATTCGGCCCGCTCGGCCTCGGTGAGCGCGGTCAGGTCGGGCACCCGGCGGTTGGGGTGGAGGTGGACTTCGTACGGCCAGCGGGCGGCGTACGGGACGAAGGCCGTCCAGTGTTCGGTGGCGAGGACGACCCGGTCGCCGGTGCGTTCCCGTGCGAGCAGGTCCTCGAAGAGGTTGCGGCCGGTGGCGGCCCGGTGCCGGGCGGCCTGCTGGAGCATCCGGGCGGTGCGGGGGGTGACGAGCGGGAAGGCGTAGATCTGGCCGTGCGGGTGGGCGAGCGTGACGCCGATCTCCGCGCCCCGGTTCTCGAAGCAGTAGACCTGTGCCACGCCGGGGAGTTGCCGCAGTTCGGCGGTGCGGTCGGTCCAGGCGTCCAGTACGAGCCGGGCCCGGCCTTCGTCGAGGTCGGCGAAGGAGGAGCCGTGGTCCGGGGTGAAGCAGACCACCTCGCAGCGGCCGACCCCGCCGGAGAGGGAGGGGAAGCGGTTCTCGAACACGGCGACCTGGTAGTCGCCCGAGGGGATCTCGCTGAGCCGGCCGTCCCGCGAGGGGCAGAGCGGGCATTCGTCGGCGGGCGGGTGGTAGGTACGGCCCTGGCGGTGCGCGGCGATCGTGACCCAGTCGCCGGTCACCGCGTCCAGGCGGATCTCCGAGGGGTTCGGCTCGGCGGCCGTGAGCGGCCGCTCGTCGTGCGCCTCCCTGAGCGGGGCGTCGTCGGCGTCGAAGAAGATCAGCTCACGGCCGTCGGCGAGCTTGGCGGTGGTCTTTCTCATGATTCGACAGACTCGAACGCGATGAAACGGAAGTCAACGGACGGCCGGTGAATCAGGTAGTCAGGGCCAGTAGTTGGGGGATCCCTGAGTATTCAGGAGACGGGGTCGGCCGAGCGGGTGGCAGGGACGGCCTTGCGGGTGGTGCCGAGCTTCTTCAGGACGTTGGCCACGTGGTGTTCCACCGTACGGGGGGAGAGGAAGAGGGCGTCGGCGATCTCCTGGTTGGTGGCGTTGCGGGCCAGCAGGGCGGCGACCTCCTCCTCGCGGGGGGAGAGGCGGTCGCCGTAGCCGCGGCGGCCCGGCCTGGCCGGGCGGGTGAGGCCGAGGTCCTGCTCGAGGCGCCGCAGGCGGGCGAGATCGGCGGTGGCGTCGAGGGCGGTGTAGGTGTCGGCGGCCGGGGCGAGGGCGGCGGCCGCCTGCTCCGGGTGCACCCCGGCGAGGGCCCGGGCCCGGAGTTCGGCGGCCCGGGCCGCGTGGTACGGGCGCCCGGCCTGCTGCCAGATCCGGTGGGCGGCGGCGTGCTCCTCGGCCGCCCGCTCGGGCGCGGCCTGCTCGGCGAGCAGGCCGCGGGCGGTGTGCAGTTCGGCGGTCGCGGCGGGTGTGGTGCGCCCGTCCAGGGCCTGTGCCAGCTCGTCGGCCAGGGCCTCGGCGGCGGCCCGGTCGTCGCAGGCCAGCGCAGCCGTCACCGCGACCGGCACCAGCCCGACCGCCTTCGGCCAGGACCCCGCGCGCCGCACGGCCGCGAGTGCCGTGCGGGCGCCTGCCCAGGCCTGGTCAGGGGCTCCCTGGGCGAGCCGGGTGGCGGCCGTGCCGGCGGCCGACCGGCCGGCCAGGGTCATCGAGAGCTGGCCCGCGGCGACCGCCGCGGCCTGCGCGAAGTACTCGGCGGCCCGGCCGGGACGGCCCTGGGCCAGACCGAGGACGCCCTGGAAGACGGCCCGCTCGACATCGACCACCGGGGTGTCCGGGTGAGCGGTGGCGAGGGCGTCGAAGCGCTCCTCCAGACCGGCCCAGCGGCCTGCCAGCCCGTCCAGTCGGAGCAGGTTCAGCGCGCCGTACAGCTCGACGCTGCGGTGCCCGCTGGCCCGGGCCAGCTCGATCCCCTCGGTGACGAGCCTGGCTGCCCGGCCGTCCTCCCCGAGATCGATGGCACAGTCACCCGCGTTGGCCAGCGCGCGGGCGGTCTGCCGCAGCACGCCCAGGTCCAACCCGTGCCGGGGCAGCCGCTCGAGGGCGGCCCACACCGCAGGGTGTCCGGTGGACGCGTCGAGAGTCAGTCGCGTCGCCCGCACCCGGGCGGCGAGTTCGGCGTCGGGAGTGCCGCGGACGGCCTGCTCGGCCCGGGCCATCCACAGCTCCGCCTGCTCCCTGGTGGCGGATTCGTCCAGGGCGAGGGCGGCCATCGCGGGCAGGGCCTCCGGTGAGCTGTCACCGAGCTCCGCCACGGCCTGGGCCAGCTCGGCGAAGCCCTGCCGGTCCGCGGCCTGGCTCAGGAGCAGCAGCCCGTAGCCGACCCGGATCTCCCCGCGAGTCCGGGCGGGCACCCGGTGATCGGCCAGGATCTCCCGCAGGGCGGTGGCGCCGGCGTTGTAGTCGACCCCCTGGGAAGCGAGCCGCGCGAAATCCAGGGCAGCCGCCGAGCGGGTCCGGCTGTCGGTGTCCGGCTGCTGGAGCAGTTGCCGCAGCAGGGTCGTCGCCGTGCCCTGGTCCCCGACGGCGGCGGCCTGGGCGGCCGCCGCCTCGGTGCGGCGCAGCCAGGCCGGCCGGTCGCCGAGGGCGAGCGCGTGGTGGGCGATCTGCACCAGCGGCTGGGGCGTCTGCCGCTCCAGGACGTCGACGGTGGCGGCGTGCAGCCGCCTGCGGGTGGGGCCGGGCAGGCGCCGGTACGCGACCTGCTGGGCGAGCGTGTGCCGGAACGCGTAGGAGTGGCCGTCGCTCTCGCGCAGGATCGAGCAGCGCAGGGCCTCGACCAGCGCGGCGCCGGTCGCGCTCTCGTCCAGACCGGCGACGGCGCCCAGCACCTGCTCGGTGGACGGTACGGCGAGCACCGCGGCGGCGGCGACCACCGTGGCGGCCGGGGGAGAGAGCCGGGCCAGCCGCTCGGTGACCGCCTCCCGGAGCCCGCGCGGGACGTCGGCGTCCCGCAGGCGCTCCACCGGATCGTCCGGCCCGGGGTGCTGCTCGCGCAGGGTGAGCAGATCCTCCTCCGCGACGAGCGGCAGGCCCTCGCTGCGCCGGTACAGGGAGTCGGCGAGCTCCGCCGTCGCGCGCTCGCCGAGCGCGGCCCGGGCGAGCTCGCGGATGTCGGGCCCGGTGAGGGGGCCGAGCCGGAGCACCGTGCCGCCGGTGCCGGGCAGCGGCCGGTAGGCGGCGCCGAGCACCGGGGTGTCGGGGGCGAGGTCCTCGGCCCGGTAGGTGAGGACGGTGCAGAGCTGGTCGAGCGGGTCTCGGGCGAGGAGCAGCAGCAGGTCGCGGGTGGCTTCGTCGGCCCAGTGCGCGTCCTCGACGATCACCACGGCCGGGCCGAGCGAGGCCAGCAGCGCGCGGACGGCCTGGACCAGGAGCAGGCGCTCGGTCGGCGGGTCCGGCGGGCGCGGCGGGGTGCTCGGCAGCCGGTCGGCGAGCGAGGGCAGCAGCCGGGCCAGCGGAGCGGCCGCCACCGGCAGGCCCTCGGCGGGCAGCCAGGGGCCGGCCTTCTGGAGGGCGTCGACCAGCGGGCCGTAGGGCAGCGGTTCACGCAGCGGGTGGCAGTGGCCGGTGAGGACGCAGTGCCCTTCGCGGGCCAGCCGCGCGGCGGCCTCCCGGACCAGCCGGGACTTGCCGATGCCCGCCTCCCCCTCGACCAGCACCGTGGCCGGCGGGCGCCGGGCGGCTGCCAGCAGCAGCTCCAGCTCGCGCGCGCGGCCGACGAGCGGGAACGCCCCCGGCGGGCTCTCGGACACGTCCGTCAAGGCGATCACCTGTCTGTCGCCCTCACCGTAGCCCGGCCCGCCGCCGACGGCAATCAAGCCCTCGGGCCGCCTACGCAGGCCCCGAGCCGAGGCGGAGCGGTTGCGTGCGTGGGGCGCGTGCTCGGGGCGGTGCGGCGGAGGCCGCGCGGCTCGCCGACGGCGGTCAGGCTCGGGGGCCGGCTGTGGAGGGTCGCGGACGGCGGCGCGGTGGACGGTTTCCTGCGCAGGGACGGCTCCACGGGGATCGCGCGGCTCGCCGACGGCACTCAGAACCGGGGGCCGGCTGTGGAGGGTCGCGGACGGCGGCGCGGTGGACGGTTTCCTGCGCAGGGAGGGCTCCATCGAGGCCGCGCGGCCCGGGGCCGGCTGCGGATGGTCACGGTCAGCGCCGCGGCGGACCGGTCGGCCGCGCGGGGCGCGTGCTCGGGTCGGCGCCTGGTGGTGGATGAGGGCTCGTCGGTGGCTGACGTGCTGCTACCGGTGGAGTGGGAGTTCTACGGTCACCCGGGTGCCGTCGGGGGCCGGGTGGATGGTGCACCGGGCCGAGTAGGCCTCGACCAGTTGCAGGCCGCGGCCGCCGCAGGCCGGCTCGTGGGACGGGAGCCGGGACGGGTGGCGCCAGTGGCCGTGGTCCCGGACCTCGACGATGAGGGTGGTGGCCGTGGCGGAGAGCCGTAGGGTGACGTCGGCGCTGCCGCTGTGCCGGACGGCGTTGCCGGCCAGTTCGCTCACCACCAGGGCCAGCGCCTCGCCGACAGCGGGCGTGAGGCTCCAGCGGGCCGTCGCCGCGCGGGCGAAGCGGCGCAGTGCGGGGACCGAGGCGAGAGTCGCCGCGGTGGTGCACTCGGCTGCCGGGGCGCAGCCGCCGTACGGGGCCGCGTTGGTGGCCGGGTCTCGCACGGCGCCTGGGTGGGTGGTGAGCATCGGGTCTCCCGAGGTGAGCGGGTGGCCCCCCGGTCTCCACGGTCGGGGTGGCCGGGCCGGGGAACAATGCGGGTTCCTGAGTTTGGGGGTCCCCAGTAAATACTCAGGCGGCCTGGTCAGGCCGCCTGCTCCCGCAGCGCCCCGGCCACGGCCCGCCGGGTGGTGCCGAGCTTGCGCAGGACGCTGGCGACGTGGTTCTCCACCGTGCGGGGGGAGAGGAAGAGCGTGCGGGCGATGTCCTGGTTGGCCGCGCCGGTGGCCAGCAGCTCGGCCACCTGCCGTTCGCGCGGCGACAGCTGCCCGCCGTAGCCCCGGCGGCCCGGCGGGGTGGGGCGGGTGAGGCCGAGCTCCTGCGCCGCTTGCCCGCAGCGGTCGAGGTCGGCGGTGGCCCCGAGCCGGGTGGAGGTGTCGGCGGCCGCGGCGAGCAGGGCTCGCGCCTGATCGCGGTCCGCCTCGGCGGCGGGCCCGGGGCCCTCCCGTTCGTTCAGGGCCAGGGCGAGCATCGCCCGGTCGGCGAGGCCGGGGCGGTCGGCGAGCTCCTCGGCCGCCGGCTCCAGGTCGTGCGGCCAGGGCAGCGAGGCTGCTTCGTCGGGCAGCAGCAGGCCGAGGCCCGGCCGGATCTCGCCGCCGGCGGCGTGGGGCGGGCGAGGGTCCGCGACCAGCCGCCGGAGCAGCCGCATGGTGGCGGTGAGGTCGACCCCGGTGTGCGAGATCCGGGCGAGCTCGTCGGCGGAGCGGGCCCGCCCCTCGGTATCGAGCTCCGGCGCGTCGAGGATCTGGTGCAGCAGGGCGGCGGCGGTGCCCTGGTCGCCGACGGGGGCGGGCTGCGCGGTCGCCTCCTCGGCGCGGCGCAGCCAGGCGGCCGGGTCGCCGAGGGCGAGGGTGTGGTGGGCGATCTGCACCAGCGGCGCGGGGGAGAGCTCCCGGAGCAGTTCGACGGCCCGCCGGTGCAGGCGCAGCCGGTGCGGGGAGGGGATCCGCCGGTAGGCGATCCGCTGGGCCAGCACGTGCCGGAAGGCGTACCGGTAGCCCTCGCCCTCGTGCAGCAGTGAGCTGCCCAGTGCCTCCACCAGCGCCTGCGCCCCGGTGTCGGCGTCCAGCCCGGCGAGGGCGGTGAGCAGGGCCTCCTCGGCGGGGACGGCGAGCACGGCGGCGGCCTCGACGATCGCCGCGCCGGCCGGGGAGAGCGCGGCGAGGCGCTCGGTGACGGCCTCGCGCAGGCCGTGCGGCACGTCGGCGCCGTGCAGGCGCTCGACCGCCTCGCGCTGGTCCAGGGCGGTGCCGTGCCCGGCGAGGGTGAGCAGGTCCTCCTCGGCGACCAGCGGCAGGCCCTGGCTGCGCTCGTACAGGGCGGCCGCGAGAGCAGGGGTGGCGGCGGTGCCGAGCGCGGTGGCGGCCAGCTCGTCGACGTCCTCGGCGGTGAGGGGGCCGAGCCGGAGCACGGTGCCGCCCGCGCCGGGCGGGTGGCGGTAGGCGGAGCCGAGGGCGGGGGTGTCCGGGGGCAGGTCCTCGGCCCGGTAGGTGAGCACCAGGCTGAGCTGCTCCGGCAGGTCCCGGGCGAGCAGCAGGAGCAAGTCCCGGGTGGCTTCGTCCACCCAGTGCAGGTCCTCGACGATCAGGACGGCCGGGCCGAGCGCGGTGAGCAGGGTGCGGACGGCGTGCACCACCTGTGAGCGCTCCGCCGGGCCGGGCGTGTCGCCCCCGGGCGGGAGCAGGTCGGCCAGGGCGGGCAGCAGCGTGGCGAGCGCCCCGGTCGCGGGCGGCAGTGCGCCCCGGGGCAGCCAGGGGCCGGCCTTGGACAGCGCGTCGGCGACCGGCCCGTACGGGAACGGGTCGCGCAGCGGCTGGCAGTAGCCGGTGAGCACCGGGCGGCCCTCGGCGCGCAGCACCGCCGCCGCCTCGGCCACCAGCCGTGACTTGCCGATCCCGGCCTCGCCCTCGACCAGCACCACGGCGGGCGGGCGCCGCAGCGCGGCCAGCAGCAGGCCGAGCTCGCGCTCGCGCCCCACGTACCGGAACGGGCCGGTGGTGCCCGGACCGGGCGCCTGCCCCACCTGATCACCTGCCTCGCGCGAGGTCCGCCGCGCCGGCCTTCGGGGCAGCGGCCGGGCGGCCGGGCGGACGAGGGCCCGGCGAGCCGGACCGCGCCGGGCCGGTTCGGGGCGCTCGCGGGAGAGCAGGGGCATGGCGGCGGTCCCTTCAGGTGCGGTCGGCGGCCGGGCGGAGCAGGTACGTCCCACCGGTGGCGGCCGTGAACCGGAGCCGGGGCCCGGCCTGGGCCGGGAGGAGCTCGGCGGCGACCGCGCCGCCGGCCCGGTCGGTCACCGCGAGGGGCGGGGTGCCGGCCGGCAGCTGGACGGTGAGGGGGGCGCCCCGGCCGGCCGTGAGCACGGCCTCGGTCAGACGGCCGCCGGCCCAGCTGAGGTCGACGCCGACCCCGCCCCGGGCGCGCAGCCCCGTGACCTCGCCGGCCGCCCACTGCCGGGGCAGCGCGGGCAGCAGCCGCAGCAGGCCGTTGTGGCTCTGCAGCAGCATCTCGGTGACGGCGGCGGTGAAGCCGAAGTTGCCGTCGATCTGGAAGATCTCCGGCGGGTGCAGGCCGAACAGGTTGGGCGCGGTGTACTCCGCGAGCAGCGCCCGGACGCTCTCGTGGGCGAGCTCGGCGTCGCCCAGCCGGGCCGCCAGGGCGCAGACCCAGGCGCGGCTCCAGCCGGTGCTGCCGCTGCCGTGCGCCATCCGGCGCTCGAGCGCCAGGCGGGAGGGCCCGACCAGCCCGGGGGCGGTCAGCGGGTCGACGGCGCTGCCGGGGTAGAGGCCGTAGAGGAGGGAGAGGTGCCGGTGGCCCGGATCCTCCTCGGGCAGGTCCTCCCACCACTCGAGCAGGCGGCCCGCGCCGTCGGTGCGCGGCGGGCGCAGCCGGGCCCGGGCCGTGTCCAGCTCGGCGGCGAAGTCCTGGTCCACGCCGAGCAGCCGGGCGGCCGCGGCGGTGTTGGCGAGGAGTTCGGCGGCCAGCCAGTGGTCGAGGGTGGCCTGGGCCGAGACGGCGGCCAGGCTGCCGTCCGGCAGGCGGAAGTGATGCTCGGGCGAGGTGGAGGGGCAGGTGACCAGGCGGCCGTCCTCGTCCTCGGTGAGCAGGTCGAGCAGGAAGAGCGCGGCGCCGCGCATCAGCGGGTAGGCCCGGTCGGCCAAGAAGGCCTGGTCGCCGTGGAAGAGGTGGTGCTCCCACAGGTGCGCGCACAGCCAGGCCCCGGCCGTCGGCCAGTTGGCCCAGACCGGCAGGCCCGAGACGGGGTTGGTGCTGCGCCACAGGTCGAGGTTGTGGTGGACGGTCCAGCCGCGGGCGCCGTAGTACACCTGCGCCGTGCGGGCGCCGGGCTCCGGGAGGTCGGCGAGCAGGTCGAACAGCGGCTCGTGGCACTCGGCGAGCGCGGTGGTCTCGGCGTGCCAGTAGTTCATCTGGAGGTTGATGTTGGTCGTCCAGTTGGCGTTCCAGGGCGGGGCGACCTCGGTGTTCCAGATCCCCTGCAGGTTGGCGGGCTGGGTGCCCGGCCGGGAGGAGGCGATCAGGAGGTAGCGGCCGTAGGAGTAGAGCAGGGCCGCCAGGCCCGGGTCGTCCTGCCCGGCGCGGGCGGCGGCGAGCCGCTCGTCGGTGGGGAGTTCCTCGGCGCCCTGCGCCCCGGCCAGGCGCAGGTCCGCGCTGCGGTGCAGGCGCCGGTGGTCGGCCAGGTGGTCGGCGAGCAGGCGCTGGTACGGCTGCGCGGCGGCGGCGTCGAGCAGGCGCCGGACGGTGTCGAGCGGGGTGCCGTCGGGCCCGGCCGGCTTCTCGGCGGGCCCGCGGTAGCCGGTCCCGGCGGCGACCAGGAGGAGCACTTCCCGGGCTCCGCTGACGGTCACGGCGTCGCCCGCGCGGCCGGTGCGGCCGCCGGCGGCGAGCACCCGGACGGCCGCGGCGAAGCCCATGCCCTCGTCGGGGGCGTACCGGGCCGGGTCCGCCGCGTCGAACTCGACGTGGGCGGGGGCGCGGCCGAGCAGGACCGCCAGGCCTTCGATCGCGCCGGTGCGGCGGGCGCCGGGGTGCGGGGTGTCGAGCCGGACGGTGAGCTCCAGCGGCCGCTCGGAGGTGATCCGGGTGACCAGCACCCCGGCGGGCGCCGACAGGAAGGACTCGCGGCGCACCGGCGCGCCGCCGTCGTGGTACTCGACGCGGTGGACGGCGGCGTCCAGGTCCAGCTCGCGCCGGTAGCCCGCCGGGTCGGCGCCGGCCACGGCCAGGTGGAGGGTGGCGAGCGGCTGGTAGGCCTGGGTGAAGGGGCCCTGCATGTGCTCGGCCAGCGCCTCGGCCCCGGCGTAGTCGCGGGCGGCGACGGCGGCCCGCAGCGGGCCGAGGTGCTCGGCCGAGCCCTCCCGGTCGTTCGGGCCCGGGCCGCCGGACCACAGGGTGTCGGCGTTGAGGTGGACGGTCTCGCCGGTGGGCTCCTGGCCGGCGCCGCCGAGTATCAGCGCGCCGAGGCGGCCGTTGCCGAGCGGCAGGGCTTCGAGGAAGGAGTCGGCCGGGCGGCGGTACCAGAGGCGGTCCGGCCTGGGGAGGCGGTCCGTAGGCAAGGCGGGTGTCCTTTCGGAGGTCGGCCGGCCCCGGGCGGTTCGGGGGTCAGCCGACGCCGGGCGGTTCGGGAGTCGGCCGGCCCCGGGCGGTTCGGGGGTCAGCCGAGGCCGGGCGCGCGGGGCGGGCAGGTGCTGTCCCGGACGACCAGTTCGGGCCGCAGCAGTTGGAGCGAGTTGACGGTGCCGGCGGACTTGGCGAGGGCCCGCAGCAGGAGCTCGACGGCCTGGCGGGCCATCTCCCGCTTGGGGAGGGCGACCGTGGTCAGCGGCGGCCGGGTGAGCCGGACCTCCGGGGTGTCGTCGTGGCCGACGACCGAGAGGTCCTGCGGGACGGCGCGCCCGGCGGCCCGGGCCGCCTCGAGGGCGCCGAGGGCGAGGATGTCGTGGGTGGCGAAGACGGCGGTCAGGCCCGGGTCGGCGGCGAAGGCCGCCTGCGCCGCCGCGAAGCCGCCGGCCAGGGTCGGCTCGGCCGCCAGGTGGACGGCGTCGTCCGGGACGGCCAGGCCCTCGGCCGTGAAACCGCGCCGGAAGCCGGCCACCCGGGTGGTGTGGGCGGGGCTGGCCAGCACGGCCACCCGGCGGTGGCCGAGCTCGCGCAGGTGGCGCCCGGCCAGGTAGCCCGCGTGCTCGTAGTCGACGGTGACCACCGGGAAGGCGTCGGGCGCCGTGGTCTCCCAGGCGCACAGCGCGACCGGGAAGCGGGCGTCGGCCAGCAGCGGGAGGTGGTCGATCAGGTCGCGGTCGCCCGCGATCAGCAGGGCCTCGACCGAGCGGCTGGTGAGCCCTGCCAGGTGGCGCCGGGCCCGCTCGCCGTCCAGGCGGGTGGTGCAGAGCAGCAGGTGGTAGCCGTGCTCCTCCAGGACGTCCTCGACCGCCTCGACCACCTCGGCGTAGAAGGTTCCCGTCACGGTCGGCACGAACAGCCCCACCGTCCGGGTGCTCCCGGTGGCCAGCGACCGGGCCACCAGGTTGGGCGTGTAGCCCAGCTCGGAGATCGCGGCCCGCACCCGGGCGGCGGTGGTGGGGCGGACGGGGACCCGGCCGCTGAGCACGTTCGAGACCGTCTGCTTGGTGACGCCCGCGCGCTCCGCCACGTCCTGCATCGTCGCCATGGGGCTCCCCGTGATTTGACCGGTCAATCGCTGCAGCCCGAAGTTAGGACCACTTCCGGAGGCAAGTCAACCCACGGCACTCGCCCGATCACTCATCGGCGCCTGTCAGCCGCTACCCACTCGGAATCGAATCCCGCAATTTTTGGCCAGACTCTTGTTTTACCGGTCAAGTGGCGCATACGGTTCCCGACCATCCAGCCGATTCGGTTCCGGACTCCGGCTGATGACACCTCTGCGCCACCCAGCGCCACCGAGAGGACTCCCCCCATGCCCAGAACCTCCCTGTCCACCCCCACCCGGATCGTGGGCGCGGCCGCGGCCACCGCACTCGTGCTCGGCCTCAGCGCCTGCGGCAGCAGCGGCACCGGCGCGAGCGGCGACGCCAAGGCGGGCGGCAGCTTCACCTACTGGTCGATGTGGCGCGCCGAGGAGCCGCAGGCCCAGGTGCTCAAGGCCGCGATCGCCGACTTCACCACCGCCACCGGCATCAAGGTCGACGTCAACTGGGCCGGCCGCGACATCTCGAAGAAGATCGGCCCGTCCATCGCGGCCAACCAGGCCCCCGACCTGTGGGACCAGGCCAACGACGCGATCTTCGGCTCGGTCGCCTCGGCCGGCCAGGCCCTCGACCTCTCGCCCGTGCTCGGCCTGCAGATCCCCGGTGAGAACGTGCCGGTCTCCCAGGTGATCCCCGGCAAGTACTTCGACATGCTGCCGAAGGACCCGGGCGGCTCGAACCACTACGTCATCCCGTACGAGGTCGCCACCACCGGCCTGTACTACAACGCCGCCGACCCGGACCTCGCCGCCGCGATGCCCGCCGCCCCGGCCGACTGGGCCGCGCTGCTGAAGGTCTGCGACACCCTCAAGGCCAAGAGCAAGCCCTGCTTCGCCTCCGAGGGTGAGGACCCGTGGACCAACGGCCTGTACTTCGACTACCTGCTCAACGGCGCCGGGGTGGACGTCAGCAAGCTCGCGAACGACAAGTCCAGCGCCGGCTGGGACGACCCGGCGGTGCTCGCGGCGGCCCAGAAGGTCGAGCAGCTGGTCAAGGGCGGGTACCTGATCCCCGGCTACGACGCGACCAAGTACCCCGCGCAGGAGACCAACTGGGCCGGCGGCAAGGCGGCCTTCCTGATGAACGGCAGCTGGGTCACCGCCGAGGTCGCCAAGCAGATCCCGGCCGGCTGGAAGTTCGGCTCGATGCTGCCGCCCGGCACCAAGAGCCCGGACGCCACCCTGTTCGGCTTCTCCATCCCGAAGAAGGCCAAGCACGCCGAGGCGGCCGAGAAGTTCATCGCCTTCTTCCTGCAGAAGAAGGAGCTGGCCGGCATCTCCACCACCGCGGGCAACATCACCCCGCGCGAGGACATCCCCGCCCCGGCCGAACTCGCCGACGCCCAGAAGGCGCTGGCCGGTGCGACGGTGCGCCTGCCGTTCGACGGGGTGGCCGGCAACTGGTCGCCCAAGGTCCTCGACCAGCACTTCCTGGACCTGTGGCACGGCAAGTCCACCGCCGCGCAGTTCGTCGCGAAGTGCAAGGCGGACCAGGTCACGTACTGGCAGACCCAGGGCTGAGCCATGGCCGCCACGCTCCTCGACAAGCCCCGGCCGGCTCCCGCCCGGGCCCCGCGCCGCCACCGCGGCGGCGCGGGCAGCCCGCTGATACGCCAACAGCGCCGGATGTTCTGGCCGTTCACGGCCCCCGCGCTGCTCGTCTACGCGGTGATGTTCCTCGCCCCGGTCGGCTACGCGGTCTGGACCAGCCTGTACAAGTGGGACGGCATGGGGGACATGCAGTGGCGGGGCCTGCACAACTACCAGGTGCTGCTGCAGGACCCGTCCTTCCGGACCTCGCTGGTCAACACCCTGAAGCTGATGTTCGTCGGCGGCACGGTCACCTTCGTGATCAGCTTCGCGCTGACCCTGGTGCTGCGCGAGATGAAGGCCCGGCTGTTCGCCCGGTCGGTGCTGTTCTTCCCCTGCCTGGTCAACGGCATGGTGTTCGGCATCGCGGCGGGCTTCCTGTTCTCGCCTACCGGCCCGGTCAACCAGGCCCTGCACTTCCTCGGCGTCACCACGCCGCCGAAGTGGCTCTCCACGGACAACTTGCTGCCGATGGTGCTCGGCACCCTGATCTGGACGGCGACCGGCTACTACACCTCCATCATCATGGCGGCCGTCGACCAGATCCCGGCCTACCTCTACGAGGCGGCCGAACTGGACGGCGCCAACGCCTGGCAGCGCTTCCGGCACGTGACCCTGCCCTGCGCCTGGGACGTCATCTCGGTCTGCGCCGTGCTGTGGACGGTCAGTTCGGTGAAGATCTTCGAGCTGATCCTGCTCTTCGGCGGCACCAGCAGCGCCTACCCGCCGGTCAGCAGCTGGAACACCGCGCTGTACGTGTACGCCGAGGCCTTCCCGCAGGCCACCGTCCCCCGGCTCGGGATGGCCACGGCGGCCGCGGTCAGCAGCCTGCTGATGGTCACCGTGGTGACGCTGGTGCTGCGCCGGCTGATGCGCCGCGACCCCATCGAGTACTGAGAAAGGCACCGCAATCGTGCAAACCCAACGCCGGTCGGCCGGCCTGGCGAGACGGATCGCGACAGCGCTCGTCTGGTGCGTGGTGGCCGCAGACCTCCTGCTGATCCTCTGGATCGCCCTGACCTCGCTGCGCGGGAGTTCGGACATCCTGCACCAGGCCTTCGGGCTGCCCGCGCCGCCCCGGGTCGGCAACTACCTCACCGCCCTCAGGGACGGCGGGTTCGGGCAGGCGGCGCTGAACAGCGTCCTGGTCGCGGTGGTCTCCTCGCTCGCGGCCGTCGCGATCGCGGCCCCTTGCGCCTACGCGCTGTCGCGCCGCCGCTCGCGGGTCTCCTCGATGCTGACCATGACCTTCGCGATGGGCCTGGGAGTGCCCGGCCAGGTGCTGGTGGTGCCGCTGTTCGTCGGGCTGGCCAAGGTGAATCTGACGGACAGTCACCTCGGCCTGATCCTGGTCTACATCGGCCTGGCCATGCCGTTCACCGTCTTCATGCTGACGGGATTCTTCGCCGGCATCCCCTCGGTGCTCGAGGAGGCCGCGGTGCTGGACGGCGCCGGCCCGGTGCGCACCTTCGTACAGGTCGTGCTGCCGGTCGCCCGCGGCGGGCTGATCACCGCGTTCCTGCTGCAGTTCATCAGCGGCTGGAACGAGACGCTGTTCGCCCTGGTCCTGACCCACAGCCAGGACCAGATCACCCTGCCGGTGGCGCTCGCCGAGTTCGTCGCCACCGAGCAGATCAACGGAATGGACTACGGCACCATGTTCGCCGGAGTCTGCATCATCCTCGCCCCGATGATCGCGCTCTTCTCCTGGATGGGGACGCGGATCATCCAGGGCATGACGGTTGGGATCGGGAAATGACCTCGACACTGCGCACCGACGTCCTGCGGATCGAGGGCGCCGCCGACCCGCGCGGCACCCTCCCGATCCTGCACGGCATCTCCTCCTGGACCGCGGAGGGGGTCGGCGTCGACGAGGAGATGCGCAGCGGCCTCACGTACGGCGCCCCGCACGCGCTGCTGCCGTACACCCGGCAGGACGACTACGACCGCACCCGTACGCAGCGCGAACTGCCCACCGTGGTGCTGGAGAACGAGCACCTGAGGGCCACCTACCTGCCCGGCTACGGCGGCCGGCTCTGGTCGCTGGTGCACCGCCCGAGCGGGCGGGAGCTGCTGCACCGCAACCCCGTGCTGCAGCCCGCCAACCTCGCGCTGCGCGACGCCTGGCTGGCCGGGGGAGTGGAGTGGAACCTCGGCACCACCGGCCACTGGCCGCTCACCTGCGAGCCTCTGCACGCCGCTCGCCTGACCGCCCCCGACGGCACGCCCGTGCTCCGGATGTACGCCTTCGAGCGGCTGCGCCGGCTGGTGCTGCGGATGGACACCTGGCTGCCCGCCGGCTCGCCGGTGCTGTACGTCCACGTCAGCGTGCACAACCCGTCGGCGCAGGAGACCCCGGTCTACTGGTGGTCCAACATCGCCGTCCCGCAGGGCGAGGACGTCCGCGTCCTCGGCCCGGCCGAGCACGCCTTCCACTGCGACTACGTCAGCGACCTCAAGCGGGTGGAGTTCCCGCTGTTCGGCGGCGAGGACCGCAGCTACCCCGGCCTGGTCACCCGGGCCGCCGACTACTTCCTGGACCTGCCGCCCGGCGAGCGCCGCTGGATCGCCGCGCTGGACGGCAAGGGCACCGGCCTGGTGCAGACCTCCACCGAGCGGCTGCGCGGGCGCAAGCTGTTCTGCTGGGGCACCGGCACCGGCGGCTCGCACTGGCAGGAGTGGCTCTCCGGGCCCGGCTCCGGCTACCTGGAGATCCAGGCCGGGCTCGCCCGCACCCAGCTCGAGCACCTGCCGATGCCCGCCGGGGAGACCTGGTCCTGGACCGAGGCGTACGGCCTCCTGGAGGCCGATCCGGCTGCGGTGCACGGGAGTTGGGGCGAGGCCAGGGCCGCCGCCGCGGCCGCGCTGGACCAGCTGGTGCCGCCGGCCGAGCTGAAGCGCGCCGAGGCCCTCGCCCACGAGTTCGGCGCACCGGAGGAGGTGCTGGCCGACGGCTCCGGCTGGGCCGCGCTGGAGATCGAGGCCGGGCGGCTGCCCGCCTCCCCGCTGCTCCCGTTCGGCACCCCCGGCGGCGAACAGGAGCCCTGGCGGAACCTGCTGGCCACCGGAGTGCTGCCGATCAGCGACCCGCCCGCCGCGCCCGTCACCGGGCCGCGCTGGCGCGAGCTGCTGGAGGCCGGAGCCGAGGACTGGCACGCGCTCTACCACCTGGGCCTGCTCCGCCTGGCCGACGGCGAGCGGGACGGCGCCCGGGAGGCCTTCGAACGCTCCCTGGCCGACCGGCGGACGCCGTGGGCGCTGCGCGCCCTGGCCTTCCTCGCCCCGGACCTCGGGGAGACGGCGGACTTGGCGCTCGAGGCGCACGAAATCGCGCCCTCGGAGCTGCCGTTGACCGTCGAGGCGCTGGACGCCCTGCTCGCGGCCGACCGTGCGCAGGCGGCCCTGGAGCTGATCGGGTCGCTGCCCGCGACGGCCCGCGCCCACGGCCGGATCCGGCTCGCCGAGGCGAAGGCCGCCCACGCGGGCGGCGACGACGACCTGGTCCGGCGGCTGCTGGCCGAGGGCATCCGGGTCGACAACATGCGCGAGGGCGAAGTCTCCCTCGACACCCTCTGGCTCGCGGTGCACCCGGAGCTCCCGGTGCCACCGCACTACGACTTCCGCATGTCGGAAGGCTGAGACACGGCCCCTGCTGCTTCCCCCGGACAGGGGCCGTCCACCCGGAGGCACGCTCCTCCGCACCCCCACAGGGAGTTACACAGTGTCAGCTCCTCGAAGAAGAGTCGCCGGCGCCCTGCTCGCGACGCTGCTCAGCACCGTCGGCGCCACCTCGCTGACGGCCGCCCCGGCCATGGCCGCCGCCCCGGCCTACACGGTCACGGTCGGGTCCACCGGCTCCTACCCCACCCCCACCGACACCCCCGCGGCCCCGTACGTCGACAAGGACGGGACGTTCTGGTTCCAGCAGTCCGCCGCGCTGTACGGGGCCACCCAGACCCGCAACTGGTCGTTCTACTCCGGCACCGACATGGACTCCGCCACCCGCTCGCCGGTCAGCGACGCGGTGAACCCGGCCAACAGCAGCGACCGGAACAACGACACCACCTGGCGCTGCAACAACAGCCCGACCGGCCTGACCGCCAGCTACGCGCCCAGCGGCTCCGGCTACTCGCAGAAGAACTTCTGCGACCTCGCGGGCCTGTGGGTGGACCCCGACACCGGCAACTGGTACGGGCTGGTGCACAACGAGTTCACCCCGCAACCCTTCGGCGACGGACTGCACTACGACGCGATCGACTACGCCGTCTCCACCGACCAGGGGCGTACCTGGACGGTCAAGGACCACGCCATCACCTCGCCGTACAGCACCACGCGGGGTGACACCGCCGCCTTCCCGAACCAGACGTACTACTACGGCGACGGGGACCAGCGCCTGCTCGTGGACACCGCCTCGGGCTACTTCTACGTCTTCTACGGCTCCAGGGTCGTCGACAAGAGCGGCGGCTGGAAGGCCTTCTACGAGCACGTGGCCCGTGCCCCGATCTCCGGGAAGATGGCCGCCGGTACCTGGCAGAAGTGGTACGACGGCGCCTGGGCCGAGGCGGGCATCGGCGGCCGGGAGAGCAACATGGTGCCGGCCGACGCCGGCAACCCGGGCGGATACACGGCGGCGGCCGACGAGTACGACCCCGCCACCGCCGGCACCTCCGCCCAGCAGATCGCGGCCGGGCAGATGCCGGCCACCTCGCCGCTGTTCGTGATGGACGTGACCTACGACGCCTACCTCGGCCTGTACGTCGGTGAGCCGCAGGCGGTGGACCAGAGCGGCAACGCGCCGCAGCAGTACTACGTGACCAGTGACCTCTCCACGCAGAAGTGGACGCTCGCCGGCGACACCAGCAGCTACCACACCGCCTCGTGGTACCGCTGGTTCCTCGACGGCGCCAACCGCACCAGCTCCGGAATCGTCGGAAGGAGCTTCCGCACCTACTGCTCCTTCGGCTGCTCGAACGGACACTCCGGCGAGTACGTCAACGTCACGCTGGACTCCTCGGCCCCGGCCGCCGCGCCGGTCGACCTGTCCAGGTCGTACGTGATCTCCGCCGGCAACGGCCGGGTGCTCGCGCAGGTGTCCGGCTCCGCCGCGACCACCTCGGTGCCCTCGGCGACCGGCTCCGCGCTGGAGAGCTGGACCTTCGCCGCCAACGGCGACGGGTCCTACCGGATCACCAACTCCGGCAGCGGGCAGGTGCTCGGGGTGGACTCCGGCACGACCACCGGTCGTGCCTGGGGAGCCCGGCCGACCGTGACGGCCGCGGGCGGTACGGTCGGCCAGCAGTGGTTCGTGCTGCCCGGCGGCAGCGGCGCCCTCCGGCTGGTCAACCGCTACAGCGGACTCGTGCTCGGCCTCTCCGGCGTCACCGGCCGGCTCGCCGAGACCACACCGGGGCGCAACTGGACCGACACCAGCGGCAGTTCGGTCGGCGGCGGGCGCACCGCCGCCGAGCAGACGCTGACGCTCACCGCCACCGGCGCCGCACCCGAGACGGTGACGATCGGCAACCCCGGCAACCAGAACGGCACCGTCGGCACGGCGGTCTCGGTGCAGCTCACCGCGACGGACAGCGCCGGAAAGGCGCTGACCTACTCGGCGAGCGGGCTGCCCGCGGGCCTGTCCGTCAGCCCCTCGGGCCTGATCTCCGGCACGCCCACCGGCGGTACGGTCTCCACCGTCACCCTCACCGCCTCCTCCGGCACGGCGAGCGGCTCGACCGGCCTCACCTGGACGGTCACGCCGGTCTTCAGCGGCAACCACCAACTGGCCACCGGCGGCAAGTCCCTGGACGACGCCAACAACAGCACGACGGCCGGAAACCAGATGATCACCTGGACCAGCAGCGGCGACAGCAACCAGCTGTGGCAGTTCCTCCGGCAGGCCGACGGCTCCTACGAGCTCGTCAACGGCAAGTCGGGCATGTGCGCCGACGTCAGCGGCGGCTCCACCGCCGCGGGCACGGCGGTGATCCAGTGGCCGTGCGGCGGCGGTAGCAACCAGCTGTGGCAGGTCTGGCTGCTGGCCGGCGGCTCCTACCGCGTGACCTCGGTGCGCAGCGGTCTGCTGCTCACCACCGCCTCGACCGCCAACGGCGCCCTGGTGACGCAGCAGCCGGACACCGGCTCGCCGCTGCAGCAGTGGTCGATCAGCTGACACCGCACCATGCTCCGGCGGCCGCCTCCGGCTCCCTGACCGCTCCGGAGGCGGCCGTCGGCCCTACCCGAAACGGGCCGACCGCCATGACAGTGCCACGAGTGGGCTCCTTCGGGCACCGGGCGCCGGCCTCTGCGCCCCGCCGCGGGCTGACCCCTTACGCACCCGTCCGGCGGCCGCCGCACAGCCGCCGGCCGGGCACCGGACCGGCCGGTGTCCTCGTCTCCACGGGCCCAGAGCCGGCCGTGGGCCGCCCGGACGGATTGAGGGCCGTCCGGGCGCCCACGGTCTCCTTCGGTCAGAGTCCGGCCAGGTTCGCCTCGAGGTCGTCCAGGCCGTAGGAGCCCTGGGAGATCGCCTTCATGTGCCAGGACTTGAGGTCGAAGGCGGCGCCCTGGCGGTGCCGGGCGGCCTCGCGGCCGCGCAGCCAGGCGCGTTCGCCGAGCTTGTAGCCGATGGCCTGGCCGGGCCAGCCGAGGTAGCGGTTGATCTCGCTGGCGCGGCGGGCGGCCGGGCTGCCCTGGTACTCGGCGAGGAAGGCGTCGGCCAGCTCCGGGGTCCAGGTCTCGCCGGGGTGGAAGGGGGAGTCGGCGGGGATCGTGAGAAGCAGGTGCATGCCGATGTCGGTGATCACCCGGATGATGCGCAGCATCTGCTTGCTCAGGTAGCCGAGACGGTTGGCCGGGTCGGTCAGGAAGCCCAGGTCGTCCATCAGCCGCTCCGCGTAGAGGGCCCAGCCCTCGACGTTGGCGCTGACCTTGCCGAGGGTCACCTGGTAGCGGCTCAGCTCCCCGGCCACGGCCGTCCAGCGGGCCAGCTGGAGGTGGTGGCCCGGCACGCCCTCGTGGTACCAGGTGCTGACCAGCTGCCAGGTCGGGAAGGTGCTGCGGCCGAGGGTGGGCAGGAAGGTGCGGCCGGGGCGGCTGAAGTCCAGGCTCGGGCCCTGGTAGAACGGCGCGGCGGCGCTGCCCGCCGGAGCGATCCGGGACTCGACCTGCCGCAGTGGCCCGGTGATGTCGAAGTGGGTGCCGTCCAGGGCGGTGATCGCCTCGTCCATGATCTGCTGGAGCCAGCCCCGGACGGCCTCCTCGCCGGAGATCGCGTGCCCGTGCTCGTTGAGGTGCTCCATCGCCGCCAGCACACCGGCCCCGGGCAGCACCTGCCCGGCCGCCATCCGCATCTCGGCCAGCGTGCGGTGGAACTCCTCCCAGGCCCAGCCGTACGCCTCGGCCACGTCCACGTCCGAGCCGGTGGCCAGGCGGGCCGAGCGAAGGTAGCGCTCCCGGCCGACCGCGTCCGGCACGTCGGCCGCGGCGGGCAGGTACTCCTCCCGCAGCCAGGCCCGCAGCTCGCCGACGGCGGCCGTCGCGCCGAGCGCGGCCGCGTCCAGTTCGCCGCGCAGCCGGTCGGGCCCGTCCGCGACGAACCCGGCGAACCAGCCGCTCCCGCCGTCGGCCCGCCCGGTCCACGCGTCCAGCTGCGCCGTCACCGCCTCGACCTGGCGCGGCGCGGAGAGCAGCCGCCGCTCCAGGCCCTGCCGGAGCGTGGCGCGGTAGCCCGCCACGGCGCCCGGCACCGCCCGCAGCCGCCCGGCCACCGCCGCCCAGTCCTCCTCGCCGTCGGTCGGCATCAGCGTGAAGATGGAACGGATGTAGTGGACCGGGGAGTTGGTGTTGCGCAGCGCCCGCAGGTGGTCCCCGGCGTCGTGCCCGGCCAGCTGCGCCGTCAGCCGCTCGCGCAGCAGCCGCGCGCACCCCGCCTCGGCCGGATCCGCCTGCTCGGGCAGCCGGCCGAGCGCGGTGAGCGTCTCGCGCGACAGGTCGGCCAGGGCCTCGAACCCGTCGGGCGAGAGGTCCACCTGGCGGGTGTCGCCGAGGTGCAGGCCGAGCACGGCGGCCGTCATCGGGTCCAGCGCGGCCGAGCGGTCGACGAACTCGTCCGCGAGGCGGCGCGGGCGGTCTGACAGGGAGTGGTCTGAGGGTGACATGCCCTCATCCTGTCAGGAGCACGGCTACAGCAGCTCGGCGATCAGGGCGGCGAACTCCTCCGGGCCGAGGATCCGGATGCCCAACTCCTCGGCCTTGGCACGCTTGGAACCGGCCTTCTCGCCCGCGACAAGCAGGGTGGTGCGCTTGGAGACCGAGGCGGAGGCCTTGCCGCCGGCCCGCTCGATCAGCTCGTTCATCTCGTTGCGGGACAGCGCGGCGAGCGGGCCGGTCATCGCACCGGTGACCACCACGGCCTCACCGGCCAGCGGGCCCCAGCCGCCCTGCTCGGCCTCCGCGGCCACCTGCTGCGGCTCGGTGACCTGGATGCCGACCCGCTGGGCGGCCAGCCGGTCGAGCAGCGGAGCCAGCTCGGCGAGCTCGGCGGCGACCACCCGGGCCTTCTCGGTGCCGATGCCGTCCACCAGGGCCAGCGCCTCGGCGTCGGCGGCCCGGATCGCCGCCATCGAGCCGAAGTGCGCGGCGATCCGGCGGGACATGGTGCGCCCCGTGCCGCGCACGCCGAGCGCGCAGAACACCCGGTTCAGCGCCGCGCCGCGGGCGGTCTCGACCGCCGCGAGCAGGTTGTCCGCGCTGGTCTCGCCCATCCGCTCCAGGCCGAGCAGCTGCTCCTTGGTCAGGGTGAACAAGTCCGCGAGGTCGGCGACCAGGCCGCTCTCCACCAGCTGGACGGCGCGGGTGCCGCCGAGGCCCTCGATGTCGAGCTGGTCGCGCCCGGCCGCGTAGACCACCGAGGCGACGGCCTGGCAGTTGCGGCCCCGCACGCAGCGCCAGCGCTGCTCGGAGGTGTCGATGTCGTCACCGCAGCGCGGGCAGGCGGCGGGGAAGACGATCGGCGTCTCGGCGCCGGTCCGCTGGTCCGTCAGCGGGGCCTCCACGCGCGGGATCACGTCGCCCGCGCGGTAGACGAAGACCTGGTCGCCGAGCATCAGGCCGCGCCGCTCGATGTCGGCCGGGTTGTGCAGGGTCGCGTAGGTGACGGTGACGCCGTCGATGACCACCGGCTCCAGGACGGCGCGCGGCGCGATGATGCCGGTACGGCCGACGTTCCACTCCACCTCGAGCAGGCGGGTGACCTTGTGCTCGGCGGCCAGCTTGCGGGCCACCGCCCAGCGCGGCGCCCGGGAGCCGGAGCCGGCCTCCGCCTGGTCGGCCGCCGAGTCCGCCTTGACCACCACGCCGTCGATGCCGAACGGCAGCGCGGCGCGCAGCGCGGTGATCTCCTCGATCCGCTGCGCCACCTGGGCCAGCCCGGCGCAGCGCAGCGGGGCCGCGGCGGTGCTCGCCGCCGTGTTCGCCCCGAGGGCCGCCAGGGCCTCCAGGAGCGCACTGTGGCCGAGGTGGTCGAGGCCGACGGCGCTGTAGGCGAAGAAGGTCAGCTCGACCCGGTACGGGCGGTCCTTGGCACGCAGGGTGCCGGCCGCGCCGCTGCGCGGGTGGGCGAAGGGGGCGGCGCCGTGCTCGGTCCGGACGCGGTTGGCGTGGTCGAACTGCTCGGTGGTGAGCAGGACTTCACCGCGCAGCTCGAGGTCCACCGGCTCGGCGAGGGTGGCCGGCAGGCCGAGCACGGCGTCGGCGGCGTGGGTGATGTCCTCGCCGGCCAGGCCGTCGCCCCGGGTGAGCAGCTGCACCAGCCGCCCGCCCTGGTACCGCGCGGCGACCGCGAGACCGTCCAGCTTCGGCTCGACGCACCAGGCCGCCACCGGCCGCCCGAGGCGGCGCTCCAGACCGGCCGCCCAGTCGGTCAGCTCCTCGTCGGAGAACACGTTGTCCAGCGAGAGCATCGGCACCGAGTGCGGCACGTCGCCCTGGACCGACCCGCCGGCGACCTTCCCGGTCGGCGAGTCGGGCAGCACCTCGCCGGGGTGCGCCAGCTCGTACGCCGCGATGGCGCGCAGCAGCGCGTCGTACTCGTCGTCGCCCAGTGGCGTGGAGCCGTCGGTGTAGTACGCGGCAGCGGCCCGCACGGCCTCGGCGACCGCATCGGCGTACCGGGCAGGGGAGAGCAGCGTGGAGGTGTCCGTCATGGGCACCATTCTTCCGACCGGCACTGACAAATCCCGGGTGCGGCGGCACCCGGGACACGGTACGACTGAGCGGTCGTCGGGCGGACGGGGAGGGCGGGGCAGTGGCTGGTCAGGGCGGGCGGGGGCGGCTGTGGTCGGCGACGGCGGTGTGCCAGGGGGCGGTGCGGGGCGCCGAGCGCACGGTCGTCCGCTGCGAGGGCGGCGACTGTGCCGAGCTCGGCCCGTTCGCCGGGCACCAGGAGGCACTCGCCGCCCTCCTGCGCCACCTCGGCACCCACGACCGCGCCGCCGCCGAAGTGCCCGACCCGTTTGACTGCCGGTGCGCCGCCGAGGGCCACGTCTGGCACCGGGCCGTCTCCGTCTGCTCCGACCGCGGCGTCCGCCTGGTGGTCTGCGACGAACGCTTCCTGGCCCTCCACCTGGTGGAGGTCTGCGCGTCGTGCGCCGGGGTGATGCCCCGGGCCAAGGTGCTGCGCCCCGGGCCCGGCCTCGAGGGAGAGGCCGCGCGGCGACTCCGGTGAGGAGAATCCCGACGTTCGTCCACAGACCAGGACATCGCGGGGCGCGGGTGGTGACGGAGCGGGATATCGCGTTGCCCCCAGGTCAGGGGAGTCGGATACCCTGCGGCTGCCGCCCGGGCGATCAGGTGCCGGGGCGGCCGGCGGAGGGAAATTCGTGTCGAACCTCTCGCTGCTCCTGCCTGCTCTGATAGCGGGCCTGGCGGCTTCGCGTGCCTTCGCCAGACGCGGGGCGTCCACCACGGGCTCCGCGCCGGTGGTGCCCCGGTCCAAGCTGGTGTCGCTCGGGCACAACCACGGTGATCCGGAGCTCACCGTGCTGCGCGGCGCGGTGACCGGCAAGAACTGGGGCGGCGTCGCCGCCGTCCTGGGGCCGGTCCGCGAGCGCGGCGACCACAACCGGCTGGTCTGGCTGATCGGCTGCATCGACGAGCTCGGCGGGGACTTCCTGCTGGAGATCGGCCGCACCAGGGCCGAGGACCCGCTCGCGCGGACGGTGTGCGGCGCGCGGCACGTCACCTGGGCGTGGGAGGCACGCAGCAGCGCCCGCGCCGCCCAGGTCAGCCGGGAGCAGTTCGACCTGTTCCACCAGCGGCTGCACCTGGCCGAGGAGCACCTGTACGCCGCCGTCGAACTCGACCCGGACTCCGCCGCGCCCTGGAGCTACCTGGTCACCACCTCGCGCGGTCTGGAGCACGGCCACGACGTGACGCGGCGGCGGTTCGAGGCCGGGCACCGCCGGGCACCGGGCGAACCGCAGATCCACGAGGCGATGCTCCAGCAGGTGTGCGCCAAGTGGAGCGGCTCCCACGAGCAGATGCACGGCTTCGCCCGGGAGGCGCTCGCACAGGCCCCGGCCGGCAGCAACCTCGGCGCGCTGACCGCCACCGCGCACATCGAGCGCTGGCTCGACCTGCCCAGGGGCGAGGACACCGCCTACATGGCCAGGCCCGAAGTCGCCGAGGAGCTGCGGCAGGCCGCGGCGCGGTCCGTGCTGCACCCGGACTACGCCCCCACCGAGTCGCCCTACCCCGCGCTCAACGCCTTCGCGATGGCCTTCTGGCTCGCGGGCGACCAGGTGAGCGCGCGGAAGATGTTCGAACGCATCGGCGACCACGCGACCGCCTCGCCCTGGGACTACTACGGAGACCCGGCCGGGATGTTCGTCAACGCCCGTCAGCAGTGCAAGAAGGCGAAGTAGGAGCAGGAACACGTGACCACCAACCAGCAGGGCCACACCTTCCAGGTCGATCTGCGCGGCCTCGTCGACCTGCTCTCCCACCACCTCTACTCCTCCCCGCGGGTCTACCTGCGCGAGCTGATGCAGAACGCGGTCGACGCGATCACCGCCCGTCGCGCGCTCGACCCGGCCGCCCCCGCCCGGATCACCATCCGCACCGGTGTCGGCGGCGGCATTACCGTCGAGGACTCCGGGGTCGGCCTCACCGAGGCCGACGTCCACACCTTCCTGGCCACCATCGGCCGCTCCTCCAAGCGCACCGCCGACGGCGACCTCGACCTCGCCGAGGCCAGGGCCGACTTCATCGGCCAGTTCGGCATCGGCCTGCTGGCCTGCTTCGTGGTCGCCGACGAGATCCTGGTGGTCTCGCGCAGCGCCAAGGAGGCGGGCGCGCCCGCCGTCGAGTGGCGCGGCCGCAGCGACGGCACGTACAGCATCCGGACCCTGCCGGCCGGTACGGTCAAGCAGCCCGGCACGACCGTCACGCTCACCCCGCGCGCCGACGGCAGCGAGTGGCTCGAACCCGGCACCGTGCTCCGACTCGCCCGGCACTACGGCTCGTTGCTGCGCTACGACGTCGAGGTGGTGGACCGCCACGGCGAGGTGAGCCCGGTCAACGACACCCCGCCGGTGTGGGATCGCTCCTACCGCTCGCCCGCCGCTCGGCGCGAGGCGCTGGCCGCCTACGGCCGCGAGACCTTCGACTTCACCCCGCTGGACACCATCGACCTGGACATCCCGCTGGTCGGGCTCAAGGGCGTCGCCTTCGTGCTGCCGACCCCCGCCCACCCGACCAAGCGCTCCGGCAACCGGGTGCACCTCAAGGGCATGCTGCTCTCCGACCAGGCCGCCGAACTCCTGCCGGACTGGGCCTTCTTCGTCGCCTGCGTGGTGGACACCACCGGCCTGCGCCCCACCGCCTCGCGCGAGGCGCTGTACGCGGACGAGACCCTGGAGGCCGTCCGCGACGCGATCGGCGAGCGGGTGCGGCAGTGGCTGACCGGCCTGGCCGCCTCCGACCTGGCGCTGCTGCGGCGCTTCCTGGACGTGCACCACCTGGCCGTCAAGGCCCTGGCCCGGTACGACGACGAACTGCTCGAACTGCTGCTGCCCTGGCTGCCGTTCGAGACCACCGACGGCACGGTCAGCCTGGACGAGTTCTCCCGCAGCCACCCGGTGGTCCTGGTCACCCAGACCGTGGAGGAGTTCCGGCAGGTCTCCTCGATCGCCTCGGCCGCCGGGCTCGGCGTGATCAACGGCGGCTACGTCTACGACCGCGAACTCGTGCACCGGCTGCCGCAGATCCGCCCCGCGGTCACCGTGACCGACCTCGACCCCGAGACCGTCACCGCCCACCTCGACACCGTCGACCCGGCCGCCGAACTGGCCGCCGCCCCGTTCCTGGCCCGCGCCCGGGCCGTGGCCGACCGGCTCGACACCGACGTGGCACTGCGCGCCTTCCAGCCCGTCGGCGTGCCGGCCATGCTGGTGGACAACCGGGAGGCCCGGCACGAGCGCCGCCGCGCCGAACTCTCCGCCGGGGCCGACGAGTTGTGGGCCGGCATCCTGGGCTCGCTCAGCTCCTCGGCGCCGCGTGCCCAGCTGATCCTGAACCACCTCAACCCACTGATCCGCAAGCTCGCCGAACTGGCCACCAAGGCCGACCCGCAGCTGTCCGAGACGGCGGTCGAGGCGCTCTACGGCCAGGCACTGCTGCTCTCCCGGCGGCCGCTGCGCCCCTCGGACCACGCCCTGCTCAACCGCTCGTTCCTCGGCCTGCTCGAGTTCGCGGCCCAGGCGGCCGGCGGCGACAAGGAGGAGTCGCGATGACGACGACCACCCCCGGCACCCGGGACGAGTTCTTCGCGGCCCTGCGCGCCAACCGCGAACGCCCCAAGGGCCGCGCCGCGGCGGCGGCCGCCGAGGAGCTCGTGGACCTCGCCGAGAGTTTCGGCGACCCCGAGGTCACCGTCTCCACCCTGGTCGGGCTGATGAACGCCTACCACGGCAGCGGCGAGGCGGTGAAGTACCCCGTCGCCTTCGCCCGGCTGCTGCAGCTGTGGGACGAGGACCGCAAGTACTTCGACGAGTACGAGACCCACCGGCTGTTCTGGTTCTTCAAATGGGTCACCAGCGGCCTGCTGACCACCCCGGACGTGCCGCTCGCGGCCGTCCGCGGCTGGATCGCCGAGATGCGCCGCCGGTACCAGGAGGCCGGGCACGGGCTGCAGCCCGTCTACGCCCAGGAGTACCTGCTGGCCCGGGAGTTGGGTGAGAACGAGCAGCTCGCCTACGAGCTGTGGGCCACCCGCGGGCGCACCCGGCTGAGCGACTGCTCGGCCTGCGAGCCCAGGCAGCGGGCCGCACACCACTTCCGGCACGGCGAGGACGAACGCGGCCTCGCCGAGCTCTCCTTCGAAGAAGGCGGCTGCGACGAGGAGCCGCACAGCAGCCAGGCGCTGGCCCTGCTCCCGCTGCTGCGCCTCGGGCGGTACGACGAGGCGCGCGCCGCGCACCTCACGGGCTACCGCAAGGTCCGGGGCAAGGAGGCCGAACTCACCGCGATCGGCAGCCACCTGGAGTTCTGCGCGCTGACCGGCAACGAGGCCCGCGGCCTGGAGCTGCTGGCCCACAACCGGGCCTCCTTCGGATTCACGGCCGCTCCGGGCGAGCGGCTGGCCTTCCTCACCGGCGTACAGGTGCTGCTCGCCCGGCTGGCCGAGGTCGGGCACGGCTCACTGCCCTGCGCCGGACCGCTGGGCGCCGAGTGGTCGGTGGACCAGCTGCTGGCCGAGGTGACGGCGCAGGGCACCGAGCTGGCCGCCCGCTTCGACGCCCGCAACGGCAACGACGCCGTCTCGGCCCGGCGCCGGGCGCGGCTGGCACAGCGTCCGCTGGTGGAGCAGCTCAACCTGGGCGTGCAGACCGCGGCGCCGGCCCGGCCGGCCGAGACCGCGGTCGCGGCCCCGGTCGCGACGGTGCCGGCACCGGAGCTGCCCGAGGACTTCGCCGAACTCGTCGCCGAGGCGCACCGGCTGGACCGGACCGGCCACCCGGGCGCCACGGCGGTCTGGGACGCGGTCATCTCGCGTGCCGAGCAGGCGGATGCGGACGGCGTGAACGGCGTGGACGGCGTGAACGCCGTCGACGAGCGGTTGCGTGGCGAGATCACCTCGGAGCTGGCGCAGCGCGCGGTGGAGCGCCGGGACTGGGACGCCTGTGTCGAGCTCCTGAAGGAGGCGGTGGAGCACTTCACCGAAGCCGGCCTGGAGGCCAGGGCGATCGCCGCCGAGGCGCGGCTCGCGTGGTGCGGTGCCGCCCGGGTGGAGGACGCCGAGGGCGCCGAAGCGGCGGCCGAGGCGGCCTGGCCGGTGCTCGAGGAGCTGCTGGAGCGGGTGGACGCGGTGCTGGCGGCCGGTGCGGGTGCGGGTGCGGGTACGGGTGCGCGCTCGGGCTCGGGCTCGGGCTCGGCTTCGGGGGAGGAGTGGGAGCTGGAGCTGCGCCGCAGGCTGGTGGTGCGGCAGAGCCGTGTCTTCACCGCCCGGCATGTGGTGTTCCACTCCGAGGGTGCGGTGCGTGCCCGGTGGGTCGAGCGGTTCGAGGCGGAGGCGCAGGCGCTGATCGCCGCCGGTGAGGCCGACGGCGGCTGGGCGCACACCGCGCTGGGCCACGAGCTGCTCGGGGAGGTCCAGGGCGCCGAGGGCGAGGCCCACGCGCGCCGCGCGGTGGAGATCTTCGAGGAGCAGGGCTGGCCGTGGCGGCTCCCGCGCGGCCGGATGGTGCTGGCGCTCGTGCTCGGTGCCCAGGGGCGGGCCGAGGAGGCGATGGCCGAACTGGAGCGGGGCCTGGCGGAGGCGACCGCCGAAGTCCCCGCCGACGACCTGACCGGGCTGCACCGGATGCTCGGCAACATCGCGATGCGTTCGGGCCGGTACCAGACGGCCGTCCGCGCGCTCTCCGAGGCGGCGGCGCGGCTGGACCGCGAGGGCAAGGCCCGCAAGGCCCGGGAGACCCGCCTGGAACTGGCCCACGCGCTGTCCGAGCAGGGCTCGACCGGTGACGCGGTCGCGGTCCTGGAGTCGCTGCTCGACCCGGCGGGAGCGGACTCGGCAGGTGGCCGTGCGAAGGACGGCGACGGGGATTCGCGCGACGGGGAGGCCCGCGAAGGGAAGGACGGCGACGGGAAGGACGGCGCTCCGTCCCAGCACGAGGAGCTGACCGCCCGGATCCGGCTGGAGCTGGCCAACGGCCTGCTGGAGCTGGACGAACCACGGGACGCCGCCGTCCAGTTCCTGCAACTCGCCGACTCCGTCAGCCGCTGGCCGGTGCAGGAACCGCTGACCACCGCCGCGGCCGGTGCCGCGCGCGCCCTGGCCCTGGCGGGCAACTGGGAGGGTGCGAAGGCGGCGCTGGAGCGCGCGATCGAGTCCAACCGGGTGGCGCCGCTCGTTCCCGAGCTGACGGGCACCCTGCGCACCCTCGCCGCCGAGGCGATGAGCTCCCGCGGCGCCGAGGCCGCCGAGGAGGCGCTCGGGTACCTGGACCAGGCCGACCTGATCCGTGAGGAGTTCGCCGACGCCGCGCGCGAGCAGTTCCGCAGCGTGGAGGTGGACCTGGCCCAGTGCCTCTACGAGCGCGGCCGGGTGCACGGCACCGCCGAGCGGCCCGAGGAGGCGCTGGCCTGCTTCGAGGAGGCGGTCGCCGCCTACGAGCGCGGCGGCGCGGCCAAGTACCCCGGGCGGTTCGAGGCGACGCGGATGGCCGCCCTGGTCGAGGCCAGGCTCCTGGACCGCGTCGAGGCGGCCCGCACCCGCCTCGACCGCTCCGCCGCCGAGGCCGACGCGGCCGGTCTGGCGGACGCCGCGGTGACGCTGCGCCGCCTGCGGGAGAGCCTGCGCTGACACCCCGGCTCCGCGGCCCCTTGACCTCCGGGTCTCCCGCCCCGCCCGCACACATCGCGGGCGGGGCCACAGCGCGGGAAGGGCGGATCTATTGTCGGGGGGCGAGATTTGGAACCCGGGGGAAGGGGCTTGGCAGTGGGAACGCTTTCGGAGGTCGAGGCCCTGTTGGGCGAGCCCCGGTTCAACTGGTCGGATCCGGCACCTTGGGTCGAACTGGGGCGGGAGTTCGGTATCGAGTTCCCTGCGGACTTCCGTGAGATCGTGAACGCCTACGGTTCGATCAAGATCAATGAGCAGTTGTACCTGGAACACCCCGCCGGTCATCTTCTGCACAGCCTGGGAGAGACCATCAGAGGGGATCTCGAGATGTGGCGCGAAGAGGACATGGCGGAGTTCCTGCCAAGTCCGGCTGGGGCGGCCCCGGGTGAGTTGATGCCGGTGGCGTCGGCCACGACGGGAGAATGGGTTTTCCTTCGCGTTCCAGATCAGCCTGCGTCGCCCTGGCGCGTCCTGGCCCAGGAGTTCGACAGTCCGGCCTGGACTCTCCATGAGCTGACGTTCAGCGAGTGGCTGCTGGCCTATCTCAGGGGTGAGGACGTGACGGTGTGTTCTCGCAACTTCGCGCCTGACCGCCCGTTCTACGAGCCCTTGCCCTGATCCAGTGCGGTCGCTTGGTGGGTCGGGTTGATCGCGACGAGCTCGATCTCGAAGCCGTCGTCGTTCTCCAGGTAGGCGGCGTAATGCTGTTCGCCACCGGCGTGGGGGTGCAGGGCGGGGAACATCAGGTGCCAGCCGTGGTGGGTGGCCTCGACGGCCAGTGCGTCGACGGCGGTTGCGTTCTCGACGTGGAACGCCAGGTGGTTCAGGCCGGGCCGGCAGCGCTCATGACGGTCGGCGGTGAGGGCCGGCGACTGCTCGACGACGAGATAGGCCGGCCCGAGCCGCCAGCTGCGGCCGTCGTTCCAGGACTGGAACATGGTGTAGCCGAGGGCCTCCAGCAGCCAGCCGAACGAGATGACGGCGCGGCCGAGGTCGGGTACCCAGATCTCGACGTGGTGTATCGCTCCGTGGGTCGGCCGGTTCATGCCGCCACCGCCTCCTGACGCTCGACGAGCAGGGGACTCGTGGTCCGCAGGTGCATCCAGTGCTCGGCCGGGAGATCGCAGAAGGCCGGCAGTTCCTCCGCGCTGGAGATCACCCGCTCACACACCGTCGGGACGGCGGGAAAGCCAGTCGGAATGCCTGGCCTTCAGCGCTTCGCGCTCGGCGGTGTCCCGTGCGATGACATCGACTCCGCCGTCGTACGGATGGGCCAGCCAAGCAAGGCTGACGGGAGCGATGATGATGTCTGCGGTCCGGTAGTCCGCCACCGACCTCAGAAGCGGGTCGAGCGCGACTGTCGTGTTGGGCATGATTCCCGCGTACAGGTGGGTGTGCAGTTGGCTGCCAGGGTCAGTCGCATCGACCTCGGAGACGGTCCTCCAGTACGTACCTGGGGCGAGCGCTTCCAGCTCCTGAGGGCGGCCCGCCGGCTCGACCTGGTCTCCCCACTCACAGGTGACCACCACCAGCTGAGGTGGGGCGCCCAGATCGGCAAGCACGGTGTGCTGCCGTTCGAGCAGTACTTGGTACTCGCCCTCGTGCTCCGCGTATCGCTTGGAGTCAGGAAGGCTGTGGAACCGCACCCACCTCATGGGGAAGGCCTTTCTCAGCAGGTGCCCGAGTGGTGGGCACCCGCCCCAGACGGCCCGCCAATCGGCAGACAGCTGGGCGAGATCGACATGCTCGGCCTCAGCCCACGCAGCCGTCCTTCGTCCCACAGTCGCTCCTCCACCAGGGCCTCGCCGGCCCGTCCCGCTCGACCGTTCGTACGATACCTGGCCCACACACCGCCCCTGGGTTCGGAAGGTCAGGGGCGGAAGGCGGCGAGCTCTGCGGTGGTCGGGGGGTTGGCGCCGGGGCGGGTGCAGGTGAGGGCGGAGACCAGGGAGGCTTCGTCGAGGAGGTCGGCGAGGGTGTGGGGGGAGAGGTCGCGGAGGCGGCCGGCGGCGGCCGGGCCGAGGAGGTCGCGGCGGTGGAGGGCGTCGAGCAGGCCGGCGGTGAAGGCGTCGCCCGCGCCGACGGTGTCGGCGACGGTGACGGGCGGTGCGGGCCGGGTGGTGGTGCCGGCGCGGCAGAGGCCGAGGGAGCCGTCGGCGCCGAGGGTGACGACGACGAGGGCAGGGCCGAGGGCGAGCCAGGCCTGGGCGGTGGCGAGCGGGGTCCGGCCGGGGTGGAGCCAGGCGAGGTCCTCCTCGCTGGCCTTGACCACGTCGGCGGAGGCGACCAGGGCTTCGATCCGGGGCCGGGCCTGCTCGGGTGAACCCATGAGGGAGGGGCGGCAGTTGGGGTCGTAGGAGATGGTGGTGCGGCCGCGGGCGGCCGCGACCAGGCGGCGGACGGTGCTCGCGCCGGGCTCGAGGACGGCCGCGATGGACCCGGTGTGCAGGCAGGTGCCGGGGGCGGGCGGTGTGTCGGGGAGCTGCCAGGTGATGTCGAACTCGTAGGTGGCGGACCCGGATTCGCCGGTGCGGGCGATCGCGGTGCTGGTGGCAGCGCCGTCGACGGTGCCTGCGGGGAGGGTGACGCCGCTGGTGGTGAGGTGGTCGGCGAGCCGGGCGCCGTAGGGGTCGTCGCCGAGGCGGGTGAGCAGGGTGACGGGGTGGCCCAGGCGGCCGAGGCCGACGGCGACGTTGGCGGGGCTGCCGCCCGGGTGGGCGGTGGCGGGCCCCTGGCGCGGGCTGACCAGGTCCATGATGGCTTCGCCGACGACGGTGATCACGTGCGGTGCTCCTCCGGGTGGGGGATCAGGGGGGCCTGGAGGGCATGGTAGGCGTCCGGCTCGCCGGGCCGGACGGTCGTGATCGTCGGCGACTGACCCCCGGGGCATTGCTGCGTGTACCCCGGGGCCGAAATTCGGCCGGTGGAGATGACAGAACCGGGACACCGCGTCGAACAAGAACTACCTAGGGACCGTGACGGTCTGATCACACGCTAGAGTGAAGATCAGCGGCTGATGATCATCGGCCACTTCCTCGTTTCGATTCGCATCCCACCGGACCACCCCCATTCTCCGGCGACGTTGCGTGCGGCACCGCCATACGCGGATCTCCGTTTGCCGGCGGCCTCCCCCCGGGCCTCGGCATTCGACGGCGAGGACACGCAGTCCGATGCGCCGCGTCGATCCGCAAGCGCATCAGTTCCCCCGGGGAGGTATGTTGACCTACGAATTCACAGAAGTTCAACTGAGCGACATAGCAGGGCTATTGTCACTCTACCGAGAGGTGTACGGAAGTACGTACGCTCTCCCGCTGGGCACCGACCCGCAGGTGATGGCCCGGGAGATATCCTGTCCGCGCACCACCTGGCTGGCCGTCAAGGAATCCGGCACCGGCCGGCTGGTCGGCTCGATCCTCGGCACCGTCGACCCGGACGACCGGCTCGGCAAGATGCAGGGGCTGGTGATCCACCCGGACGTCCGCGGCGCCGGCCTCGCCCACCAGGCCGTCCGCCGGCTCAGCGAGGTCATGCTGACGGGCGATCAGGCCGCCGACTCGGTCTACGGCACCGCCCGCACCAACTCCACAGCGCCGCAGCGCGTCTGCCTGAGCGCCGGATTCCGGGCGCTGGGCGTCTTCCCCAACCTGCGCAAGGCGGACCGGCACGAGACCATGGTGCTGCTCGCCAAGCACCGTGACGGCGTGCTCGAGCGGCGGCTGCCGGTGCCCCGGGTGCCGGCCGGCCTTGCCGGGCTGGTCCGCGCGCTGCACGGAGCCGTCGGCCTGCCCGGGCAGCCGCTGCCCGAGTTCGTCGAGGAGGCGCCCGCGCCGCGCGCCGGCCGCCGCGCGGCCGCCCGCGAGGTCGAGCTGGTGGACGCCCCGCAGTTCGTGCTGCGCCGCCTCGCCGAGGTGGTGCCCGACCCCGAGCAGCGGTTCTACCCCTTCCACACCCCCAATGTGCTGCTGGCCGCCGCCGACGGCGCGTACGAGCTCTTCGCGCAGCTGAACCGCTCGGACGGCTACTGCGCGCTGATCGGCGCCGCGCCCGGACTCGCCGCGCTGGCACCGGACTTCGAGGCGCTGATCGGCCGGCTGGCCGAGGACGGCGCCTCGCACATCGAGTCCCTGCTGCCGCTGGACTGCTACGAGGACCTCAGCCTGCTGCTCGCGCACGGCTTCCTGCCGGCCGCCGCCTATCCGGCGATGCGGCGCGAGGGTGAGGGCTTCCGCGACTACGTGGTGATGGCCCGCAGCATGCACCCGCTGGACTTCCGCGGGCTGGCCATCGACGCCTCCTTCCAGCCGTTCACCGAGCAGTACATCGAGCTGTGGAAACAGCGGTTCCTCAACACCCACGGGGTCTTCCAGTGAGCCAGTACAGCCAGTACCTGAACCCGGTGGCAGTGCCCGACCCTGCCGCCCTCGCCCATGTGCAGCAGCTGTGCGACATCGCCGAGCCGTACCTGCCCGCCGAGCGGACCGACGAGCTGTTCACCGCCGCGATGAACGAGTCCAACGCCTGGCACGCCGCCCGCTCGCCGTTCTTCGCGCGGCTCTGGGAGGCCTCCGAGGCCTCGCGGCGGCCGCTGGAGTCGGTCGAGGAGCTGCACCGGCTGCCCTTCGTGCACGCCAACTTCTTCAAGGCGCACGAGGTGGTCTCGATCCCCGAGCAGGACGTCGCGCTGCACCTGACCTCCTCGGGCACCACCGGCCAGAAGTCCCAGATGCACTTCGACGACTGGACGTTGCGCAACGGCCAGCGGATGGTGGCCCGGGTCTTCGACCACTACGGCTGGCTGGGCGGGGCGGAGGTCAACTACCTGCTCTCCAACTACCAGCCCAACCCCGGCCTGAACCTCGGCACCTCGTTCACCGACGAGTACCTGTGCCAGTTCGCGCCGGTCCGCTCGGTCGAGTACGCCCTCAAGCACACCGGCAGCGGCCACGAGTTCGACCCGTTCGGCTGTGCCCGGGCGCTGCTGCGCTTCGCCGAGGAGGGGGCGCCGGTGCGCATCCTCGGCTTCCCGGCGTTCCTCTCCTTCACCCTGGACCGGATGCGTGAACTCGGCATCCCCCCGGTCACGTTGAACCCTGACTCGCTGGTCGCCTTCGGCGGCGGCTGGAAGGGCCACGCCGACAAGCAGGTGGCCAAGCCCGAGCTGTACAAGCGGATCCACGAGCAGCTGGGCATCCCGGACGAGCGGATCCGCGACGGCTACGGCGCGGTCGAGCACTCGGTGCTGTACATGGAGTGCGCCAACCACCGACTGCACGTGCCCACGTGGTCGCGGATGCTGGTGCGTGACGTGCGCACCCTGGCACCGCTGCCGTACGGCGAGCGCGGCTACGCGCAGTTCGTCTCGCCCTACATCACCTCCGCGCCCGCCCAGTCGGTGCTGATGGGCGACCTGGTCTCGATGCACTCCCCCCAGGAGTGCGGCTGCGGCCAGCCCACCCCCTGGTTCGCCGTGCACGGCCGGGCCGGGGTCAGCCGCAACCGCAACTGCGCCGCCGCTGCCGCCGAACTGCTCAAGGGGACGTCATGACCGAGGACCGGCACTACTGGCAGGGCACCTGGATCGACGACGCCGAGGCGGACCGCCGCCTGGACGCGATCGAGACCCACGTCCGCACCGCCCTCACCGAGAAGCTGAACCCGCTGGTCGTGCTCGCCGCCTGCGACCAGCTGGCCACCGCGCTCACCGACCCGGGGAGCCGCCAACGAGCCCGACTGGCCGAGGAGTTGCGCGCGGGCGGCACCCCCGCCGTCGAGGCCGCGCGCACCCTGACCGACATCGCCGAGGGGCTGGGCCGCGAGGCGCTGGAGCGCAAGCTCACCCGCGAGCTCGGCGGTATCGACCCGGGCCGGCTGGCCCGGTTCGACTTCCGCCGGGAGATCTTCGAGGGCTGGCTGCCGGTCGGCCTGCTGGTGCACGTCGCACCGGGCAACGCCCCGGCCGCCGGGGCCTTCAGCGTGATCGAAGGCCTACTCGCGGGCAACGTCAACGCCGTGAAGACCAGCGGCAGTTCGCTGTTCACCCAGGCCTTCCTGGCCGAGCTGGCCGCGCTGGACACCACCGGCGCGATCGCCGCCCGGACCATCGCGCTGGCCTTCTCCTCCAGCCGGACCGGCTGGCTGGAGCGGCTGCTCTCGGGCGCCGATGCGGTGGCCGCCTGGGGCGGCGAGGAGGCGCTGGCCGGGGTGGCGGCCCTGGTGCCGCCCGGCTGCCGGCTGGTCGACTGGGGGCCCAAGCTCTCCTTCGCCTACCTCACCGAGCACTCCTGGGCCGACAAGGCCGCCCTGCGCGGCATCGCCGAGGACATCTGCCGGCTCGACCAGCAGGCCTGCTCCAGCCCGCAGGTGATCTACCTCGACACCGAGGACCACCAGCAGGTCTTCGCCTTCGCCGAGCGCTTCGCCGCCGTACTGGCCGAGGCGGTGGCCGACGGCGAGCCCGGCCTGCCGGACCTGCTCGAGAGTGCCGAGATCACCAACACCGTCCTGGTGGCCGGCCTGGAGGAGCACCTGGGCCTGACCAAGGTGCACGCCGCCGAGGACGGCAGCTGGCACGTGCTGGCCGACACCCGCAGCGCCCTGCGGGCCTCGCCGCTGTTCCGCACGGTGTGGGTCAAGCCGCTGCCGCGAGGGGAGATCGTCGAGGTGCTGCGCCCGATGCGCCGCTACCTGCAGACGGTGGCGATCGGCGCCGAGCGCGCCGACACCGCGGCACTGGCCGGTGCGGTGCTGACGGCCGGAGCGCTGCGGGTCACCGTCCCCGGCGCGATGCTGGACAGCTACGACGGCGAGCCGCACGACGGGGTGTACGCGCTGCAGCGCTACAGCCGCCGCGTCGACGTGCAGCTGGACCGCCGGTTCAGCCAGGACGCCTGCCTGGACGACCTGGTGGGCTCGCGTGAACTGCCCGCACCCGCCGTGCCGGTGACCGGCAAGGGCGAGTTCGAGCAGCTGCAGGACGACCTCGGCCGGGCCGAGGTGTTCTTCCGCAGCGGCGGCAGCTCCGGTGCGCCCAAGCTCTCCGCCTTCTCCTGGGACGACTACCACGAGCACATGCGCTCGGGGGCCGAGGGCCTGCTCGCGGCCGGCTTCGAGCCGCGCACGGACCGGGCGATGAACCTGTTCTTCGGCGGGCAGCTCTACGGCGGGTTCGTCAGCTTCTACTCCGTCCTGGAGACCCTGCAGGCGGTGCAGTTCCCGATGGCCGCCCAGGACGATCACGCGGCGGTGGCCCGCTCGATCGTCGCGCACGGGGTGGACACCCTGTTCGGCATGCCGAGCTACCTGCTGCGGGTCTTCCAGGAGGGCGCCGAGGAGCTGCGGGCCTACCGCGGCGTGCGCAAGCTCTTCTTCGGCGGGGAGCACTTCCCCGCTCGCCAGCAGGCCTGGCTGCGCGAGGAGTTCGGCGTCGAGCTGATCCGCTCGGCGGCCTACGGCAGCGCCGACGCGGGCCCGCTGGGGTACCAGTGCGACGGCTCCCCGGCCCGGGTGCACCACCTGTTCAGCGGCCTCCAGACGCTGGAGATCCTGGACCTGGAGGAGGACCGCCCGGCGCCGGTCGGCCAGGCCGGGCGGCTGGTCTTCACCGCGCACACCCGGCGCGGCCAGCGCCTGGACCGCTACGAGATCGGCGACCTGGGCCGCTGGGTGGCGGGGGAGTGCGGCTGCGGGCGGCGCACCCCGCGGTTCGAGCTGCTCGGCCGGTTCGGCGACATCTTCCGGGCGGGCAGCTATTTCCTCAACTACCGCCGCCTGGTGGCGGTCGCCGAGGAGGCGCTGGAGTACCGGGGCGCGCTGCAGGTGCTGCTCGACGAGGACGGTGACGGCGCGGAGACGCTGACCGTCCGGCTGGAGACCGGGGCCGGCGCGCTACCCGGGGACGAGGCCGTCCGGCGGGCCTTCCTGGACGAGTACCCGGACCTCGCCGCGGCGGTCGAGCTGGACCAGCTGCTGGCGCTGCGCATCGAACGGGTGGCGGCCGCGGAGTTCGCCGGGACGGCGGCCAGCGGCAAGCTGCTGGCCGTGGTGGACCGGCGGGCGCGCAACCTCTGACGTGCTCGTCCCTCGAGCGGGGGGGGGGGGGGGGCCCCCCCCCCCCCCCCCCCCCGCCCACAACCCCAACCCACCGCGGACACCCCG
>NZ_JBEOWY010000019.1:101030-134180 GCF_040296285.1 Kitasatospora sp. NPDC002227
GTGCTGTAGTCCTGGCCGGACTTGAGGGTGACGTAACTCCCGCTGTGCGCGTCACCGTTGACACCGGCACCGGCCCCCGCTCGACGGCGTATCTCAGCCCATCCGCTCGTCGATCAGCCGGACCAGCTTGCCGGAGCGCGGGTTGTACGCAAGGGCGTCGGGCTCCACCCACTCGACCGCCAGCGGGTGGATCAGGCCGCGCTCGGCGTGGTCGGCGAACATCGGCCGGGTCTCGGCGAGTTGGCCGGCGAGGGCTGCCGTCAGGGCGGTCCGGGCCGCCTCGGAGGCGGCCGAGTTGCGGGCCAGGCGCAGCACCAGCTCGTCCCGCTCGTCCCGGTGGCGCAGCACCACCTGCACCTCGGCGACCAGCCCGTGCTCGTCCGCGCCTTCGACCAGCGCGCGCAGGTCCTGGAGGTAGACGGTGACCGGGCCGACCCGGGCGCCCTCCTCGGTGCGGCCGAGCAGCCGGAAGCGCCGCCGGGGGAAGTCCACCCACTCGGCGACGTCGCCCACGGGGTAGCGGATCACCGGCATCAGACGGCGCGTCAGGTCGGTGGCGACCAGTCGGCCCGCGCGGCCGGGCTCCTCGATCGGCTCGCCGGTCTCGGGGTCGAGCAGCTCCACGACCTTGACCGAGGTGAAGACCTCGTGGACCCGGCTGTCCGGCTCGCCCGCGACCGGGCCGGCCAGGATGCCGGCGTCCACGCTGGCGTACCCGATCGAGCGCACCTCGGCGGTAGGGAACGCCCGGGCCAGCAGGTCGAGTTGGTCCCCGTAGAAGGCCTCGCCGCTGAACAGGATCAGCCGGACGTCGGGCAGCGTGCCGACGGTGGCGATGACCTCCCGGGCCAGGCGGCAGAGCGAGGTGGGGAGCGCGGTCAGCACGGTGGCGGAGAAGTCCTGCAGCGCGCCGATCACGTAGTCCAGCGGCGCGGCGCCGCCGATCGGCAGCTGCACGGTGTCGACCGGCGCCTCCTGCAGGAGGTTCAGCGTGAAGATGAAGCTGGAGTACAACTCGCCGGCGTAGAACAGGTTGGCCACCCGGTCACCGTGGCGCAGCCCGGCCGCCGGCAGCCCCGCGCCGAAGGCACGGGCCATCAGACGCCATTCGGCGCGGGTGTACACCGAGACACGGGGGGCGCCGGTGGTGCCACCGGTCTTGATCACGATTCCGTCGGTCTGCGGGCCGGTCAACAGCCGGCTGTCCGATATCCCGTGGGCGTCCCAGAATGCCGTGTGATCGATCAGCGGAAGGTCGGTCAGGCTCGCTGCCCCATCGGGCAGATCGGCGTAGAGCTCGCGGTAGAACGGCGAGTGTTCGCGGACGTACCGCACGAGTTCGGTGATCGTCTGGTCATTCATGTGTGTTCCAACTTCCCCGCACCGGCAAAAAGGTCATCGTATCGCCGCCCGGGTGTCGGCCCGATGACCTGTGACCGATCGTCAGGGAACATTGTCCGGACCCGTGCCGGCCGACCGGGCGGCGGCACGGGAGACGGGGTGACCGGGTCGGTCAGGCGTGGCGCCAGGTGACGGAGAAGGAGTCGCCGTTGAGCGCGCCGGTGGTGGCCAGGGTGGTCGTGCGCCGGGTGACGGTGGACTGGTGGGTGGGGTAGCTGCCGATCGGGCGGCCGTCGACGGTGACGCCGGTGAACTGCAGGGGGCCGAACTTCGCCAGGGTCGGCACGGAGTCCGAGCCGATCGGCTCCATGATGGCCTCGGCGTTCACCGAGGTCGCGGTGGCCAGGTACTTCTGGAAGGTCTTCGTCCAGCCCTTGGTGCTGTCGCTCAGGGTCAGCGTGTAGTTGTGCCCGCCGTTGTCGACGACGGTGCCGGTCATGGAGTCGCCGGCCTGCACGGGCTCGGTGAACTAGATGCTGTCCTGCGGGTACATCTCGACCCAGGTGTTGTACTGGGGCTTGCCGGTCGAGCAGTCGAAGTCGATGCCGATCTGCTCGACGGTGTCGCTGTCCCACCCGTCGAAGCCGACCCACGGGGAGGCGATGCCGCGGTTGTTGGTGCAGTCGATCGCCGGGATGTTCCATGTCCCCGATATCGTCGAGTAGGTGGAGCCGTAGGTGATGTAGCCGCCCCAGATGTTGTCCGCGTGCATGCGGGAGTGGGTGGGGTGAGTTGCGGCGGCGGTGGCCGGGGTCGTCGCGCTCAGGGCCGTCGCCAGGCCGACGGCGGTGGTCACGAGCAGGGCGAGCGTGCGGGGGCGGGAGCTCATGGCTTTTCTCCAGGTGGTGATGGGGCACCGGATGGTGAGGGGGGTGGACCCGGCCGGGGGTATGCCGAAGTCTGCTCCGGCGGGGTGCGGCCGGAGCAGATGCCAGGTGGTGATAGCTCCGGTGTTATCGGGGGGACGTCACCTGTCGTACCGTCAGAAACCTGGCGGCGGGCGGGAACCTGCGGGAGAGATCTGGAGGTGTACAGTCAAGCTCGGTACCATCTGAGCGTATGAGACTGGGCTTTCACCACCTGGAGGTCCTGGTCGCCGTCGCGGACGCCGGTAGCATCCGCCGGGCGGCTCAGCTGCTCCGGGTCACCCAGCCGGCGCTCACGACCCAGCTGCACCGCATCGAACTGGCCTTGGGCAGCAGTCTGTTCCACCGCCGGCACGACGGGATCACCCCGACCGAGGTCGGCCGGTACGCGGTGAGCCGGGCGCGGGAACTCCTCGCCGACATCGGCGAGTTCGAGACGACGGTGCGCGCCCTGGCCAAGGACGACCAGCCGGTCGGGGCGCTCCGGGTGGGCGGGGTGGCGGGGCCGTTCGTGCCGATCCTGGTGGACGTGCTGCGCGGGCTGCTGCCCGGACGGGACATCCCCACCGTCATGGAGCCGATGGTCGGCACCCTGCTGGAGCGGTTGTCGGCCGGCGCGCTCGACGTCGTGGTCGTGCACGAGTTCCCCGGCTTCGAGGTGCGGGCCCCCGAGAACATCGACCTGCACGTCATCATCGCCGCCGAGCCGATCTTCGCGATGGTGGCCGAGACCCATCCGGCGGCGGGCCAGAGCGAGATCGGCCTCGCCGACCTGGCCGAGGACGACTGGGTCATGATGACCCCCGACGACACCGGCCTCTACGCCCGGCTGCGCATCGTCTGCGCCTCGGCCGGGTTCACCCCGCGCATCCGGCATGCGGCCAACGACTCCTCCGCGGCCGCCGCCCTCATCTCCGCCGGCCAGGCCGTCGGCGGCCTCTACGCCACCGGCCGCCCGGGCCCGGGTGTCACCGTCCGCCCGATCGCCGGCACCCCGCACTGCCGTCAGATCATGCTCGGCTGGCGCCGAGGCTCCGAAGTCGCCGCCCTCGGTGGTGAGATCGCCGAGCGGCTGCTCAAGCAGTACTTCGACCTCGCCGACGACCGCCCCCACTACGCCGACTGGCTGGCCGGCCGCGGCCGGGAGGCGATCCTCACCCTCCCGTCCCGGGCACACCTGCCCACCCGCTGACGCGGGGACCTTGGCCGAACCAGCGGGAGCGGGCACCGCCGGGATCAAGGACGCCGTCGTCGTCTTCGTAGGGCCTGGACGGGGGCGGGGCTCTGTCCGGCCACCTGAACGCTGCCGAGATCGGCGGACCGTTCTTCCTGAACGTCCACGTGATCCGAGCAGCCTGACGCCCCGAGAGGCCGAAAGGACCACCGTGGGACGTCCCACGGTGGTCCTTCAGCGCTTCGGATACCGGTTCGCCCGCTGCCGGCGACCACACGAGTCCAGTACCCTCCGGCGGAACTCCGGATCGGCCGCGTACCGCTGCCGCCGCCCGGGCAGCGGGGTTCCCGTGCTGCTGCGGGCGAATCAGGCCCCGAACGCCGCCTCCAGGCGCGGGACGAAGTCGACCATGTCGGCCGCCCAGCACGGGGCGTCGTGGTGGCCGGCGCAGGTGCCCCATCCGGCACCGTTGCCGTAGTCGACGTAGTGCGAGGGCATGCCGAGCGCATCGAGGTTGGTCTTGACGTGGGTGGTGGCGGACTCGGCCCAGAACTCCTCGTCGGCGGGGTTGCCGTTGCCGTTGCCGACGTAGAGGGAGATCCCCATGCCGGTCAGCTTCGACAGGTGGGTGGACGGGTCGGCGGCGTTCCACAGCACGTCACTGAACGGGTAGAAGATCGAGAACGGGTACGGGGTGCCGAACAGCGCGTCCGAGTCCACCGTCGGACCGAAGCCGCCGGGGCAACTCGGGTTCGTCGAGGAACCGCAGAGCACACCGGCCCCGTTGGTGAGGGTGCCCACGGCGGCCATCCGCACGTCCATCGAGTCCCGGCCGAGGTCGATCGCGCCGGAGAGAGAGGCCACCTGGCTGAACAGGTCGGGACGGTCCTCGGCGTAGTGCATCGCGCCGAAACCGCCCATCGACAGGCCGGCGATGGCCCGGTGCGCCTTGTCCGGGATGGTGCGCAGGTCCGCGTCGATGAACGGGATCACCTGGCCGAGGTGGAAGGTCTCCCAGTTCTGTGCCCCGGCGGCGGTGTTCTGGTTCAGCCAGTTGGCGTACCAGCCGCGCAGGCCGCCGTCCGGCTCCACGGTGATCATCGAGGAGCGGGCCGAGGCGTCCCGCAGGGCCGGCCAGGCCAGGCTCGCGTTGGCCGGGTCGTCGCCGGTGCCGTGCAGGAAGTACAGCACCGGGTAGTGCTTGGTGGTGTTGGTGTAGTAGTCGGCCGGCAGCATGATCCGGATGTGGTGGGTGCCCGCGACCTGCGGGGTGGTCACCGTGATCACGAAGTTGGTGGGGGTGTTGGCCGCCACGATCGCCGGGTCCGTGGCGACCTTGGTCAGGCCGAACCCGTCGGGCAGCGGCGGCTGGCCCGGGGTGTCGGCGTGCGCGGCGGGGGCCACCGTCAGGGTCAGGGCGGTGACCGCGGCGGCGAGCGTGGCCCGGACCCAGCGGAGTGGCTTCTTCGACGTACTCAAGGCGGAATCCTTTACGGCTGGACGCGACTGAATGACCGGCGCGCCAGGAACTGCGGCGCGCGCCGATCAGACTGTCAGCCCGGCCGAATCGGCGGCCAGGCCAGCAGGCGGCCATATGTGACCGGTACTGCCGATGGCCTGCCGAGGTGCTGGTCAGCAGCCGGGCCGGTCGGTCGGCCGGAGCCGGTCCGGCGGCGGGACAGAGCCGTTGGCCGGACACGCCCGGGTCAGGGCTTGGGGACGAGGGTGTTCTCGGTGGTGCGGCCGGCGGCGTAGTCGTCGATGTTGCGGGCCGTGGTGTCGATGATCTGGGTGACGGCGGTGTGGGTGAAGTAGGCCTGGTGGGAGGTGACGACGACCTGGGGGAAGGTGACCAGGCGGGCCAGGGTGTCGTCGGGGATGCCCTCGACGGAGCGGTCGGTGAAGAAGACGCCGGTCTCCTCCTCGTAGACGTCGAGGCCGACACCGGCCAGGCGGCCGGAGCGGAGCGTCTCGACCAGGGCGGTGGCGTCGACCAGGCCGCCGCGGCTGGAGTTGACCAGGATGGCGTCGGGCTTCATGGCGGCCAGGGCGGCGGTGTTGATGAGGTGGTGAGTGGCGGGCAGCAGGGGCACATGCAGGCTGACGATGTCGGCGCGGGCGAGGAGTTCGGTGCGGTCCACATAGGTCATGCCGAGGTCGAGGCAGGCGGGGTTCTCGGCGATGTCCCAGCCGAGCAGGGTGGTGCCGAAGCCGTGGGCGATGCGGGCGAAGCACTCGCCGATCTTGCCGGTGCCGATCACGCCGACGGTCATGCCGTGGATGTCCCGGCCGAGCAGGCCGTCGAGGCGGAAGTCGAACTCGCGGGATCGGTTGGCCGCCCGGGCCAGACGCCGGTTGACGGCCAGCGCGAGCGTCCAGGCATGCTCGGCGACCGCGTACGGGGAGTAGTAGGAGACCCGGTAGACGGCGATGCCGAGCTTCTCGGCGGCCGCCAGGTCGATGTTGTTGAAGCCGGTTGAGCGCTGGGCGATCAGCTTGGTGCCGCCAGCCGCGAGGACGGTCAGGGTCTGGGCGTCGAGTTCGGCATTGACGCTGCTGCTGACCGCCGGGTAGCCGGCGGCGAGCGGGGCGGTGTCGCGGTCGAGGAAGACCGGCAGGCAGCGCAGCGGGTGCCTGCCCGCGAAAGCACGCTCCAGGATGGGCTGTTCGTCCCGCTGGACGCCGTAGGCGAGGATCTCCATGCCGTCAAGCTACCGACGGCCGCTCGTCCGTCGGGGTGCGGCTCGCCGGACCGTCTACGCTGTCGTCCGGGCACTGACAGAGGTTCAGGCAGCCCGGACCGATCCTCGTTCCACGACTAGTACCAGAAGGAGACTCCTCCCATGGCCGGCCCGACCGAGACGCTGGAGTTCCAGGCGGAGACCCGCCAGCTGCTGCAGCTGGTGATCCACTCGATCTACTCGAACAAGGACATCTTCCTGCGCGAGCTGATCTCCAACGCCTCCGACGCCCTCGACAAGCTCCGCCTCGAATCCCTCACCGACCCGGGCCTCGCGGTCGACTCCTCGGAGCTGCAGATCACGCTGGAGACCGACAGCGAGGCCCGGACCCTGACGGTGCGGGACAACGGCATCGGCATGACCCGCGAGGAGGTCGTCGACCTGATCGGGACCATCGCCAAGTCCGGCACCGCCAGTCTGCTGGCCAAGATCAAGGAGGCCAAGGACGCGGAGGCGGCGCAGAGCCTGATCGGTCAGTTCGGCGTCGGGTTCTACTCGGCGTTCATGGTCGCCGACAAGGTCACCCTGCGGACCCGCCGGGCCGGGACGGAGGAGGGCACCGCCTGGGAGTCCGACGGCGAGGGCAGCTACACCGTCGCGCAGGCCGACGGCCTGCCGGTGGGCACCTCGGTCACGCTGCACCTGAAGCCGGCCGACGGTGAGGACGGTCTGGGTGACTACCTGGCCGGCTGGAAGATCCGCCAGATCGTCAAGCAGTACTCGGACTTCATCCGCTGGCCCATCCGGATGGCCGCCGAAGCGGCCACGGAGGACGGCGCCGCGCCCGAGCCGGAGACGCTGAACTCGATGAAGGCACTGTGGGCCCGCCCGCGCAGTGAGGTCACCGAGGCCGAGTACCACGAGTTCTACCAGCAGATCAGCCACGACTGGCAGGCACCCGCGCAGACCATCCACATGCGCGCCGAGGGCACCTTCGAGTACGAGGCGCTGCTGTTCCTGCCCGCCCACGCGCCGTTCGACCTGTTCTCGCGGGACACCAAGCGGGGCGTGCAGCTGTACGTCAAGCGGGTGTTCATCATGGACGACTGCGAAGCGCTGATGCCGAACTACCTGCGGTTCGTCAAGGGAGTGGTGGACGCCCACGACCTGTCGCTGAACGTCTCGCGCGAGATCCTGCAGCACGATCGCCAGATCACCGCGGTGCGCCGACGGCTCGTCAAGAAGGTGCTGGCCGCGCTCAAGAGCATGCGGGCCACGGACGCCGACGGTTACGCCAAGCTGTGGGAGCAGTTCGGCCGGGTGATCAAGGAGGGCCTGCTCGAGGACCGGGACAACACCGACGCCCTGCTCGAGCTGGTCTCGGCGGACTCGACCCACGACCCGGAGAAGACCACCACGCTGCGCGAGTACGTGGAGCGGATGAAGGACGGCCAGGACACCGTCTACTACCTGACCGGTGAGAACCGCCAGACGGTGGAGAACTCCCCGCACATGGAGGCCGTCACCGCCAAGGGCTACGAGGTGCTGATCCTCACCGACCCCGTCGACGAGGTCTGGACCGACCAGATCCCCGCCTTCGACGGCCACCGCTTCCAGTCCATCGCCAAGGGCCAGGTCGACCTCGAGGGCGAGGCCGACGGCAGCGAGGAGGCGAAGGCGGAGAAGGCGCAGCGCGAGCAGGACTTCGCGGGCCTCCTCGGCTGGCTCGGGACGACCCTGGCCGAGCAGGTCAAGGAGGTCCGCCTCTCCACCCGGCTCACCACCTCGGCGGCCTGCCTGGTCGGCGACGCCAACGACCTGACGCCCACCCTGGAGAAGATGTACCGGGCGATGGGCCAGGAGCTCCCCCCGGTCAAGCGGATCCTCGAGCTCAACCCCACCCACCCGCTCGTCGTCGCCCTGCACCAGGCCCACCGGGCGGAGCCCGAGGCCCCGGCGCTGGGGGACATCGCCGAACTGGTCCACGGCAGCGCGCTGCTCGCCGAGGGCGGCGACCTGGCCGACCCGGCCCGCTTCACCCGCCTGCTGACCGACCGCCTCGCCCGCACCCTGTGACGGACCCCGGCCCGAAGGCGCGGCTGCTCGCGGATCTCGCCGAGCGGGTGGCCGCGGCCGGGCCGCAGGGGCGCGGCGCGCTGTGGCGGCTCGGCGAGCCGGAGCGGCAGCTGGACGCCAACCTGGTCCGGCTGCCGGCCGGGGCCGTGGTGGGGGAGCACCGGGAGAACGACCTGGACGTGCTGCTGCTCGTGGTCGCGGGCGGCGGCACCCTGCTCGACGGGCCGCAGGCCCTGGAGCTCGGGGCCGGGGCCCTGGCGTGGCTGCCACGCGGCTCCCGGCGCAGCCTGCGGGCCGGGTCGGAGGGGCTGGTCTACCTGACCGCCCACCGGCGCCGGCCGGGCATGGCGGTCGGCGGCGTACGCACGGCGCAGCTCTGCCCGGGGTGCGGCGCCGTGCCCGAGGGCGCGGCCCCCGCCTACTGCAGCCGCTGCGGCGGACGGCTGTCGGCGGGCTGACAGCGGCGCGCCACCCACCCGGCACCGGGCGGGTGGGTGGCCGTCGTGCCGGCGGCGTCCGGCAGGGTGGCGAACCGGCTGGCCGGCCGCCGGGCCCGCTGCCCCGCGTACCGGTGGTGAACGACCGACGGGGCCACCGCTGGTGCGGTGGCCCCATCTCAGCAGGTCAGATGACGGTCTCGGCCTCGGCGTAGCGCTCGGCGGGGACGGTCTTCAGGTCGGCGACGGCCTCGGCGAGGGGGACCAGGTTGATCTGGGTGCCCTGGAGGGCCGTGATGTGGCCGAAGGCGCCCTTGTGGGCGGCCTCGACGGCGTGCCAGCCGAAGCGGGTGGCCAGGACGCGGTCGTACGCGGTCGGGGTGCCGCCGCGCTGGGTGTGGCCGAGGATGACCGGCTTGGCCTCCTTGCCCAGGCGGTGCTCCAGCTCGGCGGAGAGCTGGTTGGCGACACCGGTGAAGCGCTCGTGGCCGTAGATGTCCTTGACGCCCTCCTCCCAGTGCATGGTGCCGGGCTCGGGCTTGGCGCCCTCGGCGCAGACCACGATGGCGAACTTCTTCTTGCGGTCGAAGCGCTCGCGGACGACGTCGGTGAGCTTCTCGATGTGGAAGGGGCGCTCGGGCACCACGATCGCGTGGGCACCGGCGGCCATGCCCGCGTGCAGGGCGATCCAGCCGGTGTGACGGCCCATCAACTCGACCACCATCACGCGCTGGTGGGACTCCGCGGTGGTCTTCAGCCGGTCCAGTGCCTCGGTGGCGACCGAGACGGCGGTGTCGAAGCCGAAGGTGACGTCGGTGCAGGCGATGTCGTTGTCGATGGTCTTCGGGACGCCGACCACGGGCAGGCCCGCGTCGCTCATCAGCTTGGCGGCCTTGAGGGTCCCCTCGCCGCCGATCGGAATGACGGCGTCGATACCCAGGTCCTGGCAGTACTGCTTGGCGCGCTCGACACCGTCCCGCAGGTGGCTGGGCTGAACTCGCGAGGAACCGAGGATGGTGCCGCCCTGGGCCAGGATGCCGCTCACGGAATCGAGGGTCAGGGGCCGGTGGACCCCCTCCAGCAGACCTCGCCAACCGTCCTGGAAACCGATGATCTCGTCGCCGTGGTCGACCACCCCCCGGTGGACCACGGAACGGATCACGGCGTTCAGTCCGGGGCAGTCACCGCCGCTGGTCAGCACACCAATACGCATCGCTTTGCAACTCCCCTGGGGGCACCCCCGGCTGCGACGCCGGGGGATGAACCGGTACGGCCGGACCTCCACCTTGGTGTCTCCACCTAAAGGCAGGCTCGAATCGGACATAAAGCGACCAAAACGGGCCATATAGAGCACAGCATACGGCGACCGCGTCCGGCCGGACGGGCGCCGACGCGGGAGCGGCTTCGTCGACGAGCCCGCGCAGCTGTAGGGAACGGACGCCGAGGAGGGTGTGCGTCCGAACGCTGACTCTATTGTCTAATGAAGGCCCGGCCTTTGGCACCGACTGCCCGCCATGCGGTCAGGTCAGCCGGTGCCGTGGCGTACGGGCCCGTCAACTCCCGCGCTACGCGGGCTGCTTGGTGGCGGCGATGCGCTCGGCGCGCAGAGCGTCGTACCAGGTGGTGTCGGCCGGCGGCAGGGCGTTGACGTCCAGTGCCAGCTTGATGAGCATGTCCGCGACCCCGGGGTTGCGGGCCATCACGGGGCCGTGCAGGTAGGTGCCGAAGACGGTGTCGCGCCAGGCACCCTCGGTGCCGTCGCCGGTGCCGTTGCCCCGGCCGACCTGCACGGTGGCCATCGGCGAGACGCCCTGGCCGAGGTGGGTGACGCCCTGGTGGTTCTCGAAGCCCGTCAGCTGCGGGAGGGAGAGCCGGGGGTCGGTGTCGGCGAGCACGTCGCCGACGCAGCGGGCGCCCTCGCCGCGGGTGGTCCACACGTCGAGCAGGCCCAGGCCCGGCTCGCGCTGGCCGAGGTCGTTGATGAACTCGTGGCCCAGGATCTGGTACCCGGCGCAGACCGAGAAGATGATCGCACCGTTCTCGGCGGCCCGGACCAGGCCCGCGTCGGCGCGCAGCCGCTCGGCGGCCAGCCGCTGCGGGCGGTCCTCGCCGCCGCCGATCAGGTAGATGTCACCGCTGGTGGGCACCGCCTGGTCGGAGCGGACGTCGATCCGCTGCACGCCGATGCCGCGCTGGCGGGCCCGGCGCTCGACGACCAGGGCGTTGCCCCGGTCACCGTAGGTGCTGAGCAGGTCCGGGTAGACCCACACCAAGCGCAGTGCGCTCTCGCTCATCCTGGAAGGCCTTCCGTACTGCTGCTCTTGCGGGTGGGGCTGCTGGGGCGGGTACGACATCAGTTGGCCACCGCCTTGCGGAGCTGCTGGAAGGCGGTGTAGTTGGCGATCGCCTCGATCCGGCCGGGCGGCGCCATCTGGACCGCCTGCTCCAAGGTGTCGACCACCTGGAACTGCAGCCCGGCGACCTCCAGGCGCACCGCGAGGTCCAGCTTGCGCTGGCCCATCACGAAGACCGGGTGGCCGGCGAGGCGCTCGTAGTCCACGTCCCAGAGCCAGGAGGTGTCGGTGCCGTCCGCGTCCAGCGCGTTGACCGAGAGCACCACCGGCGCCGGCGGGCCGTCGATCAGCGAGAAGGTCTCCAGCCAGCCGGCCGGGTTCTTGGCGAGCAGCAGGCGGACGTCGCGGCCCAGGTAGGAGACCACGTCGTAGCGGCCGGCCACGGCGGTCACCGACTGCATGCGCTGCAGGGCGACCTGCGGGGCGACGCCGAAGACGGCGGCCACGGCGGCCGAGCTGGTGGCGTTGGCCAGATTGGCCCGGCCCGGCAGCTGGAGCTGGATCGGCCAGGCGCCGCGCTGCGGGTCGATCACGTGGGTGCCCTGGAGCGCCCAGTGCGGCTGCGGACGGCGGAAGCCGCAGTCCTGGCAGAACCAGTCGTCGCCCGGACGCTGCATCACACCGCCGCAGGACGGGCAGGACCAGGCGTCCTCCTTCCAGGCCTGGCCGGCGGCCACCCAGACCACCTTGCGGCAGGAGGAGGCGGCCCAGGTCACCAGCGGGTCGTCCGCGTTGGCGATGATCACGGCCTCGGTGTCCTTGAGGCCCTCGCGCCACTTCTCGGCCATCATGCGGGTCTCGGCGGCGCGGTCGAGCTGGTCGCGCGAGAGGTTCAGCAGCGCTATGGCCTTCGGGCGGGTGTCGCGGGCGACCCCGGCGAGGTACTTCTCGTCCACCTCGATGACGCCGAAGCGGGCCTCGGAGCCGCCGGCCAGGGCGGCGGTGATGCCGGCCGGCATGTTGGCGCCCAGCGCGTTGGAGACCACCGGGCCGGCGGCGCGGAGCGCCTCCGCGATCAGGCGGGTGGTGGTGGTCTTGCCGTTGGTGGCGCTGACCAGGACGACGTCGAGGTGCTCGGCCAGGGTGGCGAGCAGGTCGGGGTCGAGCTTGAGGGCGACCTTGCCGCCGATCACCGAACCGCTGCCCCGGCCGGCCTTCTGCGAGAGGGCGGCGGCCATCCGGCCGGCCGTCACGGCGAGCTTGGCGCGGGCGGGCAGCGAGGCGTCGCGTACGGCTGCGGCTTCCGAATCGGTGCCTGGCATGCTCAGTGGTTCCTCCTTGCAGCGGCACCGCCCGGGCGGCCGTTGGAGGGGCGCCGAGCGGCGGGGACGGGGCCAGCCTACCTACTCCGGGCTGAAGGACCGTGATCGCCCCAACATGTGCACTGCCCGAGGTTGCACCTTCAGGGGCGCGAGGAACTGCGCGGCCGACCATGCACGGCCTGTCGCCTTCCGACTTCGCGCAGTTCCTCGCGCCCCTGGACAGTGCAAGTGGCTCGCTCGGGAGAGCTTCAGAGGAGTGCATGGTCGGCCGCGCCGTTCCCCGCGCCCCCGGGGTTGCTGCTCAGCGCCAAGGTGAGGGCAGGGCCGCCTCCGTCAGGTGGGCGGTGATGACCAGGGTGGCGCCGTCGACCTGGTAGTCCAAGGGGGCGCCGAGCCGTCGCATGGCGGCGATGAGGGCGGTGTTGGAGGAGTGGGTGACGGCGTAGACGGTGGGGGAGCCGGCCTCGAGGGCGAGGGCGGCGGTGCGCTGGAGGAGGTCGAGGCCGAGGCCGCGCCGCTGCCAGGCGTCCTCGACCAGGAGGGCGATCTCGGCGCTGTCCTCGTCCCACATCAGGTGGGCCAGGGCGACGATCCGGCCGTCCGTGGTCTCGACGGCGAGGGTCTGGCCGTGGCGGGGGTCGAGCAGGTGGTCGAGGTAGCGGTCGGCGTCGCCGACCGGGCCGTGGTAGCGCTTGCGCAGCGCCTCGGGGGAGCAGCGCCGGTGCATCGCGAGGGCGGCCGCCCGGTCCGCGGGGTCGGCGCGGCGGACGGTGAGGTCGGCCCCGGCCGGCAGCTGGAGTCGGGCCTCGAGGTTGGGGACGCGCGGCCCCAGCAGGGCGTCCAGCTCGACCAGCGCCTGGGCCCGGGCGAACTCGGTCGGGGTGAAGGGCAGGTGGGCGCGGGTGAGTTCGAGCAGGTCCCCGGAGGGGGCCGGCAGCCGCATCACGTGCCCGTCCACCGCCGCGGCGGCCTTCGCGGCGCTGCCCGGGTAGCTGCGGATGGTGCAGCGGCCGAACAGCCGCCGCAGGGCGACCGGCAGCTCGGCGGCGTCCAGGGCGGTGCGAGTGGCCAGCGCGAGCACGTGGGTCGGTTCGTCCACCAGGTCGTGGGCGTCGGCCGGGTCGGTCCAGATGTCCCGGCCGCCGGCGGTGGCGACCAGGTGGGTGAGGCCGGCCCGGGAGAGGGAGAGCGGGGCGCGCAGCAGGAACTCGTCCACGGTGCCCTCGGCCAGCGGGTGGGCCTGGAGGGAGATGATGTTGACCTCGTGCCCGGCCAGCGCCGCGCAGATCCGGGCCAGGCTGCCCGGACTGTCGGTGACGGTGGCGCGCAGCCGCCACAGCGCCGTCTCGGTCCAGTCGTGCAGGGGGCCCGTCACCTCGGCCGCCCCGGGTGGCGCGGTCGGCTCGTGGCCCGGCGGATCGTGCGGGCGCCGGTGCGCCCACCAGGCGTGGAAGAGGGCGGTGGCGAGCAGGGCGAGGGCCGAGACGGCCAGCAGCACCGGGCCGTCGTGGCCGTGCACGACGATGTTGGCCACCAGGTCGGCGGTGGCGACGGCGAGGAACACCGCGGCCAGCTCGGTGGTGGAGTGCCGCCAGCGGTGCGCCCGGAGGCGGCGCCGCTGGGCGCGGGAGAGGGCGGCGGGGCGAGGCTCGGGAAGTCTGTCCATAGGAGCATGTTTGCGCTCCGGTGTTTCACGATCACGAATCCCCCGTGACCTGTCGGTAAATGTCTCCGGTTGGCTTCCGAACGATTCCCGGTGAACTCCCGGTGACCGTCAGGATTCGACTGGACGCTCCATCAGATCGGCTCTGGCCGCCAGGACTTCGGTCACCAGCAGCTCGAGGTCGGCCTCGGTGGTGGCCGGATTGAGCAGACAGGCGCGGAGCATCTCCCGCCCCTCGAACACGGCTCCGGTGACGAAGGTGTTTCCGCGCAGCTGGACGGCCGGGGGCAGCGCCCGGTTGAGCGCGTCGGCCGCCCGCTCGTCGGCCGCGCGGGCGCGGAAGGCGACGATCGAGGTGCGGACGGGGGCGAGCAGTTCGAGGGCGGGCTCGGCCTCGACCAGCTCGCCGAGGCGGCGGGCCAGGGCGGTGCAGCGGGCGATGTCCTCGGCGATGCCCTGGCGGCCGCGGTGGGCGACGGTCGCCCAGACCTTGAGAGCACGGAACGGGCGGGTCTGCTCCATGCCGTACTCGGAGAACCAGCCGAGCTCGCCCGCCGCCTCGTCCCGCAGGTAGGAGGGCACCAGGCTGAAGGCGTCGCGCAGCGCCGCCGGGTCCTGGACCAGCGCGCAGCCGCAGTCGACCGGGACACCGAGCCACTTGTGCGGGTCCAGTGCGAGCGAGTCGGCGCGCCCCATGCCCGCGTACTGCCCGGCGACGGCCGGGTCCAGCACGCCGAAGGCGCCGTACGCGCCGTCCACGTGCAGCCAGAGGCCCTCGGCGGCGCAGAGGTCGGCCAGCGGGTCGAAGGCGTCGACGGCGCCGGTGCCGACGGTGCCGGCCGAGGCGACGACCAGGAAGGGGTGCAGGCCGGCCGCGCGGTCCGCCCGGACGGCCTCGGCCAGGGCGGCGGGGTCGAGCAGGCCGTCCGGGGTGGTGGGCACGGTACGCAGGTAGCGGCTGCCGAGGCCGAGCAGTTCGACGGCCTTGCGGACGCAGGAGTGGGTCTCGGCGGTGGCGTAGGCGGTGAACGGCGGGAGGCCGGCGAGGCCGTCGGCGCGCAGGTCGTGGCCCAGGCGGGCGGCGGCGCGGCCCCGGGCGGCGGTCAGGCACAGCACGGTGGCCATCGAGGTGCCGGAGGTGAGGATGCCGCCGCCGGGGGTGTGCGGGTAGCCGACCAGCTCGGCGATCCAGCGCACCACCGCCCGCTCCAGGTGGACGTCGGCGTGGTCGCCGCCCGCACTGCTCGGGTTCATCGCGGCGGCCGCCAGCGTGGCCAGTACCCCCGCCGGGGCGGGGGCGGAGTTGACCCAGCCGAAGAAGGCGGGGTGCCCGTTGCCCATGGGGGCGGTGAGGATCTCGCGGCCGACGGTGCCGAGCAGCTCGGCGAGGGGGGTGCCGGTCTCCGGCAGGGGGCGGTCGAGCAGCGCCGCGCGGTCGGCCGGGGCCGTGGGCTGCCAGACCGGGCGGGTGGGGACGGCTTCGAGGTAGTCGGAGACCAGGTCGGCGGCCTGGTGGGCGGCTTTGCGGAAGTCGTCGCTCATGAGGGCACTGTAGGGGACGGGCGGCGGCCGCCACGATGGTGTCCACGTACAGAAACCGCAGCAAGGGCGGGGGAACCGATCGCGCGACCGTCTACCTGAGTGGTGGGTCGGTCGCGCACGCTGTTGATCAAGCACAGCCCCGCGCCCCTGGCGGTGGTGCGACTCTCAGTCCAGAGTGTTGGCCAGGCCGCCGGCGCTGCGGCAGTAGCCGGCGATCTCCTTGTTGGTGAGCTGGGAGCAGAGGCGGGCGCCGGCGCCGGCCTCGGTGTAGTTGACGGTGTAGTAGCTGTAGAGGCCCTGGGTGCAGGCACGGCGGTGGGCGGCGTCGACGCCGGTGGCGCACTGGTCGGCGGCCCAGTTCACGCGGTCGAGGTTGTACTTCATGGTGCGCGAGCCGACGCCCCGGCTGCAGTCGATGTCACCGCCGGTGGACTTGCCGTTCAGGCACCACTGGAGGGCGGCGGCGAAGACCTCGGGGTGGTTGGGGTAGTCGTGCGAGCTCAGGTAGTAGGTCGGCGCGTAGAAGTAGCAGGCCGACTGGAACAGTCCCGGCTGCTCCGGGCAGGGGTAGAGCGGCTCCTTGGCGAGCTTGTCGGCGGGGAGGTTGGCCTTGGCCTTCTCGTCCTCCTCGTCGGGGCCGAAGAGCTGCATGAACAGGCCTTCGGAACAGGTGACCTTCTTGCTGTCGCCGGGGAACTCGCTGCACAGCTTGCGGGCCTCGGCGACGTCCTGCTTGGCGACGAACATCGTGCCGTGGCCGACCCCGTGGATGCAGGGGCCGGTGTTGGCGGGGGCGCAGAGCTTGAGCAGGTCGACCTCGGGCTGCTTGGAGGCGTTGAGCATCTCCTCGACCGCGCCGTGCAGGTAGCCCGCCGCGCAGGTCTCGTGCGGGAAGGAGATCACCTTCTGGAAGTCCTCGTGGTACCGCTTGACGGCGGCGTGGCCCAGCTCGTGCGCGATCGGGTGGCAGAACCGGACGGTGTACGGGAGCTTCTTGGTGATCTTGTCGAGGTCGGCCAGCGCCACGCCCGGGTCGGTGGCGTCCATCTCGGCCATCATCTTGTTCCGCAGGGTGCTGCGGGTCCACACCGCCGGGTCCCCGGTGGGGGTGGGCGAGGCGGCCAGGGTGGCGGGCTGGGCACCGCCGGAGGCTGCGGGAGTGCCGGCGGCCGCCGCCGGGGTGGTGGCGGGTGCCCACTGGGTGACGGCCACCGCGCCCAGCCCCAGGGCGCCCAGCAGCAGGGCGGTGATGATCGCGAAGATTCGCGGTTGCATGAGGTTGTGTCCCCCGACAGCTCGCTCCGGACAGGTTTCTTTCCCATCCTGGCGGCAGCGGGTCGATTGTCGCCGCTCACCCGCCGCCATCCGGGACGTGTCGGCCCGGCCCAGCGGCCGCCGACCTGGTCAACGAAGAGCTAGCCCCCCACGTCACCAGGAGCTCACACTCTCATACCGGTACGGACCAACCGTGCACGGGGCTGAATGTCTGAAGATCTGCCCGATTTCGGGCAGGATTCTTGGATTCAGCGATCTTGCGGCCTAGGCTCACCTACCGTGCCTGTCTCGCCACACCGTCATGAAGACCTGATCGCCCACCTCACCCGGACCAGCGTGCTGAGTCCGGGCGAGGCGGCCAGAGTGGTCGCGGAGGTGTTGGCGTACTTCTCCGAAACCACGGAGGAGTACGTGCGCCGCCGTCACGGCGAGCTGCAGGCCAGAGGACTGACCAACGAGAAGATCTTCGCCCGGCTCGGCGCCGAACTCGCCGCCCGCCGGGTCGCCGCGCCGGAGCTGTCCACCCGTCAGCTCCGCCGGATGGTCTACGGCTGACCGGTTGACGGCCGTCGGGCCAGAAGAGTCGAACGACGCGAGGAGAAGCTGACCATGTGCGGAATCGTGGCCTACATCGGCCCCAAGGACGCGACCACCTTCCTCCTGGAGGGCCTGCAGCGGCTGGAGTACCGGGGGTACGACTCGGCCGGCGTGGCCGTGAGCGGCAAGTCCGGCGGGCTGAAGGTCTGCAAGGTCAAGGGCCGGGTCGCCGACCTCGCCGCCGCCGTGCCCGCCCGCTTCAAGGGCACCACGGGCATCGGCCACACCCGCTGGGCCACCCACGGTGAGCCGAGCGACGCCAACGCGCACCCGCACACCGACAACTCCGGCCGGATCGCCGTGGTGCACAACGGCATCATCGAGAACGCCGACGAGCTGCGCGCCCGCCTCACCGCCGACGGCGTCACCTTCACCTCCGAGACCGACACCGAGGTGCTCGCCCACCTGATCGCCGCCCGGGCCGGCGAGGGCGTCGAGCTGGAGGAGGCCGTCCGGGCCGCGCTCGGCCACGTGGTCGGGACGTACGGCATCGCCGTGCTCGACGCCACCCAGCCGGACCGGATCGTGGTGGCCCGCAACGGCAGCCCGATCGTGCTGGGCATCGGCGAGAAGGAGATGTTCGTCGCCTCCGACATCGCCGCCCTGGTCCGCTACACCCGCCAGGTGGTCCACCTGGAGGACGGCGAGCTGGCCGTGGTGCGCGCCGACGGCTTCCGCACCTTCACCGAGGACGCCCGCACCGTCACCCGCCAGCCCTCCACCGTGGACTGGGAGGTCGCCTCCTACGACACCGCCGGGTACCAGCACTACCTGCTCAAGGAGATCCACGAGCAGCCGGGCGCCGTCGAGCGCACCCTGAGCGGCCGCCTGGACGAGCGCTTCTCCACCGCCCACCTCGGCGGGCTCAACCTGGACGCGCGCGAGCTGCGCGAGATCCGCCGGGTGAAGATCCTCGGCTGCGGCTCCGCGTACTACGCGGGCGAGATGGGCGCCCAGCTGATCGAGGAGCTGGCCCGCATCCCCGCGCACAGCGAGCCCGCCTCGGAGTTCCGCTACCGCAACCCGGTGATCGAGGCGGACACGCTGTACGTGGCGGTCAGCCAGTCCGGCGAGACCTACGACACGCTGGCCGCCGTGCAGGAGATCAAGCGCAAGGGCGGCCGGGTGCTCGGGGTGGTCAACACCGTCGGCAGCGCCATCGCGCGGGAGTGTGACGGCGGGATCTACCTGCACGCCGGGCCGGAGATCTCGGTGGCCTCCACCAAGGCCTTCACCTCCACCGTGGTCGCCTTCGCGCTGCTGGCCCTGCACTTCGGCCGGATCAACGACCTCTCGCCCGCCGACGGGAAGCGGATCGTGGCCGGGCTCAAGGCCCTGCCCGGGCAGATCCGGGAGATCCTGGCCCAGGAGGAGGAGATCGCCAAGCTGGCCGCCGAGTACGCCGAGAGCGCCGGGATGATGTTCATCGGCCGGGTGCGCGGCTACCCCGTGGCCCGCGAGGGCGCGCAGAAGCTCAAGGAGATCTCCTACGTCCACGCCGAGGCGTACCCGTCCAGCGAGCTCAAGCACGGCCCGCTCGCGCTGATCAGCCCCGAGCTGCCCACCGTCGCCCTGGTGCCGGACGACGAGCTGCTCGACAAGAACCTCACCACCCTCGGCGAGATCAAGGCCCGCTCCGGCCGGGTGCTGGCCGTCTGCCACCGCGCCCCCGAGGCCAAGCTGGCCGATCACGCCATCGTGGTGCCCAAGAGCGAGCCCGAGCTCGACCCGCTGCTGCTCAACGTCCCGCTGCAGATCTTCGCCTACTACGCCGCCATCGCCCTCGAGCGGGACGTGGACAAGCCGCGCAACCTCGCCAAGAGTGTGACGGTGGAATAGCCCGGACGGCACGTCAGTTATGGTGCGACCGGGGCCCGGAGGTCGGGCCCCGGTGGACGGGGAGCTGACGCACATGCACTTTGGGATCATCGGGACGGGCACCGTGGGGCGCACCCTCGCGAGCAAGCTCGTCTCGCTCGGCCACGAGGTGACCCTCGGGTCGCGCACCAAGGACAACGCCGCCGCGCTGGCCTGGGCCGAGCAGGCCGGTCCGTACGGCCACAACGGCACCTTCGCCGAGGCCGCCCAGGCCGCCGAGGTGGTGCTCAACGCGACCTCCGGCACCGTCTCGCTGCAGGCGCTGCGCCTGGCCGGGGAGGAGAACCTGGCGGGCAAGGTGCTGATCGACGTCTCCAACCCGCTGGTCTTCTCGGCCACCGGCGAGCTGAGCCTGGACCCGGTCAACACCGACAGCGTGGCCGAGCAGATCCAGCGGGAGTTCCCGCGGGCCAAGGTGGTCAAGGCGCTCAACACGGTGACCGCCGCCGTGATGGTCGACCCGGGCCGGGTGCCCGGCGAGCACAACCTGTTCGTCGCGGGTGAGGACCAGGCGGCCAAGGCCCAGGTCACGGCCGTGCTCGAGCAGTTCGGCTGGCCGGCCGGCTCGGTCATCGACATGGGCGGCGTCGCCTCGGCGCGCGGCCTGGAGATGCTGATGCCGTTCTGGCTGAAGCTGATGGGCCAGTTCGGCCACGCCGACTTCAACTACCAGATCCGGCGGGCGCAGTGACTGCCGAACCGTTCGAGCCGCTGAACGAGGACTGGCAGACCGCGCTGGCCGTGGTCGCCCACCCCGACGACATGGAGTACGGCGCCGCGGCCGCCGTCGCCCGCTGGACGGCCCAGGGCAAGCGGGTGGTCTACGTGATGGTGACCAGCGGCGAGGCCGGCATCGACTCGATGGACCCGGCCGAGTGCAAGAGCGTGCGCGAGGCCGAGCAGATCGCCTCCGCCGCGCTGGTCGGCGTCGGGGAGGTGGTCTTCCTCGGTCACCCGGACGGCGTGCTCGAGTACGGCCTGCCGCTGCGTCGCGACATCGCCCGGGTGGTCCGCCGGTACCGCCCGGACATCGTGATCACCACCAACTTCCGGGAGACCTACGGCGGGGTGGTGCCCAACCAGGCCGACCACATCGCGGTGGGCCGGGCCACCGTGGACGGCGTCCGGGACGCGGGCAACCGCTGGGTGTTCCGGGAGCTGACCGAGGAGGGCCTGGAGCCCTGGGGCGGTGTCCGCGAGGTCTGGGCGGCGGCCTCGCCGCAGGGCCGGCACGCGGTGGACGTCTCCGAGCACCTGGACGCCGGGATCGCCTCACTCAAGGCCCACCAGGCCTACCTGGCCGGCCTCGGCGGGGACATGGCCGACGCCGCCACCTTCCTGGAGCGGTCCTCCGCCCAGGCCGGGGAGCGGCTCGGGGTGCGTTACGCGTCGTCCTTCGAGGTCGTGCCGCTGCGGTTCTGACCGCTCGGCGGCCGCCGCCTCCCGCGCAGGTACCGGTAGGTCAGGTACCCCAGCAGGAGCGCGGCGGCCGCGACCAGCAGGACGTTCTGGTAGCGCAGCAGCCGGTGGTAGATCGGCCCGATGTTGTCGCCGGTCGCGTAGCCCACGCCGCCCCAGAGGCCGACCCAGAGCGCGGCGCCCAGCAGGTTGGCGGGCAGGAAGCGGCGCCAGGCGAGCTCGGTGGTGCCCGCGACGATGCCGTTGTACTGGCGCAGCCCGTCCACGAACCGGGCCACCGTGACGATCCGCCCGCCGTACCGGTCGAAGAAGTGCGCCGCCCGCGTCATCCGCTCCGGGGTGAGCAGCACGTACCGGCCCCACCGGTGGACGAAGGCGGTGCCGCCGGTCCGCCCGATCACGAACCCGAGCGTGTTGCCCGCTGCCGCCGCCGCGAAGGCGACGGCCATGACGGCGGCGATGCTCATCCGCCCAGTCCCCGCGTACACCGCGGCGAGCACCAGCACGGTCTGCCCGGGGACGGGCACCCCGCAGTTGTCCAGAAACACCAGCAGGCCGACGGAGAGGTACCCGTAGTCGTCCAGCAGGGGTTCGAGGTGGGCCAGCGGCCCGGGCAGGGGTTGGGGCGTCATCGTCCGATCCGAGGGCGTCCGTGCTCGAGGCCCGACCGATGGGGCGGGGCGATCAAGATTATGTTGGGATCGCCCTGTTGCGCGTCAAGGAGGTGTCAAGGGGCGGCTCGGCCCGGCGCCGGTGGGTTTGGCTGAGGTGACAGCCGAATCGGTGAGGAACGGACATGACGGGCATGAGCGAGGGTTACGGCGGCGAGCGGCGCACGGGGCGGATCGTCGTCGGGGTGAGCGGATCGCTCGGAAGTCTGGCGGCCCTGCACCGCGCCGTCGACGAGGCCCGTCGGACGGACGCCGAGGTGCTGGCGGTGCTCGCCTGGGCCCCGCAGGGCGGTGAGCACGCCTACCGCCTGGCGCCCTGCCCGCCGCTGCTGGCCGCCTGGCGGCAGGGCGCCGTCGAGCGCCTGCGGGACGCCCTGGCCGAGGCTTTCGGCGGGGCTCCCGACGGAGTGCGGTTGTCCGCCCAGGTGGTACGTGGCGACGCCGCGCCCGCCCTGGTGCGGGCCGCCGACCGGCCCGACGACGTCCTGGTGGTCGGGGCCGGAAGCGGCAGCCGGCTGCGGCGGGGGCTGCGACCGTCGGTGACCGCCTACTGCGTCAAGCACGCCTCCTGCCCCGTCCTCGCGGTGCCGAGGCCCGGGCTCCAGCGCGAGCTGGAAGCCCTCCACCGCCGCAACGCCTGGCACCTGCCGACCGCACCGGCCCCGATCCGCTGAGGAGTTCAGGGGCGCGCCGCGGGGTCAGCGGGAACGGACGCGGCTCGGCCGGCGGTAACGGCTTCGACGACCGGTGCGACACGGGCGGCGTCAACATCGCGTCAAGATCGGCCCTCGGCGGATCAAGGATCCGTTAGGAGTGGCGGACAGGCGTTCGAGCGTACCTAGCGTCAGCCGGGAGGAAACGGGTCACCGGCTGCCGAACCCCGATCCCGGACGGTCCCGGTGATAGAGGGAGGAGCGCGCGGCGATGCCTAGGGGTGGATCGGACGGCAGACCTGTCGCACTGACGACGGCCGAGTCGGTGTGGACGCGGCAGGCGACAGGCGGCCTGGAGCGACCCGAGCCGCGAGCTCCCGGCCAACGGTCCTGGCGCAGCCGGGCGTGGTGGCACACCCCGCGTCTGGTCCGGGGCCTGACCGGCATCTGCCTGGTCGCGCTGCTGGTGGCGGGCGTGGTGACCGGCGCGGTGCTGGCCGGGGCCCGTGGCGGTGCGGATGTGATCGGCCATCGGGCCGCGCCGCAGGTGGTGCGCTCGGCCGACCTCTACTTCGCGCTCAACGACATGGACGCCCAGGCGGCCAACCTGCTGCTGCTCGGCGCGGATCCGGACTACCAGGCGCTGCGCAAGCAGACCCTGGACACCTATGAGCAGCGCCGCGCTCAGGCCGACGGTGACCTGCAGCGAGTCACCGAGGCGGTGTCCGGCGACCTGGCCGGGCAGGCGGCCGTCCAGACGGTGATCGGCCAACTCGGGAGCTACGAGGCCCTGGTGGCCCGGGCCCAACTCCTCGAGGACCAGGCCCGTGCTCCGGCCGGACGCCCGTCGGCGGACGCCCTGGCGGCCTACCGGCAGGCGACCGACCTGCTGCGCCAGCGGCTGCTCCCGGCCGTGGACGAGTTGACCAGGGCCAACTCGAATGTAGTGGAGGAGAGTTACCGTGATCAGCGCGATTCGCTGGCGAGTGGCTGGTGGGAGATCCTGGCCGCCGGGCTGCTGGCGCTGGCCGCCCTCGGGGTGCTGCAGCGGCTGCTCGCGGTGCGTTTCCGGCGTCTGGTGAACCTGCCGTTGGCGGTCGCCAGCCTGCTCGTGCTCGCCGCGCTGGTCTCGGCGCTGACCCTGACCTCCGGAGCGGAGCGGGAGTTGACGGTGGCGAAGAGCAACTCCTTCGATTCGGTGATCGCCCTCAGCCGGGCCCGTGCGGTGGCGTACGACCTCAACGCCGACGAGAGCCGGTACCTGACCGACCCGGCCCGGGCGGCCGCGTACGAACAGAGCTTCTTCGACAAGACCCAGTCCGTCGCCCGGGTCGAGGGCGCCACCCTCAGCACGTACAACACCGAACTCGCGGCGGCGGCCGGCCGCCACCCGGTCGCGTTCGGCGGGTATCTCGGGGACGAGCTGCGCAATGTCACCTTCGACGGTGAACAGGACGCTGCGGAGCGGGTGTTGGCGTCCTTCCAGCAGTACCAGCGGGACGACCGGAAGATGCGGGAGCTGAGCGGCGAGGGGCGGCTGAAGGACGCGGTCACCTTCAACACGGGCATCGCCCCCGGTCAGTCCAACGCCGACTTCGGTGTGCTGAGTGCCGCGCTCGACGACACCCAGGCGATCAACCAGCGCGCCTTCGAGCGGGCGGTCGCAGCGACCGACGGTGACCTGGACGCCACGACGGCCGGGCTCGGGGTGGCGGCGCTGGTGGTGGCGCTCGCCCTGGTGGCGGGTGGAGTGCGGCCTCGGCTGCGGGAGTTCGCGTGAGGGCTCGGTCGGCCTGCGCGTCGGCGCTCTGACGGCACCGGCGCTCAGGCGACTTCGCGTACGGCCTCGGCGACGGCGTGGAAGTCCTTCTTGAGGATCGCGCCGTGGTTGCTCGCGACCTTGGCGCTGACCTGGATGTGCGGGTTGCGGGCGGTCACGCCGGCGAGGCTGGTCCGGATGCGCTCCTGCTCGTCGCCGCGGCTGCCCAGGGAGGCCCCCGACGCGACCACGTACCGGGTGGGGACGGTGACGGAGTCGAGGACGGGGGAGAGCTCCCGCTCGCGTGAGATCCGGCCGAGCTCGATGTTGCAGTCCGACATCTGGTCCGGCGTCATCCGTGGGACCAGACCGGTCGGGCGCAGCAGTGGCAGGAACCAGCCCCACTGGCGGAACTGCTTGCGGATCCGCTGCTCCATGGCCGCGTCGAGCCAGTCGTAGGGGTACGCGCCGTCGACCAGGACGGCGCCGAGCGCCCGCTCGGGGTTGCGGGCGGCCCAGTGCGCCGCGACGAACGCGCCGTAGGACCAGCCGACCACCACGGCGCGGTCGACGCCCCGGGCGGCCAGGACGGCGTCGACGTCGCGGACGGCTGCCTCGAAGGAGTAGTCGACCGACCGGCCCGACTTCCGGCCGCGGGCCCGCTCGTCGTAGGTGATGTGCCGGAGGCCCGGGCCCAGGTCGGCGATGACCCGCCGCCAGTAACCCTGGGTGGCGAACTGGCCGTTGAGGTAGAGCACCGGGAGGCTGGGGCCGCCGGTGTCGGTGACGGCCAGGGTGGTGTCGTCGACCGGGATCAGGCCGGTCCAGGCGGTGGGGTTCGTCATCGCTTTCCCCTTGAGTGGTGTCGGGCGGGTTCAGAGGGCGCGGGCGGTGATGTCGCCGTGGGCGGTGGTGGCGTGGATGGTGAGTTCGGTGGTGCCGTTGTTCTTGAGGGTGTCGGTGATGGTGCCGAGGGTGGTGTCGGCGTGGAGGGTGGCCCAGGCGCCGGGGGTGGCGGCGACGGCGATGTGGCCGTACTGGGTGCGCAGGTCGAGGGTGCCGCGGTGGGCTTCGGTGACGGTGATGTCGCCGCGGGCGGTGGTGATACGGGCCGGGCCGGTGAGGCGGGCGACCTCGACGTCGCCGTCGACGGCGGTGAGGTGCAGGCTCGTGGCTTCGTCGATCTTGATGTGCCGGTAGGCGCCGTCGAAGGTGATGTCGCCGAGGCGGCCGACGGTGCGGAGCTCGCTGCCGGCCGTCCGGGCCTCGAGGCTGGAGCCGGCGGGGAGCTTGACGCTGACTTCGAGCGAGCCGGAGCCGGTGAGCTCGTTCTTGGGCGGGGTGGTGTGGATCCGCAGGACGCCGTCGGTGCAGCTGACGACGGCGCGCTCGGCGGCCTGGACGTCGCGGTTCTTGGCGGGGTCGGCGGGGCGGACCTCGACGGTGGTGTCGGTGCGGTCGGTGGCGATGAGCTGGATGCGGCCGGCCGGGATGTCCAGGACGGCGGTGATCGGGGCGGTGGTGGTGAAGGTCTGCATGGTGCTCTCCGGTGCTCGCCGCTTGTTTCTGACAACGGAAACGCTACGTTGCTTTCCAGATTGTGACAACAAGCTGATTGCACTGAAGTGGTGCCATTGCAGGTGAACGGCGGGAAATCGTTGCACTGGGTGGATGGTCAATGCAACGTTCGGGCACTCAAGGCGTAGCAATGGACTTGAGGTGAACGCTACGCCGAGGCCGCGGAGGGGGTGCGGCCGTGCGGTCAGCCGATCAGGACGACGTCCAGGCGGCGGGGGCCGTGGACGCCCTCGACGCGGTCCAGTTCGATGTCGCTGGTGGCGGAGGGGCCGGAGATCCAGGTCTGCGGGCGGGTGGGGTCGAGCAGGGGCAGGGCACGGGGGAGGGAGGCGACGACCTGGTCGGCGTGGACGACGCAGATGTGGTGATCCGGGACGAGCGTGAGGATGCGGCGGCCCTGCGCGGGGCCGGCGTCCAGGACGACGGTGCCGGTCTCGGCGATGGCGAGGGCGCAGCCGGTGAGGGCGGTGTCGGTGGTCTCCAGCCGGGACGTGGTCAGGGCGGGTCCGTCGGTGGCCACCGCCACGCCGGTGACGGCCGCCAGCCAGTCGGGCGGCAGGTCGGCGGGGACGGCCACGGAGGTGCTGCCGTGCTCGCGCAGCAGGCGGGCGATCACCGCCGGTACGCCGGCCGGGGTGCAGCGGTGGACGTGGGCGCGGTAGTCGGCCAGGTGCTCGGCCAGCACGTCGAGCATGGCCGGGCGGTCCTGCGGCAGGTGCGCCGGGAGGTAGTCGCGGCGCAGCGGCGGCTCCTCGGCCGTGGGGACGTCGGCCAGGGCGGTGCGGATCCTGGCGAGGACGCTCTCGCGGGAGGTGTTCATCGCGTGGTGTTCCCTTCTCCGCGGTTGCTCTGCCACCAGTCGCGGAAGGTCTGTCCGGGCAGCTGGGGGAGGTCGCGGGTGTCGCTCCAGGCCTTGGCCGGGCCGGGCAGTGGCAGTCGGCGGGGGTGCAGTCGGCGGGTGCGCGCGGCGGTGCGCAGCGCCGCGCGGTAGGCGGCCGGGTGGTCGAGCAGCCAGGTCGCGGCCTTGATCGCGGCATGCTCGGCGCGGTGCCCAGGGCCGTGCTCGGCGACCTGCTCACGCAGGTGGACCAGCACCTCCGGGATGTCGATGGCCACCGGGCACACTTCGTAGCAGGCCCCGCACAGGGTCGAGGCGTACGGCAGCGAGGCGTCCACCTCGCTCTGCAGGCCGCGCAGTTGGGGCGTGAGGATGGCGCCGATCGGCCCCGGGTAGGGGGAGCCGTAGGCGTGGCCGCCGGCCCGCTCGTACACCGGGCAGACGTTGAGGCAGGCCGAGCAGCGGATGCAGCGCAGCGCCTGGCGGCCGACCTCGTCGGCGAGGGTGGCGGTGCGGCCGTTATCGAGCAGGACGAGGTGGAAGTCCGACGGTCCGTCACCTTCGGTGGTGCCGGTCCAGATCGAGGTGTAGGGGTTCATCCGCTCGGCGGTGGAGGAGCGGGGGAGGAGCTGGAGGAAGACTTCGAGGTCCTGCCAGCTGGGGATGACCTTCTCGATGCCGACCACGGAGACGAGTGTCTCGGGGAGCGTGAGGCACATCCGCCCGTTGCCCTCGGACTCGACCACGACCAGGCTGCCGGTCTCCGCGACGAGGAAGTTGGCGCCGGAGACGGCGACCTTGGCCCGCAGGAACTTCTCCCGCAGGTGCAGCCGGGCCGCCTCGGCCAGTTCGGCCGGGGAGTCGGTCAGCCCCTCGGGCGCTGGCCGGCCCCAACTGCCCATCGCGGTACGGAAGATGTCGCGGATCTCGGAGCGGTTGCGGTGGATCGCGGGGACCAGGATGTGCGAGGGCAGGTCGTCGCCGAGCTGGACGATCAGTTCGGCCAGGTCGGTCTCGTACGCGGTGATGCCCTCGGCGGCGAGGGCTTCGTTGAGGCCGATCTCCTGGGTGGCCATCGACTTGACCTTGACCACCTCGCGCTCCCCCTTGGCCTTGACCAGGGCGGCCACGATCCGGTTGGCCTCGGCGGCGTCCGCCGCCCAGTGGACGGTGCCGCCGGCCGCCGTGACGGCGGCCTCCGCCTGGAGCAGGTAGTGGTCCAGGCGGCGCAGCGTGCGGTCCTTGATCTCCTTGCCCGCCTGGCGCAGCTGCGCCCAGTCGGCGAGTTCGGTGACGGCCTTCGCGCGCTTGTCGCGGATGGTGCGGGTGGCGTGGGTCAGGTTGGCGCGCAGCTGGGCGTTCCGGGTGGAGACGGCGGCGGCCTCGGGGAAGGCGGGCATGCCGAGGTAGGTGCCGCTCATGCCAGGGGCTCCTTCTCGGTTGAGGCGAGGATCTCGGCGAGGTGGACGGCGCGCAGCGGCGCGCCTTGGCGGCGCAGGGTGCCGCCGAGGTGCATCAGGCAGGAGTTGTCGGCGCCGCAGAGCACCTCGGCGCCGGTGGCGAGCGCGTTGCGCGTCTTGTCGGCGGCCATCGCGGCCGAGACGGCCGGGTTCTTCACCGCGAAGGTGCCGCCGAAGCCGCAGCACTCCTCGGCCCCGGGGAGGTCCAGCAGGGTCAACCCCTTGACCGCGCGCAGCAGTTGCAGCGGGCGCTCGCCCAGGCCGAGCATCCGCAGGCCGTGGCAGGAGGGGTGGTAGGTGACGGTGTGGGGGTAGTGGGCGCCGACGTCGGTCACGCCGAGGACGTCGACGAGGAACTCGGTGAGCTCGTAGACCCGGTCGGGGAGATCCCCGAAATCGCCGAGCTTCGGGTAGTTGTCCCGGATCATCGCGGAGCAGGAGCCGGACGGGGTCACCACGTAGTCGTAGCCGGCGAAGGCGGTGGCGGTCCGGCGGGCCAGCGGCTGGGTCTGCGCGCGGTAGCCGGTGTTGAACTGCGGCTGGCCGCAGCAGGTCTGGGCGGCGGGGAAGTCGACCTCCACGCCGAGCCGCTCGAGCAGGGTCACGACCGCCCGCCCGGTGCCGGGGTACAGGGCGTCGTTGACGCAGGTGACGAAGAGTGCGACGCGCACGGGCGGCTCCTCGCGATCGGGGAGGTCAGGGCCGTTGTGGGCTTGGTCTGACCATAGGCGGGACTCACTGTACAGGTCGCCGGGGAGTTTGGTCAGACCAATCTCGCCGCGGGCTAGGATGAGGTGATCGGACACGCGAACGGGGATGGTGCGGCATGACGGACTCGGCTTGGGAGCCGGTGCCCCGCACCCGGACGTACGAGCTGGTGCTGGCCCGGATCGAGGAGCAGTTCCTGACGGGCCGGCTGCGGGTCGGCGACCGGCTGCCGCCCGAGCGGGAGCTGGTCGAGCTGCTCGGGGTCAGCCGGGCGGCGATCCGCGAGGCGCTGCGGGTGCTGGAGGCCCAGGGCGTGGTCCGCTCCAAGGTGGGCACCGGGCCGGACTCCGGCACCGTGATCGCGGCTCTGCCGAGCGAGGGGCTCACCCAGCTGCTGCGGCTGCACCTGGCGCTGGCGAACTTCCCGCTGGCCGACGTCTTCGAGGCCCGGGCGAGCCTGGAGCGCTCCAGCGCGCGGCTCGCGGCCGAGCACGCCACGCCCGGGCAGCTGGCCCGGCTGCGCGAGCTGCTGGCGCGGATGGACGAGCCGGGGCTGACCCGGGAGGAGTTCAACGACGCCGACACCGCCTTCCACGTGGCCCTGGCCGAGGCGGCGGGCAACCGGCTGGTCACGGACCTGACCGTGGCCGTCCGGGGCGCCGTCCGGCACACCATCCTGGGTGCCTTCCGGCAGCTGCCGGACTGGGAGGCGGAGGTGGCCCGGCTGCGGGCCGAGCACCACGCGATCCACCGGGCCGTCGCCGAGGCCGACGCGGACCGGGCGGGGGAGCTGGTGGAGGCCCACGTGCGCGGCTTCCACCAGGTGATCGCCGAGGTGGGTCCGCAGCCGACCTGAGCGCGCGGTCAGCTCACACACCCGGTGCGGGGCGTGGCGGAAATGACGTCCGGTCAGCCGGTGGGCCGGCCGGCGGCGCTGCGGTGGGAGCGTGGCCCATGGGCCGCCGGTGGGTGGATCGGCTCTGCCCGGCCGGCTGCTCAGCGTGGCCGATCCGGGGCGGGGATGTGGGGCGCCGCCTCGCCGGAGACCGGGCGGCTGTCCGTGGTCAACGGCCACTGCGCGCAGTTCGGCCTGCCGGCGGCGCACCCGGTGCGCGCTATCGACACCGGACCATGCGCGGGACCTCAGGTACCTCGGAGCCGACCGGGAGAATGACCGGTACCTGGCCGGCCTGCTCCTCCGGCGCACTGAGCGCGTTGATACATCGGATCTTTAGTGGATGTCGCGATTCGTCGGAGGGGTCGGCCTCAGGCGGTACTACCAGCGTGGGTGCGGTTCGCCGCAGGTCCGGCTGGGAGAGTGTCACGGTTGGGATTCATCCGAGGTCTCCTCTTGTCAGTCGTGTTGCCGACTCGTAAGGTCCTCGCTACCGCAAGCCATCCGATGACTGCGGCAGGCGCTCCCCCGTCTCCCCCGGAGTGCCGCGGACCGGTCACGGGCGGCCGCTCGATCGAGGGCCGAGCGGCCGACCGTGTGCCGGGCTCCCCCCACCCATCACGAAGGGCCGCAACATGCGAAGTGCGCGAGTATCCAGGGCGATCGCCGCCCTGGCCCTTGGTGCCGCAGGCGTCGCCTGGTCGCCGGTCACGGCGGTCGGTGCGACCACGACCACCGCCTGGTCCAACGGCGCGTTCTCGGTCGACACCCCCAACCTGGTCCGCGAGGCCAACACCGTCCTGCACAGCCCGAACACGGCCGCGGCCCAGTCGCTGGCCCTGGGCAACGGGACGCTCGGCGCCGCCGTCTGGGCCGCGAACGGCCTCACCGCCCAGCTCAACCGGGCGGACACCCTCCCCGCGCGCAAGTCGCCCGGCTGGCTGCAGATCCCCGGCCTCGCCCGGATCACCGGCGCCGCCGACTTCGCCGCCACGGTCGACCCGTACGACGGGGTGCTGCGCGAGTCCGGCGGCGGGATGAGCGCGACCGTCTACACCCGCGCCGACAAGGACGAACTGGTCGTCGACGTCACGGGCGCCGACCCGAACGCCGTCCAGACCGCCACCGTCAACCTGTGGTCCGGCCGTACGCCCGCCGCCGCGGCCTCCGGCGGCGTCGCCACGCTGGCCGAGACCTGGGTGGACAGCAACGCGACCACCGGCTCGGGCCGGACCTTCGGCTCGCTGGCCGCCCTCACCGCCGGCGGACAGAACGTCAGCGCCTCGGTCGCCGACGCCCAGACCGTCAAGGTCAGCTTCACCCCGAACCCCGACGGCAGCTTCCGCGTCCTGGTCGGCAGCCCGCAGTGGACCGGCGGGGACGCCGCCGGGACGGCCGCCACCCTGCTCGGCTCCGACGCCTCGGCGGCCTCCGACGCGCTGCGGGCCCCGCACCTGGCCTGGTGGCACGACTACTGGGCCAAGCTCGGCCTGGTCAAGCTGTCCTCGGCCGACGGCACGGCCAACTACATGGAGAAGCTCCGCACGCTCTACTACTTCACCAGCGCCGAGGAGTCCCGCGGCCCGCTGCCCGGCTCGCAGGCCGGCGTGGCCGACCTGTTCAACTACTCGCAGGACAAGCAGAACTGGTACCCGGCCGCGTACTGGTGGTGGAACCTGCGCGGGCAGATCGCCGCGAACACCGGCGCCGGCGCCTTCGCCCTCAACACCGGCCTGTTCAACCTCTACACCTCGAACCTGGCCAACATCCAGGCCTGGACCAAGGCCAAGATGGGCAACCGGCCCGGCATCTGCGTCCCGGAGACCATGCGCTTCAACGGCAACGGATACCAGAACGACTCCAACCCCGCCGGTGACGCCTCCTGCCAGCAGAGCGTGACCACCTGGAACGGCAAAACAGTCTCCAGCGGCGCGGAGATCGCGCTGTTCGCCTGGCAGCAGTACCTGACCACCGGCGACCAGGCTTTCCTGACCGCCAACTACCCGCTGATGCAGCAGGCGAGCCAGTTCCTGCTGGCGTACACCACCGTCGGCACCGACGGTCTTCGGCACGCGGTCGCCAACGTGCACGAGAACCAGTGGGACGTGCAGGACCCGGCCAACCTGATCGCTGCCATGAAGGCGCTCTTCCCCGCCACGATCACGGCCGCCCAACTGCTGAACACCGATGCCGCGCTGGTCACCCAGCTGCAGGCCGCGATCCCGCAGATTCCGGACCTCCCGCGCACCGACGCCGCGACCCACCAGCAGAACCTCACCGCCGCGGCCGACACCATCGGCACCGACGTGCTCGGCCAGTCCTCCCAGCCCACCGCGGCCATCCACAACACCGAGAACGACGACCTCGAGGCGGTCTGGCCCTACGGTCTCGTCGGTGACAGCTCGCCGCTGACCGCCATCGGCCAGCGCACCTACACCAGCCGGGTCAACGTCCAGCAGAACGACTGGAGCTTCGACCCGGTCCAGGCCGCCCGCCTCGGCCTCTCCGCCAAGGTCGCCGCCGACCTGAGCGCCCTGACCCAGAAGTACCAGACCCACCTCAACGGCATGGGCGACCTGTGGGGCGGCACCGGCACCGAGCCGTACATCGAGCAGGCGGCCAACGTCGCGCTCGCTGTCAACGAGGCGCTGGTCCAGGACTACGACGGGCTGCTGCGGATAGCCCCCGCCCTGCCGGCCGGCTGGGACGCCGACGGCACCCAGTACATCCATGGCGGCAGCACCGTCTCGGTCCAGGTGCACGGCGGAGTCATCGGCACCGTCGGCATCCACGCCGGAGCCTCCGGTGCCATCGCGGTGCGCAACCCCTGGCCGGGGCAGAGCGTGGAGGTCGTCGACGGAGCCGACAGGACCACCGTCGTGGTGAACCCCACCACTGGCGGCCAGTTCTCGATCCCGGCGGTCGCGGGCAGGTCCTACCTCGTCCAGCAGGTCGCCGCGCCGGTCTCCGGCATGACGGTCAGCCAGGTGTCCGGCACCCCGGCCACCGGGGCCGCCTACCTGGGCAAGGTCCAGATCGGCCTGGACCACGCCGGCCCGATCACCGGCATCAACGGGCTCTGTGCGGACGACTCCGGGGCGAGCACCGCCAACGGCAACCCGATCATCGTCTACGGCTGCGGCGCCGGCGCGGCGAACCAGCAGTGGACCGTCCGCCCGGACGGCACGCTGCGCACGCTGGGCAAGTGCATGGACATCACCGGCGGCAACACGGCCGACGGCACGCTGGTCGAGCTGTACGACTGCAACGCCGGTGCGGCCAACCAGGTCTGGCAGCCCCAGCCCAACGGCACGCTGAAGAACCCGAAGTCCGGCAAGTGCCTCGACGACGCGGGCGCCGGACCGGCCGGCACCCAGCTGATCATCTGGACCTGCTCCACCGGCCCCTCCGCCAACCAGGTCTGGCACCTGCCCTGACCGCTGCCCCCCGCCGCCGTCACCACTGCTCCGGTGACGGCGGCGGGGCCGTTCCGTCCTTCGATCGTTCGAGAGAGGTGCTGACTGTGGGAGGCCCGCAAGGTCTTGCGGAGATCGGTGCTCGGCTGGTCGCCGGGAGCGCTCGGCGCGAGCCTGGTGGCGCCGATGATGACCTGGGACTCCGCGCGTGCCAACGGCGACTTCGACAACGCCGGGTACAGCTATCCGGCCGAGAAGATGCCGGCGCCGGGCCTGTTCGTCTCGGGCGGGTGAACTGGCGGCTACGCCGACGGCCAGGAGAACAACGTCACGGGGGCCGGGCGGACCACCACGGTGCCGACCGGGGCTGACCAAGGTCCAGCTGCCGAGCAGCGGCCGACTTCACGTCTTCGCTCCCACCGTCCGCTGACCAGCCTGCCGCACGTGAGAAGGGGCGGCCCCCGCGGGGGGGGCCGGGTCACGGGGGGTGAGCCCGGGGTGTTTTTTGGCGGGAAGGAAGATCACACGAAGGTACAACACAAAAGAA
>NZ_JBEOWY010000020.1:0-127614 GCF_040296285.1 Kitasatospora sp. NPDC002227
GCTACCTCACGCCACTCGAGATCCGCCAGCGGCACCAGCAAGGCCACACCCTCGCGGCGTAGACGGAGAGTGTCCAGCCGCAGGGTGGAACTTCAGGTTGGTGATCTTCTCCCCGGTGGAGAGCGTCACCAGCGACGTGATTCCGGCGTCGGTGCCGACAGTCGATCCTGCGGGAGCGTCAGGCATCGTGGGGCGGTCGTCGCACAGCATCGAGACGAACCACCGTCCAGCCGCGTCCTGCGACACGGTCACCGTGGACGGCGACTGTCCCTCGGGCAGCGGCCGGGACCACACGATGTCCAGCGGCTCGGCCATTTTCGCCAGTGTCAGCCGGCCGTTCCGGTACCGGAACACGCTGGTGGTGTACTTGGCAGACCTGCGGGACTTCTTCCGGCTTTTGAACGTTGGGTACTTCGCCCGCTTGAGCCAGAAGTTGGCGAACGCTCCCTGCAGATGCCGCAGCGCCTGCTGCAACGGAACGGACGACACCTCCGTGAGGAATACCAGCTCCTCGGTCTTCTTCCACTCGGTCAGCATCGCCGACGTGGCGTTGTAGTTCACCCGCGCCCGGCGCATCGTCCACGCCTCGGACCGGGCCGCCAACGCCTTGTTGTACACGAGCCTCACGCACCCGAACGTGCGAGACAGCTCAGCCGCTGCGCATCCGTCGGATAGAAACGGAACCGATACGCCCGCTTCACATAGCTACTGGTCACACTCACAAGCTAGTCACGACTGACGTACTGACCGACCGTGCAGATCATGGCATTGCGGTGCGCTTTGCGGCGAAACGCGGCCCACTGCCCTACTCCGCAGGAGACTCAATTCCTCCCCAGCTTGAAGGCCGGGGTTTCCTTGTAGACATCCGATGAGGGTGCTAATGCCAGTGGTACGAACAGCGATCGTACGAAACAGGGGGTGCTGGCTGGCGGTCCGCCGGAAGGGCAGGCTTGTCGGCATGACGAACACCACCATCTCCGCCTATGCCGCCCCCGCGCCGAAGGCGCCGCTGGAGAAGACCACGATCCCCCGGCGGGCGCTCGGCGAGCAGGACATCCTGATCGACATCAAGTTCGCCGGCATCTGCCACTCCGACATCCACCAGGTGGACGGCGACTGGGGCGACGGCATCTTCCCGATGGTCCCGGGCCACGAGATCGCCGGGGTGGTCTCCGAGGTCGGCCCCGGCGTCACCCGTTACGCGGTGGGCGACCGGGTGGGCGTCGGCTGTTTCGTAGACTCCTGCCGGGAGTGCGACAACTGCCGGGCCGGGCTCGAGCAGTACTGCACCGGCGGCGGCATGGTCGGCACCTACAACTCGGTCGGCCGGGACGGCGAGCCCACCTACGGCGGCTACTCCACCCACCTGGTGGTGGACGAGAACTACGCCGTCCGCATCCCCGAGTCCATCCCGCTGGACGCGGCCGCCCCGCTGCTGTGCGCCGGCATCACGCTCTACTCCCCGATCAACCACTGGCAGGCGGGCCCCGGCAAGAAGGTTGCCGTCATCGGCCTCGGCGGCCTCGGGCACATGGGGGTGAAGATCGCCCATGCCAAGGGTGCCGAAGTCACCGTGCTCAGCCAGTCGCTGCGCAAGCGGGAGGACGGCCTGCGGCTCGGCGCGGCGCACTACTACGCCACCTCCGACCCGGCCACCTTCGCCGAGCTGGCCGGCAGCTTCGACCTGATCCTCAACACCGTCTCGGCGGACCTGGATCTGAACGCCTACCTCGGCCTGCTGAGGACCGACGGTACCTTCGTGCAGATCGGGGCTCCGGAGAACCCGGCGCCGGTGCACGCCTTCGCGCTGATGGGCGGTCGGCGGTCGCTGGCCGGCTCGATGATCGGCGGCATCCCGGAGACCCAGGAGATGCTCGACTTCTGCGCGGAGCACGGCCTCGCGGCGGACATCGAGGTGATCCGGGCGGACCAGATCAACGAGGCCTACCGTCGCGTCCAGGCCAGCGACGTCCGCTACCGCTTCGTGATCGACATCGCGACGATCTGAGGCAGCGGAACGGGTGGCCTGCCGCCGGCGCTTCGGCTGTGCCCGGCGGTGGGTCCGGCGGTGGGCCCGGGGAGTCGAGGCTGCCCGGCCGTACTTGACGGAGTCGGTGTTAGCGTTAACAATTACATCAGTGTTAACGGTAACAGCCGACCGTCTCGGCTGTGGCCCACCCACACTCCGTCGGCCCGGGGCCGGGACCACACCCGCTTCGGTCCCTCCCCGCCCGACGGCCCCGTTCCGCCCTTCTTGAGGGTGAGGCAGCGGAACGGGCAGCCGGCCGCCGTCGTCCCACGGGCTCGTGGAACGACGGCGGCCGACGACTTTTCAGCCCGGCTGCAGGGCGGAGGGCCTGGCCCACGTGGAGGATTCGCCGCCGGCAGGCCGATCCGCCCGGTCTCGCGGTCCGGCCCGCGCAGCGTGACGAAGCCGAGGGGCCCGGGCAGGCCGGGGATGACGAGGCACTGGTCGTCGAAGACGCCCAGGACGGCGGTCGGCTCCCACTGCCGGGACGGATCATCCCGCTCGGGCGCCCCCGCTGTGGCCCCGACGGACCGTTCGAGGGCGGCCTCGCCTTCGCGGAAGCGGAAGCCGAGCTCGCCGGGTCGGTCGACCAGCTCGGTGGATCCGACGGGCGTCCTGGCCTCCACCAGGTCGAAGCCGTCGAGTGCCGGGGCGGAGAGCCTCGGTGCGCCCGGAATGAAGGCCGGCCGGGCGAGCGGCGCCCGAGGACGCCGCTCGCCCGGCCGAGGGACTCCACCCGGGCCCGGACCTCGAACCTGACCGCTGGGCCCGGTCGGGGTGTCGTCAGGAACCCACCTTGCGCTTGTTGTAGACGTCGAACCCGACGGCGGCGAGCAGGACCAGGCCCTTGATGACCTGCTGGTAGTCGGTGCCGACACCGACCAGCGACATGCCGTTGTTGAGCACACCGAGCACCAGGCCGCCGATGATCGCGCCGAAGACGGTGCCGACACCGCCGCTGGCCGAGGCGCCGCCGATGAAGGCCGCCGCGATGGCCTCCAGCTCGAAGTTGATGCCCGCCTGCGGGGTGCCCGCGTTGAGCCGGGCCGCGAAGACCAGACCGGCGAGTGCGGCCAGGACGCCCATGTTGACGAAGGCCAGGAAGACGACCCGCTTGCTCTTGACCCCCGAGAGCTTGGCCGCGGCCTCGTTGCCGCCGATCGCGTAGGTGTGGCGGCCGATGATGGAGTTGCGCATCAGGTAGCCGAAGCCGACCAGCAGCACGCCGAGGATCAGCAGCACGATCGGGAAGCCCCGGTAGCTGGCGAGCAGCAGGGTGAAGACCGCCACGGCGGCGGTGATGACCGCGAGCTTGGCCAGGAACAGCCCCGCCGGGAGGAGCTCGAGCCCGTACGAGGCGGCCCGTCGGCGCCCTCGGACCTCCTGCAGGACGGCGACCGCGAGCACGGCCGCGCCGAGCAGCAGCGTCAGGTTGTGGTAGTTGGTGTGCGGGCCGACCTCAGGCAGGAAGCCGTTGCCGATCTGCTGGAAGCCGCGCGGGAAGGGCGCGATCGACTGGCCCTGCAGCATGATCTGGGTGCCGCCACGGAAGAGCAGCATCCCGGCCAGGGTGACGATGAAGGAGGGTATGCCGATGTAGGCGATCCAGAAGCCCTGCCAGGCACCGGCCGCCGCGCCGATCAGGAGGGCGAGGACGAGTGCGAGCGGCCAGCTCATCCCGTGCTTGATCATCAGCACCGCCGAGGCGGCGCCGACGAACGCGGCCAGCGAGCCGACCGAGAGGTCGATGTGCCCGGCGATGATGACGATCATCATGCCGATCGCGAGGATCAGGATGTAACTGTTCTGCTGGATCAGGTTGGTGACGTTCAGCGGCTGGAGCAGGATGCCGTCCGTCCAGATCTGGAACAGCACCACGATCAGCGCGAGCGCGAGCAGCATGCCGTACTGGCGGACGTTACCGCGCAGGGCCCGCAGCAGAACGGCGCCGACGGAAGAGTGTTCGGCGGCGGGCGGGGTGCTCGCCGTGATCTCGGGGGTTTCGGTCTGGGTCATCGGTCACACCTGCTCGTTCGGGGTCGCCGCGCTCGTGGTGAGCAGGCGCATGAGGGATTCCTGGGTGGCGTCCGCGCGGCCGAGTTCACCGGTGAGCCGGCCCTCGGCCATGGTGTAGATGCGGTCGCACAGGCCCAGGAGTTCGGGGAGTTCGGAGGAGATGACGAGCACGGCCCGGCCTTGCGCGGCGAGGTCGGCGATCACCTGGTAGATCTCGGCCTTGGCGCCGACGTCGATGCCCCGGGTCGGCTCGTCCAGGATCAGGACCTCCGGCTCGGCGAAGATCCACTTGCTGAGGACGACCTTCTGCTGGTTGCCGCCGCTGAGCTTGCCGGTCTCGGCGAACACCGAAGGCGCCTTGATGTTCAGCGACTTGCGATACCGCTCGGCAACGCGGTGCTCCTCGTGCTCGTCGACCACCCCGCGCCGGGAGACCTTCTTGAGGGCGCTCAGCGAGATGTTGCGGCTGATGTCGTCCAGCAGGTTGAGCCCGAGGTGCTTGCGGTCCTCGGTGACGTACGCGAGCCCGTGGCCGATGGCCTCGGGGACGGTCCGGGTGGAGACCTCCTTGCCGTGCATCAGCACCCGGCCGCCGGTGTGGCGACCGTAGGAGCGGCCGAAGACGCTCATCGCGAGCTCCGTGCGGCCCGCGCCCATCAGCCCGGCGATGCCGACGATCTCGCCGTGCCGCACGTTCACCGACACTCCGTCAACCACCTTGCGCTGGTGGTGGATCGGGTGCTGGACCGTCCAGTCCTCGACGGCCAGGGCGACTTCGCCGATCTCGGGGGTGCGCTCCGGGTAGCGGTGCTCGAGGTCACGGCCGACCATGCCCCGGATGATCCGGTCCTCCGCGATGCCCTCGGGGCCGACCGCGAGCGTCTCGATGGTCCGCCCGTCCCGCAGGATGGTGACGGAGTCGGCGACCTTGGCGATCTCGTTCAGCTTGTGCGAGATGATGATGCACGAGATGCCCTGGGCCTTGAGCTCCAGGATGAGGTCGAGCAGCTTGCGGCTGTCCTCGTCGTTCAGCGCGGCGGTCGGCTCGTCCAGGATCAGGAGCTTGACCTCCTTGGCCAGCGCCTTGGCGATCTCGACCAGCTGCTGCTTGCCGACGCCGATGTCGGCGATCCGGGTCTGCGGGTTCTCGCTGAGCCCCACCCGCTTCAGCAGCTCGGCGGCGTGGCTGAGCGTGCGGTGCCAGCTGATGATGCCGCGCTTGGCGTGCTCGTTGCCGAGGAAGATGTTCTCCGCGATGGACAGGTACGGCACCAGGGCGAGCTCCTGGTGGATGATCACGATGCCGCGCTGCTCGCTCTGGCGGATGGACCGGAAGTGGCAGGGCTCGCCCTGGAAGAGGATCTCGCCCTCGTAGGAGCCGTGCGGGTAGACGCCGCTGAGCACCTTCATCAAGGTGGACTTGCCGGCGCCGTTCTCGCCGCAGATGGCGTGGACCTCACCTGCGGCGACGGTGAGGTTGACGTCGGACAGGGCCTTGACGCCGGGGAAGGTCTTGGTGATCGAACGCATCGCGAGGACGGGTCCGGCCATGGTGGGCATCCGTTTCGACTGGGGGATTCGGCTGGGGGCGGTGCGGGCGGGGCGGACCGGTCAGGGGTGGTCCGCGGTGCCCGCACCGCCCGGCTTCGGCGGCTGGGGAGCCTCGGGCTGCCGCTTACTTGAGCTGGGCGGCGCTGTACTGGCCGCCGTCGACCAGCACCTTCTGGTAGTTGTCCTTGTCCACGCTCACCGGCTGCAGCAGGTAGGCCGGGACGGTCTTGACGCCGTTGTTGTACTGGGTGGTGTCGTTGGTCTCCGGCTTGCCACCGGTGAGCAGCGCGTCGCCCATCTGCACCGCGACCTTGGCCAGTTCGCGGGTGTCCTTGTAGACGGTCTGGGTCTGCTCGCCGGCGATGATCGACTTCACCGAGGCCAGCTCGGCGTCCTGGCCGGTGACGACCGGCAGCGCCTTGCCCGAGCCGCCGTAGCCGACGCTCTTGAGTGAGGACAGGATGCCGATGGAGATGCCGTCGTAGGGCGAGAGCACGGCGTCGACCCGGGCGGAGGTGTACGACTTGCTCAGCAGGTTGTCCATCCGGGACTGGGCGACACCGCCGTCCCAGCGCAGCGTGGCGACCTGGTTGAAACCGGTCTGGCCGCTCTGGACCACCAGCTTCTTGCTGTCCAGGTACGGCTTGAGCACGCTCATCGCGCCGTTGAAGAAGAAGGTGGCGTTGTTGTCGTCCGGGGAGCCGGCGAAGAGCTCGATGTTGAAGGGGCCCTTGCCGCCCTTGAGGTCCAGCTTCTGGGCGATGTAATCGGCCTGGAGCACCCCGACCTTGAAGTTGTCGAAGGTTGCGTAGTAGCCGACGTTCTTGGTGCCGCGGATCAGGCGGTCGTAGGAGATCACCGGGACGTGGGCCTCGGCGGCCTTCTGCAGGACGTCGGTGAGGGAGGAGCCGTCGATGGCCGCGACCACCAGCAGCCTGGCCCCCTTGGTGATCATGTTCTCGAGCTGGGCGACCTGGTTCTCGACGACGTTGTCGCCGTACTGCAGGTCGGTCCTGTAGCCCTTGGCCTGGAACTGCTTGACCATGTTGTCGCCGTCGTTGATCCAGCGCTCCGACGACTTGGTGGGCATCGATATGCCGATCAGCCCGCCCTTGGTGTCGGCCTTGGGCGCGTCGCCCCCGACGCCGTTGGCACTCTGGCCGCAGGCGGCGAGTGTGAGCGACAGAGCAGCGGCGGCGAGGGGCGCCACAAGCTTCCGCACGGTTCCTCCAGTGGTGTACCGGTCCGCCCCCTCCCGCGCGGACGCCTTGGATCGGTCGAGCCGCAGCTGAGCGTGGGGTGCGTAGGTGAACGTGATGTTGCGGCCTGATGGCTTCGGACGGGCAGTCCTGGGCCTGTCCTGGCTCGGCGTTACATGAGTGTTAACGCTAACAACTGAGGCGTCAAGGTCTCTTCGGATCACCGTTGGATATCGCATCGGCCCGATCCGCGCCCGGGCGCAGGCCGCTGACGGCCATCGTGTTAGCGGTAACAATCTGCCCTCGTCCTCATGCCAGTTCCATCCGGTGGATCGAGTCGCCGTTGCACCACTCTGTGGTCGCAGCCCACGGAACGGTTGCCGTTCCGGCGAAGACTTCTCCGCCGGCTCGGGTGAGGGAGGTGCGGCGGCCGGACCGCTGGAGCAGGCACGCCGTCACATGGGCGCGTGCTGTCCTCGGTTCAGCTGTCAGCTGCCGCCGGGGCGGGAGAGGGTGCCGGGCGCTGGGAGACTCTCGGGAGACGTGTGCCGTCTGCCGGGGGAAAGGGCGTTGTTGCTGAGGTGGGCCGGGCCGTCGGCTGCGTAGTATTCCGGCCATGTCCACTGCTGCCGTGATCGCGGTCGTCGCCCTTGCCCTCCTGCACGTCTACATCCTGGTTCTGGAGATGTTCCTCTGGACCACGCCCCGAGCACGGGCCTCCTTCGGTACGACGGAGGAGTTCGCTGTGGCGACCAAGGCGATGGCCGCCAACCAGGGCCTGTACAACGGCTTCCTGGCCGCCGGCCTGTTCTGGGGCGCCTTCGCCGGAGACCCGGTGGGGTTCCAGGTGCGGCTGTTCTTCGTCTCCTGTGTCGCCGTCGCAGGCCTGTTCGGCGCGGTGACGGCCTCCCGCAAGATCCTCTTCGTGCAGACCGTGCCCGCGCTCGTCGTGCTCGCCCTGGTGCTGCTGGCGCACTGAGCGGGCTGTCCGGATGAAACTTTCACCGCGCCCGGCGGGTCTGTCGGGCGCGGTGGTGGCGTATCCGCAGGTGGGTGCGGGACGCGCCAGGCCCCGAGCCAGGAGGCGTTGACGGTGAGGTTGATCGCTACGAGCATCGGCATGTTTCGGTGACATTGCCGGAACATTTCGACACTCCAGCGATCTCGGACGGAGAAGTTCTGTGCATCGATCCCGTTCCCTCAAGTCCCGCCTTCTCGGCCTGGCCGCCGCGATCGGCTTCGCGGTCGGGCTGGCCCTGCCGGCCGCGCCCCCGGCCGCTGCGGCCTCGCTGACGCAGATCAGCGACTTCGGCGCCAACCCGACCGGCCTGGTCATGAACCTGTACGTGCCGAACGGCGTCAAGGCCAACCCGCCGGTCCTGCTGGCCCTGCACGGCTGCCAGGGGTCGGGCCCCTACCTCTACTCGAGCACCGACTTCGCCTCGCTGGCCGACCGGTACGGGTTCGTGGTGATCTACCCCTCGACCAACCCCGGCGGGAGCTGTTGGGACGTCTCCTCCGGCCAGGCGCTGACCCGGGGCGGCGGCAGCGACCCGATCGGGCTGATGTCGATGATCACCTACACGGAGCAGCACTACGGCGGCAACGCCAACGCCGTGTACGTGACCGGAGAGTCCTCGGGCGGGATGATGACGAACGTGATGCTCGCCGACTACCCCGACGTGTTCAAGGCGGGCGCGGCGTTCATGGGCGTGCCCTACCACTGCTTCTACACCGGGTCCGTCCGCGGCTGGAACTCGGCCTGCGCCCAGGGCCAGGTCTCGATGACGCCGCAGCAGTGGGGCAACCTGGTCCGCGGTACGGGGGATCCCGGCTACACCGGTCCGCGTCCGCGCGTCCAGCTGTGGCACGGCACCAACGACACCATCCTGAACCACAACAACCTCGGTGAAGAGATCAAGGAGTGGACCGACGTCCTCGGCGTCAGCCAGACCCCGTCGGCCACGGACACCCCGGCCGCCAACTGGACCCGCACCCGGTACAACAACAGCGCCGGCACCACTCAGGTCGAGGCGTACAGCATCGCCGGGGCCGGGCACGAACTGCCGGTGAAGGGTACCGAGATGGCTGCCACCGCGATCCACTTCATGGGCCTGGACGGCGGAACCTCCGGCGGCGCCGCGACCGGTGCGCTGCACGCGGTGGCCGCGGGCAAGTGCCTGACCGACGCGAACGGCACGACGCTCGGCACCCAGCAGCAGATCTACGGGTGCAACTATGGTGCGAACCAGACCTGGACGCACACGCCGTCGAACCAGCTGACCGTCTCCGTCGGAGGCAGCATGCTGTGCCTGGACGCCGAAGCGCACGGCACCACCAACGGCACCAAGGCGATCGTCTGGTCCTGCAACGGCCAGGCCAACCAGCAGTGGCAGCTCAACTCGAACGGCACTGTCACCGGGGTGCAGTCGGGGCTCTGCCTGGACGTCAGCGGTCTGGGCACCGCCGACGGCACCCCCGTCCAGCTCTGGGGCTGCAGCGGCGGCAACAACCAGCAGTGGAAGATGGGTTGACGGGGTTGACGCCACCGGGTCCGCAGGGGAACACCCCTGCGGACCGACCCGGGGGTCACTGCCTCCCGGTGCCCCGGCCGCCGTGGTGCGCGGCCACTGCCAAGTCCTGCTGGAGCGCGAAGTAGGCGGGCTTCGGTCGCAGCTTGACGTCGTAGAGCAGGCCGTAGCCCTCGCCGCTGAACGTGCCCGGGATCCAGGAGTCCCCGTCGTACACGCCCCAGGCCGTGAACGAGATGCAACTCCGGACGAGCTGGCAGCTCTTGAGCATCTCGGAGAACTCGTACGGCTGGGCGAACTCGGCGAGTTGGCTGGTCGGTGCCTGGTCCGTCGCGTTGTCGACGAAGGTGCGCACGTCGGCCTCGGTGACGGCGACCTCCAGCCCCAGGTCGCCGTAGCCCTGCAGGTCGGCCTGGAAGCGCTGGGCGTCGAAGCCGTACTGGGTGTCGAGATGCCCCTGCTCACCCACTCCGTCGACGGGCACCCCCTGCGCGCGCAGCTTCGCGACGTAGTCGCGCACCGCCGTGTACTTCGCGTTGGTGCCGTCCTGGCCGGCGATGTTGTAGTCGTTGTAGAACAGCAGGGCCTTCGGGTCCGCCTGGTGCGCCCAGCGGAAGGCGTCCGCGATGACGCCCTCGCCCAGGTGCTCGACCCAGAAGTCCTTGCTGTTGAGGCCGTTCGGCAGGGCGCTGTCCCAGGAGTTGGCGAAGACCTCGTTGACGACGTCCCACTGCCAGATCCTGCCGCGGAAGTGGCTGACCTCGTCGGTGATGTGCCGGTGCAGGATCTCGCGCAGCTGCGCGTTGCTGATGGAGCCCTCGCCCACCCCGGTGGTGAGCCAGCCCGGCAGCTGGTTGTGCCACATCAGGGTGTGGCCACGGACCTCCTGCCCATGCCGCTCGGCGAACCGCACCAACTGGTCGGCGGGGCCCCAGTCGTAGCTGCCCCGGCTGGGCTCGACCGCCTCCCACTTCATGACGTTCTCCGGGGTGACGACGGAGAACTGCTCGGCGGCGATCTCCGTGTACGCCTGGTCGGTCCCCAGCTTGGCCATGTCGAGGGCGGTGCCGATGCGCAGGTGCTGCCGCGCGCCCAGGGCGCGCAGGGAGTTGCCCGGAATCGACGGGGCGCCGTCTCCGGCGGCCGTCGCCGCCGTGGACGGAACGAGCATGAGGACGGCGGCCAGACCGGTGGCGGCCGCGAGCTGACGGCGCAGCTTCACAGCGAACTCCTGGGGTGGGGGGCGGTGGTGCGAAAGTTTCGAAATATCTATCGAACGCCTCGAAAGCTAGTCGCCGGAATCTTCCGGAGTCAATGGGGCTGCAGGCACCAGGAGTTGAAGCCGGGCCGAACGGACGCTGCCCGCCGCACCGGGATCGTGACGGTGCGGCGGGCAAGGGGCCGGGCTGGTGCTCAGGCGCAGGTGGCACCGTTCAAGGTGAACCGGGCCGGCGCCGGGTTGGCGCCGGAGTAGGTTGCCTGGAACCCGAGGCTTGCGCTCGCGCCGGGGGCCAGGGTGCCGTTCCAGCCGGCGTCCCGCGCGGTCACGGCGGCGCCCGACTGGGTCACCGTCGCGTTCCAGGCGTTGGAGATCCGCTGGTCACCCGCGAAGCTCCAGCCGAGCGTCCAGCCGGAGACGGTGGAGGTGCCGGTGTTCTTCACGGTCACCGTCGCGGTGAACCCGTTGCTCCACGCGTTGTCGACCTTGTACGCCACCGAGCAGGACGCCGACGGGGGCACGGGGTCGTCATCGGCCTCGGTCGCCGTGAAGGTCGCCGCCTGCACTCCCGGGCCGCCGACCGAGAACACCGCGCTGCCCGCCGTGCTGTCGGGATCCTGTGCGGCGGAGAGCGAAATCGACTGCTGTGAAGCCCAGTTGGCCGGGGTGAAGAGCAGGGAGGAGGTGGTCGCCGACAGGTCGGTGTCGCCCGAGACGCGGGTGACCGTCACCGTGACGTTCTGGGTGGGGGCGGCCGAGAGCCGCACCGCCACCGTCGCGGAGCCGCCCTCGGGGACGGTCACCGCCGCGGGCGTCACCTGCACGGCGGGCGTCGCCGGTGCCGGCCGCCGCTCGGCGGCGAAGGCCGCGAGCCAGGCCAGCGAGGCGTTCCAGTTGATCGCCACCTCGTTGGTCGAGTAGGAGCCGATGTCGTCGACGTAGCAGGCCGCCGGTGCGCAGCCCGTCAGCTGGGCCTTTGCCACCGGGTCCTCGAGGCCCGCGTCCGGGCCGCCCGCGAAGGCTCCGGCGGGCGGGTGCGGCAGCGAGGGGTCGTTCTCGTGCGCCCAGAACCGGTGGTGCTCGTTCTCCGAGGCCCGCTCGCCGTAGCCGGACACGTACGAGCGGTCCAGGGCGTTGCGGCCCAGCAGGTAGTCCATCGTCTCCAGCGCGCCGGTGCGGTAGCGCCGGGCGCCGGTCAGCTCGTAGGCGACGGCCAGCACCATCGCGTTGTTGGCCACCGCGCTGTTCGACCCCCACACGTACCCGTCGGCGGGGATCGGCACCGCGTAGCCCTGCCCGGCCATGGTGGCCAGGCAGCCGTCGGCGGCCGAGGTCAGCAGGCCGCGCAGCCGCGTCACGTCATCGGCGGGCAGGGCCACGCCGGGCACGGTGGCCAGGGTGATCCGGCCGAGCGTCGCGGTGCCGCCCCAGTAGAACGCGCTGGTCGGCTCGGTGTGGTGCGGTGAGGAGGTGACGGCGTCCCGGTACTGCGCCTCGCCGGTGGTGGCGAGGAGTTCGGCCGCCGCCCAGTAGAACTCGTCGGAGACGTCGGAGTCCTCGTACGCGCCGCCGCCGGTGCTGTCGGCCGCCGGGGCGAGAACGTTCGGGTTGGCCTTGGCCGCCGTCCAGGCGCGGCGGGCCGCGTCCAGGCAGCGGGCGGCGAAGGCGGCGTCGTACGGCGCGTACACCCGGGCGCACTGCGCGGCGGTGGCGGCCAGGTTGAGCGTGGCGGCGGTCGACGGCTTGTGCAGCTCGCGCTGCTGGTCGTCAAGTTCGGGCCTGGTCGGCAGGCCGGTCCACTGCGCGTCGTGCATCTTGTGGAAGGCCATCCCGGCCATCGGCTTGCCGTCCGGGACTTGCATCCGCAGCAGGAACTCCAGCTCCCAGCGGGCCTCGTCCAGCACGTCCGGCACCCCGTTGCCGCGCTCGGGTACGCGCAGAGTGGCGTCGCCGAGAGCAGCGTCACCGCCCGAGCGGCGAGCCCGCTCGAAGGAGTTGACCAGCTCCCAGGTCGCGATGCCGCCGTTGACCACGTACTTGCCCTGGTCGCCGGCGTCGTACCAGCCGCCGCGCACGTCCAGGCGGTAGTCGCACACCCCGGCCTGGCAGGGCACGCTGGTGTCGCCCTTGTTCGGCGCCACCCCCAGGTGGCCGGCCGGGCGGGCGTAGGCGCTGCCGACGAGGGCCGCGTCGATCGGGATGCCGCTGCGCTGCTGGTAGAAGAACGACATGCTGTCGGCGCGCAGCCCGTCGTAGAGCGCGGGCGAGATGTCGAAGGGGTGGCTGGCCTGGCCGTTCACGACCAGGGTGAAGCCGGTGCCGGTACCGGTGTACGCGCCGAAGTCGACCAGGTGGGTGGACTGGCCGGAGGCCTGGTCGGCGCCGTGCACGGTGGTGCTGCCGGTGGCGACCTGTGTGCCGGAGGCGTCGCGCAGTTGCCAGGCGAGCGGGGTGGCCGCGGAGCTGATCACGGTGGCCCGCTTGGGGCCGTCGGGAAGATAACCGAGCTGGTTCACCCGGACGGGGAAGTCGGCGGCCGAGGCGGCGGCGGTGACCGCCGGGGTAGCGGCGGTGGCGGTGGCCGGGGCGAACGCGAGGGTGGTCGGGCCGCCGGCGGCCAGGGCGAGGCCGGTCAGCACGGCGGCCGCGCGCCGGGACAGTCTGCGGCCACGGGGAACGGGAGGCATGGGTGGAGCCTTCCTTCATGGGGTGGGAGAGAGTGGGAGCCCCGCATGCTGGGAGCGCTCCCACTGGACCCATGAAGCCAGCGGTCCGACCGCCGCGTCAAGACTGCGTAAGTGATCGACAGGTGAGGTGAGGTGACGTCAGGGGCGGACCCCTTGCCGGGGCCCCGGTCCGGTCGGCCCGCCCCGCCCGGCTCAGCCGCGCCGGGCGGGGGCGGCGCTGCGGCGGAGGACGAGTTCGGGAGCGATCTGGACCTGCGTCACGGGGCTTGCGGAGCCGCCGAGTTCGGCGACCAGGAGTTCGAGGGCGCGGCGGCCCAGTTCGCCGAAGTCCTGGCGGACGGTGGTGAGCGGTGGGATGAAGTAGGCGGCCTCGGGGATGTCGTCGAAGCCGACCACGCTGATGTCACCCGGCACCGAGCGGCCGGCCTCGTGCAGGGCGCGCAGCAGGCCGAGGGCCATGTGGTCGTTGGCGCAGAAGACGGCGGTGACGTCGGGCAACCGGGCGATCCGCTGCCCGGCCTCGTAGCCGGACCGGGCGGTCCAGTCGCCGATCTCGACGGGCTGGACCCAGGCGTGGGCTGCCCTGAGGGTGCGTTGCCAGCCCTCTCGCCGGTCCTGGCTCTCCAGCCAGCCGGGCGGGCCGGCGAGGTGGTGGACGGTCCGGTGGCCGAGGTCGAGCAGGTGCCGGGTGGCGGCCTCCGCGCCGGAGCGGTTGTCGACCGAGACCATCGGAATGCTGGCCCGGGTGCCGGAGCCGACCGCGACCAGCGGCACCGAGCTGGACACCTTGCCGACGGCGCTGACGGCGGAGGTCTGCGGTGCGATCACCACGACCCCCTCCACGCCCTGGTCACGCAGCCGGTCGACGGCTTCCTGGAGGGAGCGGCTGTCGAGCCCGCGCAGGCTGGCCACGCTGACGAAGTATCCGGCGTTGCGGGCGGCCCGCTCGATGCCGTCCAGCATCGAGGCCGGGCCGTAGAGGGTGGACTCGAAGCTGACCACGCCGAGAGTCTGCGAGCGGCGGGTGACCAGCGCGCGGGCGGCGGAGTTGGGCCGGTAGTCCAACTCCCTGATCGCGGCGAGCACTCGCTCCCTGGTGTCGGGGCGGACGTGCGGCGCGTCGTTGAGCACCCGGGACACCGTCTGGTGGGAAACGCCGGCGAGTTTCGCCACGTCCGCCATCACGGGCTGCCGTGCCTCGGAACCGACCGTTTCGGTCTCCACTCTGCCACTCCCTAGCCGACTGCGGACGGTGTTCCAGAGTACCTGGCGAGCGGATCTGTTCGCGCTAACAGACAGGACGGCCAGGCGGCCGGACCGGCGGCGCCCGGCGGCTGGTCCCCGCACTGGTCAAGATTGGGTAACGGGCCGCGGCGAGGCTTGTCCGGCCAGATTGTTAGCGCTAACAATTTCCACGGACGAAACGGCGCCGTCACATCACCGATGCCGCCGGCGTGATCGATGATCCCGAGAGGAAGTCCCCACATGTCGAAGAGAGCCGCGGCCGCCCTGGTCGCCGGTGCGATGGTCACCGTTCTCACCGCGTGCGGTTCCGGTGGCGGCGGAGGCTCCGCCGACAAGGGGGCCGGCCACAAGCTCGTGGTGGGCTTCTCGCAGGTCGGCGCGGAGAGCGGCTGGCGCACCGCCAACACCAAGTCGGTCCAGGAGTCGGCGAAGAAGGCCGGCATCGAGCTGAAGTTCTCCGACGCGCAGCAGAAGCAGGAGAACCAGATCAAGGCCATCCGCTCCTTCATCCAGCAGAAGGTGGACGTGATCGCCTTCTCCCCGGTGGTGGAGTCGGGTTGGGACACCGTCCTGAAGGAGGCCAAGGACGCGCACATCCCGGTCATCCTGACCGACCGCGCGGTGGATTCCAAGGACGAGTCGCTCTACGTCTCCTTCCTCGGCTCGGACTTCGTGGAGGAGGGCAAGAAGGCGGGTGACTGGCTGGTCAAGCAGTACCCGGCGGGCGGTGGCGAGGTGAACATCGTCCAGCTCGAGGGCACCACCGGTTCGGCCCCCGCCAACGACCGCAAGTCCGGCTTCGCGGACGCCATCAAGGGCGATCCCAGGTTCAAGGTCGTCGCCTCGCAGACCGGCGACTTCACCCGGGCCAAGGGTAAGGAGGTCATGCAGGCCTTCCTGAAGTCCCAGCCGAAGATCGACGTGCTGTTCGCGCAGAACGACGACATGGCGCTCGGCGCGATCCAGGCGATCGAGGAGGCCGGCAAGAAGCCCGGCGCGGACATCAAGATCGTCTCGGTGGACGGCGTCAAGGACGCCTTCACCGCGATGAGCCAGGGCAAGATCAACTACGACGTGGAGTGCAACCCGCTCCTCGGCGACCAGCTGATGGACCTGGTGAAGAAGGTCAAGGCCGGTGAGCAGGTGCCCCGGCGGATCAAGACCGAGGAGGGCACCTTCACCCCCGAACAGGCCACCGCGGCTCTGCCTAACCGCCAGTACTGACCCACCCTTTGGCCGGGCGGGGCCGCTCCTGCGCCCCGGCCCCGCCCGGCCCGGACCGACTCCGGGGCGGTCCGGGCGAGAAGAGAGGAGTACCGGGGTGCCTCAGCAACCGGTCCTGCAAGTGCGGGGGATCCGCAAGGAGTTCCCCGGGGTGGTGGCGCTGGACGGGGTCGACTTCCGGCTCTTCCCCGGCGAGGTGCACGCCCTGATGGGCGAGAACGGCGCCGGCAAGTCCACCCTGATCAAGGTGCTCACCGGCGTCCACCCGGCGGACGGCGGCGAGGTGGTGCTCGCCGGGCAGCCGGTGTGGATCGCCGGGCCGCTGCAGGCCCAGCAGGCCGGCATCAGCACGGTCTACCAGGAGGTGAACCTCTGCCCGAACCTGTCGGTCGCGGAGAACATCTTCATCGGCCGGGAGCCCCGCCGGTTCGGGATGATCGACTGGGCGGCGGTGCGCCGCCGGGCCGCCGAGCTGGTGCGGGAACTCGAGCTGGACATCGACGTACATGTGCCGCTGCACAGTTGCTCGATCGCCGTCCAGCAGCTGGTGGCCATCGTCCGGGCCGTCTCGGTCAACGCCAAGGTGCTGATCCTGGACGAGCCGACCTCCAGCCTGGACCGTGACGAGGTTGGTCAACTCTTCGCCGTCATGCGGCGGTTGCGCGACCAGGGTGTGGCGATCCTGTTCGTCTCGCACTTCCTCGACCAGATCTACGAGATCTGCGACCGGATGACCGTGCTGCGGGGCGGCCGGCTCGAGGGCGAGTACCGGACCGAGGAGCTGAACCAGGTCGAGCTGGTCTCGCAGATGATCGGCGCCGAGCTCGCCGGGCTCGACGAGCTCGGCGGCGGCGCCCGCCGCGAACGCACCGCGCCCGCGAGGGGAACGGCGTTCCTGCAGGCCGACGGGCTGACCCGGCGGGGCGCCGTGGAACCGTACGACCTGGTCATTGAGCGGGGTGAAGTCATCGGCCTGGCCGGGCTGTTGGGATCCGGACGGACCGAGGCGGCCCGGCTGCTGTTCGGCGCCGACCAGAGCGACGGCGGCACCCTGCGGATCGAAGGGGTCGAGACGACCCTGCGCGGCCCGCGCGACGCGATCGCCCGCGGCATCGCGTTCTGCTCCGAGAACCGCAAGACCGAGGGCCTGGTCGGCGAGTTGACGGTGCGGGAGAACATCGTGCTGGCGCTGCAGGCCGCCCGGGGCTGGACCCGCCCGCTCTCGCGCACGGTGCAGGACGACTACGCGCTGCGCTGGATCCGCGCCCTGGACATCCGGCCGGGCAACCCCGAGGCGCTGGTGCGCAACCTCAGCGGCGGCAACCAGCAGAAGGTGCTGCTCGCCCGCTGGCTGATCACCGACCCCAAGCTGCTGATCCTCGACGAGCCGACCCGTGGCATCGACATCGGGGCGAAGGCCGAGATCCAGCGGCTGGTGGCCGGTCTCGCCGAGGACGGCATGGCGGTGCTCTTCATCTCCGCCGAGCTGGAGGAGGTGCTGCGGCTGAGCCACCGGGTCGGGGTGCTGCGCGACCACCGGCTGGTCGCCCAGTTGGAGAACGACGGCGGGCTCACCCAGGAGCGCGTCATGGCCACCATCGCGAGCGGAGCGGAGCAATGAGCACGGCAACAGCGGTGGGCCCGGCGAAGGCGCTGACCAGGTACCGGCTGTTCTGGCCGGCCGTGGTGCTGGCGGCGCTGCTGCTCGCCAACCTCGCCTTCACCCCAGACTTCCTCGCCGTCCACGTCCAGGGCGGCCACCTGTACGGCTCACTGATCGACATCCTGCACTTCGGTGCCCCGCTGATCCTGGTCTCGCTCGGCATGACCCTGGTGATCGCGACCGGCGGCATCGACCTGTCGGTCGGTTCGACCGTCGCGATCGCCGGTGCGCTGGCCTGCCTGCACATCAGCAAGGCCGCCGACCCGGGCAGTCTCGGCACCGTGCTGACCGCCGTGGGCATCGCGCTGGGCACCGCGCTGGCGCTCGGGCTGGTCAACGGGGTGCTGGTGGCCAGGATCGGCGTCCAGCCGATCATCGCCACGCTGATCCTGATGGTGGCGGGGCGCGGCGTGGCCCAGTTGATCACGGACGGGCAGATCATCACCGTGACCAGTGCGCCGTACCAGCTGATCGGCGGCGGGTACTGGCTGACCGCGCCGTTCGCGATCCTGCTCAGTGCCCTGGTGGTGCTGGCCACCGCCCTGCTGACCCGCTCGACCGCGCTCGGCCTGTTGCTCGAGTCCGTCGGCGGAAACCCGGTGGCGAGCCGGCTGGTCGGCATCCGGGCGATGCGCCTGGTGGCGCTCGGCTACGTGTTCTGCGCGCTGTGCGCGGCGCTGGCCGGGCTGATGATCTCCTCGAACGTGTCGGCCGCGGACGGCAACAACGCCGGTCTGTGGATCGAGCTGGACGCCATCCTCGCGGTGGTGCTCGGCGGGACGTCGCTGGGCGGCGGCCGGTTCTCGATCGGGGGCACCGTGCTGGGCGCGCTGATCATCCAGACCCTCTCCACCACGGTCTACACGATCGGCATCCCGCCGGAGACCACCCTGGTGTTCAAGGCGTTCGTGGTCATCGTGGTCTGCCTGGTCCAGTCGCCGGTCTTCCGCGCCAAGCTCGCCGCCCGGGGCATCCGGGCCCGGCGTACCACCCGGCCGCAGGCTGTGGCCCCCACCAAGCGGGAGGTCGGCGCGTGAGCGCTCACACCCAGCTCCCTCGTGTGAGCGCTGACAAGATGCTGGCCCGCCTGCGGGGGCAGATCCCGCTGCTGGTCACCGCCGTGCTGCTGGTGACGATGTTCAGCGTCGGGTCGGTGCAGTACGACGGCTTCTTCTCCGGCCAGGTCGTGCTGAACCTGTTCATCGACAACGCCTTCCTGCTGGTCGTCGCAGTCGGCATGACCTTCGTCGTGCTGACCGGTGGCATCGACCTGTCGGTCGGCGCGGTCGTCGCGCTGTCCACCATGGTCTCCGCCTGGCTGGTCGAGCGGCAGGGCTGGCCACCGCTGCTGGTGATCCCGCTGGTCCTGCTGATGGGAACCGCCGGCGGCTGGCTGATGGGCTGGATCATCCACGTCTTCGAGATCCAGCCGTTCATCGTCACGCTGGCCGGCATGTTCCTCGCCCGCGGCCTCTGCTACACGATCAGCATCGACTCGATCTCCATCACCAACCCGCAGTACACCGCGATGGCACAGACCCGGATCCCGCTCGGCAGCCTGTTCGTCTCACCGAGCGCCGTCATCGCGCTGCTGGTGGTCGCCGTCGGATTCGTCGTCCTGCACCACACCCGGCTGGGCCGCAACGTGTACGCGCTCGGCGGCAGCGAGCAGTCGGCGCTGCTGATGGGCCTGCCGGTCCAGCGGACCAAGACCACCGTCTACGCGATCAGCGGATTCTGCTCCGCACTCGGCGGCGTGCTGCTCACCTTCTACATGCTGTCCGGCTACGGGCTGCACGCCGTGGGTCTGGAGCTCGACGCGATCGCCTCGGTCGTCATCGGCGGCACCCTGCTGACCGGAGGCTCCGGGTACGTGCTCGGCACCCTGCTCGGCGTGCTGGTGCTCGGGCTGATCCAGACCGTGATCAGCTTCCAGGGCACCCTCAGCTCGTGGTGGACCCGGATCGTCATCGGCGCCCTGCTGTTCGTCTTCATCGTCCTGCAACGACTGATCACCGCCCGGCGGCGCTGATCACCGCCCGGCGGCGCTGATCACCGCCCGGCGGCGCTGACCGCCGCACCCCCGAACCCCGTGCGGGCCGGCCGCTCCCAGCCTCTTCGGCCGGCCCGCGCGGCCATGTCCACCGCCCCACCCTCAAGGAAGAGACCGTGAGCGTGACCTCCCAGCACGACCAGGCCGACGCGCCGGAGACCTACGTCGTCGGCGTGGACTTCGGCACCCTGTCGGGGCGCGCGGTCGTGGTCCGCACCAGCGACGGCGAGGAGCTCGGCACCGCCGTGCACGCCTACCCGCACGCGGTGATCGAGGACCACTTGCCCGGCTCCGGCCGCCGCCTGCCCCCGGACTGGGCGCTGCAGCACCCCGAGGACTGGCGCGAGGTGCTGCGCACCGCCGTCCCCGCCGCGCTGGCCGCCGCCGGGGTCGACCCGGCGAGGGTCATCGGCATCGCCACCGACTTCACCGCCTGCACCGTCCTGCCCGTCCGGACGGACGGCACCCCGCTGGCCGAGACCGCCGAGTGGTCCGAGCGCCCGCACGCCTGGCCCAAGCTGTGGAAGCACCACGCCGCACAGGCCCAGGCCGACCGGATCAACGCGCTGGCCCACGCCCGTGGCGAGAAGTGGATCTCCCGCTACGGCGGGAAGATCTCCGCGGAGTGGCAGTACGCCAAGGCCCTGCAGGTCCTGGAGGAGGACCCGGAGGTCTACGCCGCCTGCGAGCGCTGGATCGAGGCCGCCGACTGGATCGTCTGGCAGCTCACCGGCGCCGAGTCCCGCAACACCTGCACCGCCGGCTACAAGGGCATCTTCCAGGACGGCGGCTACCCGAGCGAGGACTACCTCGCCGCGCTCCACCCGGAGTTCGCCGACTTCGCCCGCACCCGCCTGGAGCACCCGCCGGCGCCGCTCGGCTCCCGGGTCGGCTCGCTCACCCCCGAGGCCGCCGCCTGGACCGGCCTGCCCGCCGGGATCGCGGTCGCCGCGGGCAACGTCGACGCGCACGTCGCCGCGCCCGCCGCGCAGGCCGTGGAGAACGGGCACCTGCTCGCCATCATGGGCACCTCGACCTGCCACGTGGTCAACGGCGCCGCGCTCGCGGACGTGCCCGGCATCTGCGGCGTCGTGAACGGCGGGATCGCCGAAGGCGCTTGGGGCTACGAAGCCGGCCAGAGCGCGGTGGGCGACATCTTCGCCTGGTGGCTGCGCCAGGGCCTGCCCGCCGACTACCTCGCCGAGGCCGAGACCACCGGCGAGGACGCGCACCAACTCCTCACCCGCAAGGCCGCCGCCCAGCGGGTCGGCGCCCACGGCCTGGTGGCGCTGGACTGGATGAACGGCAACCGCTCCACCCTGGTCGACCACCACCTCTCCGGCGTCATCGTCGGCCTGACCCTCGCCACCCGCCCCGAGGAGATCTACCGCGCCCTCCTCGAGGCCACCGCCTTCGGCACCCGCGTGATCGTCGAGGCCCTGGAGCAAGGCGGCGTCCCCGTCCACGAGTTCGTCGTGACCGGTGGCCTCAAGAAGAACGCCCTGCTGATGCAGATCTACGCCGACGTGCTGCGCCGCCCGGTCTCGCTCGCGGTCTCCGAGCAGGGCCCGGCCCTCGGCTCGGCGATCCACGCCGCCGTCGCCGCCGGGGCCCACCCCGACATCCGCGCGGCCGCCGCCGCGATGGGCCGTGTGCAGCGCCACGCGTTCCTGCCCGAGGAAGGCCGCGCCGAGGCGTACGACGCCCTGTTCGCTGAGTACCGCCTGCTGTACGACCACTTCGGCACCGGCCCCGACAAGCTGCTGCACCGCCTGCGCCGACTGCGCAACGCAGCCCTCACCCACGACAGCGAGGACTGAGCCATGACTTCCCCGATCGAGCTGATCCGACGTCAGGTAGCCGATCTGCACCAGGAGTTGGTCCGCTACGGCCTGGTCGTGTGGACGGCCGGCAACGTCTCCGCCCGGGTGCCGGGCGAGGACCTGCTGGTGATCAAGCCCAGCGGCGTGTCCTACGACGAGCTGACTCCCGAGAACATGATCCTGTGCGACCTGGACGGCAAGGTCGTCGAGGGCGAGCACTCACCCTCCTCCGACACCGCCGCCCACGCCTACGTCTACCGTCACCGCCCCGACGTCGGGGGCGTGGTGCACACCCACTCCACCTATGCCAGCGCCTGGGCGGCGCGTGGCGAGCCGGTGCCGTGCGTACTCACCGCGATGGCCGACGAGTTCGGCGCCGAGATCCCCGTCGGGCCGTTCGCCCTGATCGGGGACGACTCCATCGGGCGCGGCATCGTGGAGACCCTGGACGGCCACCGCTCGCCCGCCGTGCTGATGAAGAGCCACGGCGTCTTCACCATCGGCAAGGACGCCAAGGCGGCGGTCAAGGCCGCCGTGATGTGTGAGGACGTGGCCCGCACCGTCCACGTCTCCCGCCAGCTCGGCGAGCCGCTGCCGATCGCCCAGGCGGACATCGACCGGCTCAACTACCGCTACCAGAACGTCTACGGCCAGCAGCCCGCTGCCCAGTGAAGGAGTACCGCAAAGTGACCGAGGTTTTCACCGGGCGTGAGATCTGGTTCCTCACCGGCAGCCAGGGCCTGTACGGCGAGGAGACGCTCCAGCAGGTCGCCGAGCAGTCCCGGCAGGTCGTCGAGCAGCTGACCGCGGCCGGGCTGCCGGTCCGGCTGGTCTGGAAGCCGGTGCTCACCGACGCCGGTTCGATCCGTCGGATCTGCCTGGAGGCGAACGCCGACGACGCCTGCGCCGGCCTGATCGCCTGGATGCACACCTTCTCGCCCGCCAAGATGTGGATCGCGGGCCTCGACGCGCTGCGCAAGCCCCTGCTGCACCTGCACACGCAGGCCAACCGCGACCTGCCGTGGGCCACCATCGACATGGACTTCATGAACCTGAACCAGGCCGCCCACGGCGACCGCGAGTTCGGGTACATCCAGTCCCGCCTCGGCGTGGCCCGCAAGACCGTCGCCGGACACGTGAGCGACCCTGCGGTGGCCCGCCGGATCGCCACCTGGTCCCGCGCGGCGGCCGGCCGCGCCGACCTCGGCTCGCTCAAGCTGGCCCGGTTCGGCGACAACATGCGCGATGTCGCCGTCACCGAGGGTGACAAGGTCGAGGCCCAGCTGCGGTTCGGCGTCTCCGTCAACACCTACGGCGTCAACGATTTGGTGGCTGCCGTGGACTCGGCCTCCGAGGACGAGGTCACCGCCCTGGTCAAGGAGTACGACGAGTTCTACCGCCTCGCCCCCGAGCTGCGCGCCGGCGGGGAGCGGCACGAGTCGCTGCGCTACGCCGCCCGGATCGAGCTCGGCCTGCGCGGCTTCCTGGTGGCCGGCGGGTTCGGCGCCTTCACCACCAACTTCGAGGACCTCGGCGGGCTGCGCCAGCTGCCCGGCCTGGCCGTGCAGCGGCTGATGGCCGACGGCTACGGGTTCGGCGGTGAGGGCGACTGGAAGACCTCGGTCCTGCTGCGCACGCTCAAGACCGTGGCCACCGGCCTGCCCGGCGGGACCTCCTTCATGGAGGATTACACCTACCACCTGGAACCGGGACGGGAGTTGATCCTCGGCGCGCACATGCTGGAGGTCTGCCCGTCGATCGCCGCCGCCGCGCCGTCCTGCGAGGTCCACCCGCTGGGCATCGGCGGCCGCGAGGATCCGGTGCGCCTGGTCTTCGACGCCCGGCTCGGCCCGGCCGTGGTGGTCGGACTCGCCGATCTGGGCGACCGGTTCCGGCTGGTCGCCAACGAGATCGACGTGGTCGAGCCCCTGGCCGCGCTGCCGAACCTGCCCGTCGCCCGCGCCGTCTGGCAGCCCCGGCCGTCCTTGCGGACCTCCACCGAGGCCTGGCTGACGGCCGGTGGCCCCCACCACACCGTACTCTCCAGCGCTGTCGGCACCGAGGAGCTGGACGACCTCGCCGAGATGCTCGCCACCGAACTGGTGGTGATCGACGACGACACCACCATGCGCGGCTTCACCCGCGAGCTGCGCTGGAACCAGGCCTACCACCGGTTGGCCCAGCGTCTCTGACGTACCGTCATATTCAGGCCGACGACGCCCGCACTCGTGCGGGCGTCGTCGCCGTTTCCGGAGACGACGAGCACCGCGAGGAGCCCCGGCCGGAGGGCGGCCGGGGCTCCTCGCGGTGCTACCGGGTCAGTGCTGCAGGGTCAGGACGCCCGGCCGCCACGGCAGCTGGTCGTAGGGCCCGGTCGCGGTGGGCGACTTGCCCTGGTAGAGGAACTGCAGGTTGCAGGGGTCGATGGTCATGGTCTGGTCGGGGTTGTTGCGGACCAGGTCGCCGTGGCTGATGTCGTTGGTCCAGTTGGCGCCGCTGTTGGCCTTGCCGGCGAAGGGGCTGCTCTCGGCGGCGGCCTGCGGGGTCCAGGAGCCGCTGAGGCTGCTGGCGGTGAAGGAGCGGAAGTAGCGGCCGCCCGAGCCCTGTGCCTCGACGATCATGAGGTACTGGTTCTGGTCCTTGACCTTGTAGACCTGCGGTGCCTCGAAGAGGTTGTCCACCGAGTCGCTCATGACCGTGGTGTAGGAGGATCCGAAGCTGCCCGGGAAGTTGCCGATCGGCATGCTCGCCCGGTAGATGCTGCCGTTGTCACCGGCGAAGAACAGGTACATGTTCTGGCCGTCGGCGATCAGGGTCTGGTCGATCGGGCCGGTGCCGGAGTTCGGGATGCTGCCGGTGAACAGGGGCTGCGGCGCGGACCAGCCGTTGGGGTTGGTCGGGTCGCTCGAGGTGCGGTAGATGAACGGCCACTGGCCCCATTGGTAGGCGAGCACCCAGATGTTCTTGGGCGCGAAGTAGAACAGCGAGGGTGCCACTGCGGCCTGGCCCATCCCGGTCTGGGCGGTGGAGGCCATGTCCGACCAGTTGGTGAAGGGGCTGAACATCATGGAGCCGTACGAGGAGCCCGACACGTTCGAGGCGTAGACCAGGTGCTTGCCGTTGTAGACCACGTCGGTGAAGTCCTTCACCGAGGCCCACCCGTTCGCCGGCTGCGCCAGCACGCCGGTCGAGCTCCACCGGTACGAGGAGGGGAGCGCACACGTGCCGCCGCTGCCGCCGGACAGGCCGCTCCACTGCTGGTTGCTGCGGCCGTTGCAGTTCCAGAGCTCCACGGCCGTGCCGTTGGCCGTGCCGGCACCCGTGACGTCCAGGCACAGCCCCGACTCGACGCCCGCGATCGTGCCGTCGGAGTTCACCCGCCACTGCTGGTTGGCCCCGCCGCTGCAGCTCCAGATCTGCACCCGGGTGCCGGCGGTGGTGGCGTGGCCCGGTACGTCCAGGCACTTGTTGCCGTACACGGTCAGCTGGTTGCCGGAGGTCAGCGTCCACTGCTGGTTGGCGCCGCCGGAGCAGTCGTAGATCTGCAGGGCCGCGCCGTCGCTCTGGGCGGCGTTCTGCACGTCGAGACACCGGCCGGAGCCCGTGCCGCGCAGGGCGCCGGTGGTCGCGGCCTGCGCGGTGGGGACTGCGACGAGCGTCGTCGCCAGGGCCGCCACGGCTGAGGCGGCGGCGGTGAGCACGGCGGCGAGCTGCCTGCGGCGGGGGGTTCGTCGGGGCATGGGGAGACCTCTCGCTAGGAATGGGTGGGGTTGTTCCGCGAGGCCGTGTGAGCGACGGGCGTGTTAGCGCTCACACGGACCCGCAGGAAAGAGACCGGCGGCTCGGCTCAGCGGAAGTTCCAGTGCTGGTTGGCGCCGTTGTTGAGGTCCCAGACCTGGACGGGACTGCCGTTGGCGGTCTGGCCGCCGGGGAGCTCCAGCGCCCGGCCGCTCGCGGCGTTGGTGAGGGTGTAGGAGCCGTCACCGTTCCGGGCGGCCTTCCAGTGCTGGTTGGCACCGCCGTTGGCGTCCCAGACCTGCATCCGCGTCCCGTTGCCGGCCTGGCCGCCCGGCTCGTCCAGGACACGGCCGCTGGCGATGCCGGTGAAGGTCCAGGAGCCGTCACCGTTCTGGTTGGCGCGCCACTGCTGGTTGGTGGCGCCACTGGCGTCCCAGACCTGGAGCTGGGTGCCGTTGCCGTTCTGTCCGGCGGGCTCGTCGAGCACGCGACCGGCGGCCGCGTCGGACATCGTGTAGACGGCGCCGGAGGTGATGCCACCGCCGGGTGTGCCGCCACTTGCTCCGCCGAGGGTGGTGAGCACCGCGTTGTAGGCGGCCTTCTTGTTGCCGCCTGCGTCGAACAGCAGCGGGTTCTCGCCGCTGCGCCACGAGTCGCTGTCGCGGATGCCCCAGACCGTGAGGCCGGCGCAGCGGGCGACGTCGAGGCAGGCCTGGACGGTGGCGGCGTACGCGGTGGGGGAGGCCTGGGCGATGTCGAGCTCGGTGATCTGGACGTCCACGCCGAGTGCGGCGAAGTTGGCCAGGGTGGTCCGGAAGGAGGCGGGCGGGCCGCCGGCGCCGAAATGGCTCTGGAAGCCGACGCAGTCGATCGGCACGCCGCGGGACTTGAAGTCCTTGACCATGCGGTAGACGCCCTGGGTCTTGGCGTCGGTCCAGTTCTCGATGCTGTAGTCGTTGTAGCAGAGCTTGGCGGAGGAGTCGGCGCTCCGGGCGGTGCGGAAGGCCTCCTCGATGAAGCCGTCACCCAGCAGGTTCTGGAACACCGAGCCGCGGTGGCGGCCGCTGCCGTCGTCGGCGAAGGCCTCGTTGACCACGTCCCAGGCGTAGATCTTGCCCTTGTAGTGGGTCGCCTCGGTGGTGATGTGGTTGTCCATCACGCTGCGCAGGGTGTTGGCGTCGCCGATCGAGCTGACCCAGCCGGGCAGTTGGGAGTGCCAGACCAGGGTGTGGCCTCGCATCTTCTGGCCGTGCGCGGTGGCGTGGCCCACGATCGAGTCGCCGGGGCCGAAGTTGAACGAACCGCGGGAGGGTTCGGTGGTGTCCCACTTCATCTCGTTCTCCGGGGTGATCATGTTGAACTCCCGGTCGAGGATGGTGGAGTACGTCGAGTCTCCGAGGCGGCCGGAGGCCGCTGCCGTGCCGAAGTAGCGTCCGCTGTCGGCCGCTGCCGCACCCAGCGTGGTCGCGCCGGCGGCCTGGGCCGCCGGGGTCGCGGTGAGGGTGGCGACCGAGCTGACGGTCAGGCAGGCGGCGGCCGCCAGGGTCTTGCGGAGCAGGGGGTTCTGGGCGAGTCGTGGCATGACGGATTTCTCCTCGCGTGTGGGGGATGCCTCTCGCGGTACTGTCCTGGCGAGTGGGTGTTAGCGCTAACAAGGTTGGCATCAACACAACTATCAGCGCCAACACCCCCGAGCTCGTCAGCTCGTGCTGCAGGACAGCGTGGGCCAGGTGGTGCTGCCGTTCTTCATCACGGTCATGCCCCAGTTGTTGCCCGCGCCGTTGGGGGTGGCGACGAGGGTCTGGGCGTCGTGGTAGGACGCGTTGATGTTCCAGGTCGAGCTGAGCTGCTCCGGGGAGGGGACCTTCACGGTCACCTTCCAGGTGGTCGATCCGGTGACCGAGACGTTCAGGTTGTAGCGGTCGCTCCACGAGGCGCCCGCGGAGAGCGTCGCGGTGCAGCCGCCACCGCCCGTGCCACCGCCGGAGGAGCCCAGGGTGATGTTGGAGCTGCCGCTGCTCTGATAGCCCTCGGTGGCCAGGATCTCGTAGTTCATGGTGCCGAGGTTCATGCCGGACCTGGCCCACGCGTCGAAGTGGTTCCCGACGGTGATGGTGCCGCCGGTCCGCCTGGTCTGCCGGACGCTCCAGTATTGGTTGAAGGTCTTGATGCCCTCGATCGAGGGGGCGTTGTACCGCGTGGTCTCGTAGATGTCGTAGGTGCCGCCGTCGCTGGTGACGGTGCCCTTGTACGCTCCGGAGGGCCGGTAGGAGCCGTAGTTGTCGACGATGTAGTACTCGACCAGCGGGTTGGTGCTCCAACCGTAGAGCGACAGGTACGCGTTGCCGTTGGTGCTCCAGGTGCCCGAGTAGGTCACCGGGTTGCGCGAGCCGGTGCTCCAGCCCTTTCCGGCGACGAAGTTGCCCGCGTTGGTCCAGGAGGTCCCGTAGTTGCCGCCGCCGTTCAGGGACATCGAGACCGCGCCACTGCCCTCGGTCCAGAACGAGTAGAAGTACCCGCCGTCGGTGCCGGTCTGGTTCGTGGTGACGGTCGCGGCGTCGGCGGTGCCGGGCAGGAGCAGCACGGCCGCGAGGGCCGGTGCGAGGAGGCGTGCCTTGCCGGCGACCCGCCGGACGCGGCCGGTGCTTCCGGTACTGCGGCTCTTGGGATGGGGGGAGTTCACGAGCTCGATCCGTCCTGCCGATGGGTGGGGAGGGTGTGCACCCCCGCGCCACCGGCGGCCGTGGGTGGTCGGCCGGACGGTGTCGCGCGGCGGTGCACGACCTCGACTTGTCATCAACCTCGTCGCGCCCACGGGAGGTTGGCGAAAGCGGCCCGGAGTCAGGGCCGTTCGGACTCGTCGACGGCGCCAGTGTTGGTCGTGGCCCGACAGGCTGTCAATGCTTTCGACGCTCTCGCCGATAGATTCGGAGGCGGGTTGGTCCGATTCGGTACGGAAAGGCCGAGGTCAGGGGAGCAGCGCCTGATGCCGGTCTGGGACCCCGGTCGGCGCGGGGTCGGAACGCTGAAAGTTACACCGGGTCGGCCTGCGAAAGTTTGCCGCCGAAGTGGCCGGTTCAGTCATCGGTGCTGCGGAGCGCGTCGGTGAACCGGTTGCCGAACTTCCCGTCCGGGTCCAGCTCCCGGCGCAGAGCCAGGAAGTCCGGCAGGCGTTCGTAGCCGCTCGCGGCCCGGGCCGAGAGCGCCAGCTTGCCCCAGTGCGGGCGGCCGCCCAGCGGCAGCAGGGCCCGCTCGACCGCGCCGAGCACCGGGGCGACCGCGGCGAGGTCGGGCTTCCAGGTGAAGTGGAACGCCACCGAGGCTCGCCCGTAGGACGGGCTCAGCCACAGTTCGTCCGCCGCGACCGTGCGGACCTCGGAGATGTGCAGGACGGGTGCCAACCGGGCCCCCAGCGCGCGCAGCTCCGTGACGGCCGCCGCGGCGGCCGCGCGGGGAAGCAGGAACTCGGACTGGAGCTCCGCGCCGCTGCTTGGGGTGAACTCGGGCCGGAAGTGCGGCAGCCGCTCGTGCCAGGGGCCCGGAACCCCCAGCTGGGGCGTGCAGTTGACGGCCGGCATCCCCGGCACCGGGTGCTCGGGCCCCTCGGCCGGCCGGGCACCGGGAACGGCCGCGCCGGGGCTGCCGTCGGCGAGCTGCTTGACCCAGACCCGGCCGGTGTCCGACCCCCAGTCGGTGAACAGGCTGACGCTGTAACCGGTGGCGTGGATCTCGTCCAGGTGGGTCGAGTAGTCGGCGAGCGCCAGGCCGACATGGACGTACTGCCGCAGGTCGAAGGTGGGGACCACCGCCAGGGTGAGCGCGGTGACGATGCCGAGCGCGCCCAGGTGGACCACCGCGCCCGGGTGGGTGAGCGTGGTCAACTCACCGTCGGCTCCTATGACTTCGAGCGACCGTACGGCGGAGGACAGCGACCGGAGCCGGTCGCCGGAGCCGTGCGTGCCGCTCGCGGTGGCGCCGGCGACGGAGATGTGCGGCAGCGAGGCCAGGTTCTCCAGCGCCAGGCCGGCCGCCTGGAGTGCGACGGCCAGCTCCGCGTAGCGGGTGGCGGCGGAGACGGTGACGGTGCGGGCGTCCGGCGCGAGGTCGATCCGGGCGGGCAGGCCGTCCAGGAGGACGAGGTCGCCCTCGGCGTCGGCGACGGTGCTGAAGGAGTGGCCGCTGCCCAGGGCCCGGAGGCGGGCGCTGCGCCGGACCAGCTCCTGCAGCTCGTCCACGGAGCGGGGCCGGTGCAGGGCGCGTGCGCCGAAGGCGAGGTTTCCCGCCCAGTTGGTCAACGGGCCGGTGGTGGTCATCAGTTCACGCCCAGGGTTCGGGAGAGGCCCTATTCATCAGGCCGGGCAACAAATTAGTGTTCCGAGATCAGGGCGGCAAGGGGGTGGGGTGGCCGTCGAAAGATTCGGTGAGCCGGATGCTGGGGTGCGGGTCCATGCCGACCCCGGCGGATCACGCTTCCGTAACCCTCGGCCCGAGGGGTTGACCCGCAACCTGCCCGCAACCTAGCGTCCGGGCCACAGAGATTTCGGCAATCAGATCGAAACTTTCAGGGGAGTTCTGATGAAGAGGCGTTCTTTCGCTGCCGCACTCGGCCTGGCCGTGGCCCTGACGGGGATGACGGCCTGCGGCAGTGGCGGTTCCCCCTCCGCCGGCGGGGACTCCGGCACGATCCACGTGCTGGTCTACGGGGACGCCAGCAACAAGGTGGAGAAGCAGCTGGTCGAGACCTTCAACAAGACCTCGAAGGTCAAGGCCGTGCTGGACACCATCCCCGGCGCGGACTACCAGGCCAAGCTCAACACGATCGTCAACACCCCCCAGGCACCGGACGTCTTCTTCAACTGGGGCGGCGGCAGCATCCAGCCGTACGTGAAGTCCGACCTGCTGCTCCCGTTGGACGACATGATCGCCGCGGACCCGGGGCTGAAGAGCAACTTCCTGCCCTCGGTGTTCAACACCGCGGTGATCGGCGGCAAGTCCTACGGCATCCCGATGCGCGGCACCCAGCCCGTGCTGCTGTTCGACAACAAGAAGGTGCTGTCCGCCGCCGGCCTGAGCATCCCCAAGACCTGGGACGACCTGCTGGCTGCCGTCCAGGTGCTCAAGGCCAAGGGCATCACCCCGTTCGCCCTCGGTGGTGGCGACCAGTGGCCGACCCTGATGTGGTACGAGTACGTCTTCGACCGGGTGGCCGGCCCCGAGCTGTTCCAGAAGGCGCTGGCCGGGGACAAGAGCGCCTGGGAGAGCGCGGACGCCAAGAAGGCCCTGGGCATGCTCAAGCAGCTGGTCGACGCCGGGGCGTTCGGCTCGAACTTCGACTCCGTCAAGTTCACCGATGGTGGCTCGCCGGCCCTGCTGGCCAAGGGCAAGGCCGCCTTCGAGCTGATGGGCTCGTGGGAGTACGCCACCCAGCAGGACGCCAGCCCCGACTTCGCCAAGAACGACCTCGGGTACAGTAGCTTCCCCAGCATCGCCGGCGGCAAGGGCGATCCGGCCGCCGTGGTCGGCAACACCAACAACTTCTACTCGGTGCTGAAGAAGACCAAGCACCCCGAGGCGGCGGCGGCCTTCCTCAAGCTGATGTACTCCGACGAGTTCGTGAAGGCGCAGCTGGCCATCGGCAACCTGCCGACCACCACCAACACCGAGCAGTTCCTCGGCTCCGCCGCCAACCCCGACTACTCGAAGTACCAGTACGACCTGGTCAAGGCCGCCCCGTCGTTCCAGCTCTCCTGGGACCAGGCGTACCCGCCGGCCGCCAACACGCCGATCCACACCGCCGTCCAGCAGTTCTTCAACGGCAAGCTCGACGTGGACGGCTTCGTCAAGGCCATGCAGGCCCTGCCCGCCTCCTGAGGGGAGCTGCCATGAGTGCTTCCTCCCTCGGGGTCCGGGCCGGGTCCGGCCGCCGGCTGCGGACGAGGGCCCGGACCGGCGTCGGCGTGACCCGCCCGGGCCTCGGCTGGGCACTGCCCGCGACCCTGTTCTTCCTGCTGTTCGCGATCCTGCCGCTGGTGCTGGTGGCGGTGCTCTCCTTCACCAGCTGGAACGGTGTCGAGGCGCCCCGGTTCAACGGACTGGCCAACTGGACCAAGCTGCTGCACGACCCGGTGATGACCCAGAGCGTCTGGCTGACGCTGGTGCTGACCGTGGCAGGCGTGGTCGTGCAGACCCCGGTGAGCATCCTGCTGGGGGTGTGGGCGGCCGGTCACCAGCGCAACCGCGCCGTGCTGTCCGCGATCTTCTTCATCCCGCTGCTGCTGTCCGCGACCGCGATCTCGGTGGTCTGGCGCGCGATCCTCGACCCCAACTTCGGGGTGCCGTCCGAGCTGGAATGGCTCTTCGGTGACGGCAATCTGATGGGCAGTCAGAGCGGCGCGGTGGCCGTGCTGACCTTCGTCGGCCTGTGGCAGTGGACACCCATGCACGCCCTGCTCTACCAGGGCGGCGCCCGGGCCATCCCGCCGGTGCTCTACCAGGCCGCGGCGATCGACGGCGCGGGCCGGGTGCGGCAGTTCCGCCACATCACGCTGCCGCAGCTGCGCAATACGATGATCACCTCGGTGGTCCTGATGCTGGTCGGCGGCCTCACCACCTTCGACACCGTCCTGATCCTCACCCAGGGCGGCCCCGGCACCGACACCACCAACAGCGCCTACTACATGTACCAACAGGCCTTCAAGAGCTTCGACTTCGGGGCGGGATCGGCCATCGCGCTGATCCTGGTGGTGGTCGCCACGCTGATCTCACTGGTAGTCGTGCGACTGTCCGGCTACGACAAGATGCGCAGCACCGCGGAGGGGCTCTGATGCGAAGGCGTCCCAACTACCTGGCCGGGCTGGGCTCGTTGGTCTGGCTGGCCGTGGTCGGCTGCCCGCTGTACGTGCTGCTGATCTCGACCTTCCGGACCAGGGCCAACTACTCCACCCAGGGGCCGTTGACCTTCCCCTCGCAACTGACCCTGCAGAACTACCTGGACGACTTCTCGGGCGGCTTCGGCCAGGACTTCCTCAACACGCTGCTGGTCACCGTGAGCGTGGTCGGGATCGTGCTGCTGGTGGTGCCCCCGCTCGCCTACGCGATTGTGCGGGCGCGGGGGAGGACGATCAGCACGGTGTTCCGGGTGTTCCTGCTGGGGCTGGCGATTCCGGCGCAGGCCGTGATCGTGCCGATGTTCTACGTCATCAGCAAGGCCGGCCTCTACGACAACCTGCTCGGCGTCATCCTCCCCACGGCGGCGTTCTGCCTGCCGGTCTGCACGCTGGTCCTCACCGGCGCCATGCGGGATGTCACCGGCGAGCTGTACGAGGCGATGGCGATGGACGGCGCCACGCCGTGGCGGGTGTTCTGGCAGCTGGTGCTGCCGCTCTCCAAGGGGGGCCTCTCCTCCGTGGTGGTCTTCGCCGCGCTGCAGGCGTGGAACGGCTTCCTGTTCCCCCTGATCCTCACCCAGTCCGAGCGCACCAAGGTCATCACCCTCGGCCTGTACAACTTCCAGACCGAACACGGCGTGGACGTGCCCGGCCTGCTCAGCGCCGTCGTGCTGTCGATGCTCCCGATCTTCGTCGTCTACCTGTTCGCCCGACGCGCCCTGGTCCAGGGGCTGATGGGCGTCGGAGGAAAGTGAACGCTCACATGAACGCTCGCATGAACCCTCGCATGAGCGCTCACCCGCAGGCCGCCCCGCCTGCCCGCTGGCACGACCGCGCGCTCAGCCCCGAGGAACGCGCCGACGCGCTGATCGCCGAGATGACGCTGCCGGAGAAGCTGGCCCAGCTGGTCGGCGTCTGGGTCGGCGCCTCGGAGGAGGGCGGCGACGTCGCCCCGCACCAGCACGACCTGGAGGAGCCGCCCGACCTCGACGAGCTGCTCCCCGCCGGGCTGGGCCAGCTCACCCGCCCCTTCGGCACCCGCCCGGTCGACCCGGCGCTCGGTGCGCTCTCGCTCGCCCGCAGCCAGCAGCGGATCGCCGCCGCCAACCGGTTCGGCATCCCCGCCCTCGCGCACGAGGAGTGCCTGGCCGGCTTCGCCGCCTGGGGCGCCACCGCCTACCCCGTCCCGCTCTCCTGGGGCGCCACCTTCGACCCCGGCCTGATCCGGCGGATGGCCGAGGCGATCGGTCGCGACATGCGCTCGGTCGGCGTCCACCAGGGTCTCGCCCCGGTGCTCGACGTGGTCCGCGACGCCCGCTGGGGCCGGGTGGAGGAGACCATCGGCGAAGACCCGTACCTGGTCGGCACGGTGGCCACCGCATACGTCCAGGGCCTGGAGTCCGCGGGCATCGTCGCCACGCTCAAGCACTTCGCCGGCTACTCCGCCTCCCGCGCGGGACGCAACCTCGCCCCCGTCGGGATGGGCGGGCGCGAGCGCGCCGACGTGATCCTGCCGCCCTTCGAGATGGCGGTCCGCGAAGGCCGCCCCCGGTCGGTCATGCACGCCTACACCGACACCGACGGCATCCCCTCGGCCGCCGACGAGGCACTGCTGACCGGGCTGCTGCGCGACACCTGGGGCTTCGAGGGCACGCTGGTGGCCGACTACTTCGGTATCGCCTTCCTCAAGTTGCTGCACGGGGTCGCCGGTGACTGGGCCGAAGCTGCCGCCCTCGCCCTGGCCAGCGGTGTGGACGTGGAGCTGCCGACCGTCAAGACCTTCGGCGAGCCGCTGCGGAAGGCGGTGGAGGACGGTACGGTGCCCGAGGCGCTGGTCGACCGGGCACTGCACCGGGTGCTGGTGCAGAAGGCCCAGCTCGGGCTCCTCGACCCGGACTGGGACGCCGTCCCGGCCGCGCTCGCCGGCCGCCCGCTCGACGACCCGCGTACCCTGCGCGGCTCGGTCGACCTGGACCGTCCGGAGAACCGCGCCCTGGCCCGGGAGATCGCCGAGCAGGCCGTGGTGCTGCTGCGCAACGACGGCACCCTGCCGCTGCGCGGCCCCCGCCGGATAGCGCTGATCGGCCCCAACGCCGACACCCCGACCTCGGTGCTGGGTTGCTACGCCTTCCCCGTGCACGTCGGCACCCAGCACCCCGAGGTGCCGGTCGGCATCGAACTGCCCACCCTGCGCGAGGCGTTGGCCGCCGAGTTCCCGTACAGCGAGATCCGGGCCGTCGGCGGGGCGAGCGTGGACGGCCTGGACACCTCCGGCTTCGCCGAGGCCGTCGAGGCGGCCCGGCAGGCCGATGTGGTGATCGTGGCCCTGGGCGACCGGGCCGGGCTGTTCGGGCGCGGTACCAGTGGGGAGGGGTGCGACGCCGAGTCGCTGGAACTCCCCGGCGTGCAGCGACAGTTGCTCGATGCTCTGCTGGACACCGGCAAGCCGGTGGTACCGGTGCTGCTGGCCGGACGGCCCTACGCCCTGGGCCGCGCGACGACCGAGGCGGCCGCCCTGGTGCAGACCTTCTTCCCCGGCGAGGCCGGGACGGAGGCCGTCGCCGCTGTGCTCAGCGGCCGGGTCAACCCCTCGGGCAGGCTGCCCGTCAGCATCCCCGCCCGGCCTGGCGTGCAGCCCGCCACCTACCTCGCCGCCCGGCTGGCCGGGCCGAGCGAGGTGTCCAGCACCGACCCCACCCCGGCGTTCGGCTTCGGGCACGGCATCGGCTACACGACCTTCGCCTGGACCGACCTGGCGGTGGAGCGGGCCGAGGCGGCGACCGACGGCTCGGTGGAGCTCGCCTTCACACTGCGCAACACGGGCGAGCGCGGCGGCAGCGAGACCGTCCAGCTGTACCTGCACGACCCGGTGGCCAGCGTGGTCCAGCCGGTGCAGCGGCTGATCGGCTACCGGCGGATCACCCTGGACGCGGGCGAGGCGGCCCGAGTCCGGGTCACCGTCCCGGCCGATCTGGCGTCCTTCACCGGGCGCGACGGCCGCCGCATCGTGGAGCCGGGGGAGCTTGAGCTGCGGATCGCCGCCTCCAGCACCGACCTCCGCCTCGCGGCCACCGTCCGGCTGGCCGGGCCGGTCCGCGTCCTGGACCACACTCGGCGCCTGCACGCGGACATCCGGTGCAGCTGAGGCGGTGCGGCGGGGAGCGGGGACTGGGGCGGCCGACGGTGCTGACGTTCCGTCTGCCGGAGTCGGCAGGTGCGCTCCGGCCGTTCCTGACCGCTGCGTGAACGTGATCATCAGGCGGCAGGAGGCCGCCGCTCAGCGCACTGGGTGATTGTGCGTCATGTTCCCTACCGTCACGCTGGTATGTTGGTTCATGAGTAGAGTAGTGAACCAGTAGAGCAATGGGGGCATGATGTCACTGCTTGACGACGGTGGCCCGATCTTCACCCAGATCGCGGACGAGCTGGCGAACCAGATCGCCGACGGATCGGTGGCGGAGGGAGAACGAGTCGCATCCAGCAACGAACTCGCGGCGTTCTACCGGGTCAACCCGGCCACGGCGGCGCGCAGCCTCACGTCACTCGCGGACGAGGGCTTGCTGGAGAAGCGACGGGGAGTCGGCATGTTCGTCGCGGAAGGCGCCCGGGACCGGCTGGTGCAGGCCCGGCGGCGCCGCTTCGCCGACCGCTACCTGCGGCCGCTGGTGGTCGAGGCCGCACGGCTCGGGATCGGCCCCGACGAACTGCTCAGGCTGGTGCGTGAGGAGCTGGCCTCGGTCCAGGTGACCGGAGCGGCCCCGGCCGGGGTGACGACGGGAGCCGACGCATGACGCCGGCGATATCGGTGGCCGGCCTCGAGCGCCGCTACCGCGGCCACCAGGCGCTGGCCGACGTCAGCTTCGAGGTCGGCACGCCGTGCATCACCGGACTGCTGGGCCGCAACGGCGCCGGGAAGAGCACCCTGCTGCGCATCCTGGCCGGTCAGGAGTTCGCCACCGCCGGCCGCGTGCACGTGTTCGGGGCCGAGCCGCTGGAGAACGACGCGGTCCTGCGCCGGATGATCCTCGTGCGGGAGGACCAGACCTACCCCGACCTGCGGGTCCGGCACGCGATCGCGGCGGCGGCGCTGCTGTACCCGAACTGGGACTCCGACCTGGCCGGCACGCTGCTGGACGCGTACGAGCTGCCGTCGGCCCGGCCGGTCAGGAAGCTGTCGCGCGGCATGCGGACGGCCCTCGGCATCACCATCGGGCTGGCCGCACGCGCCGAACTCACCCTGTTCGACGAGCCGTACGCGGGCTTGGACGGGGTCGCCCGCACGCTCTTCTACGACCAGCTGCTCGCCGACTACACCGCCCACCCGCGGTGCATCGTGCTCTCGACCCACCTCATCGACGAGGCCGCCGACCTCCTGGACCGGGTCCTGGTCCTCGACCACGGCCGGCTCGTCCTCGACGCGCCCGCCGACGAGCTGCGCGGCACCGCCACGACCGTCACCGGCCAGGCCGGCAGCGTGGAGCGGCTGGTCGCCGGCCGCCCGACGCTGAACCGGCGCACGATGGGCACGCGGACCACGGCGGTGATGGTCGGCCGGCTCGACGACCGCGACCGCGAACTCGCCGACCACCTGAGTCTTCGCCTGGAGCAGGCCACACTCCAGCAGCTCGTGGCCTACGCGGCCGAGCGGAACGACCGAGCCGAGCTCATGGCGGTGAGGACACCCTGATGCGTCCCACCCCGATCGCCACCGTTGTCCGCTACCTGCTCCTCGACCGCGTCACCTGTCTCGTACTGCCCTGGGCGTGGGCGGCCTTCGGCTTCGTCCTCGACGTGGTGGTCCTGCGGCTCGTCCCGGCCGGTCACAGCGACCACCGCTGGGTCGGCGGCCTGGTCGCGGTCCCGCTCGTCATGCTCGTCCTGGGCGCGCAGTCGGTCGCCCGCGCGTTGCCGTTCGCCCTCACGCTCGGGGTGAGCCGACGCAGCTACTTCCTCGGCGCCACCGCGCTGGCCCTCGCCCTGTCCGCGGGCTTCGGACTCGTCGTGGTGATCGGCCGGATCCTCGAACGCGCGACCGGCGGATGGGGCATCAACATGGCCTACTTCCGCGTCCCCCGCCTGCTCGACGGCCCCTGGTACCTGTCGTGGCTCACGGCAACGACAGTGTTCGTCCTCATGTTCGTCTACGGAATGTGGCACGGCCTGGTCCACCGCCGCGCCGGAGTGCCCGGCACCATGGCGTTCGGCGCCGCACAACTCGGCGCGCTGGCCCTCGCCGCGCTCGTCGTGACGTGGGCGCACGGCTGGACGGCCATCGGCCACTACCTCGGCACCGTGACCATCACCGGTCTCACCGGCGTCCTCGCCGCCGCCGTCGCCGTCCTGCTCGGCGGCGGCTTCGCCACGATCCGGCGGATGACCGTATGAGCTCGGCAGAGACGGTGGACGTGGAGCCCGCGGCCCACGACGGGCAGGGCGGCGGGCGGACAGCACCGCTGGACCGGCGGGTGTTCGCCGTAGCGGGGGTGGTGTTCGCCGTGCTGATGGCGCTGTCCCAGCGTTACGGATTCCACCGTGACGAGCTGTACTTCCTCGACTGCGCCCGGCACCTGCAGGCGAGTTACGTGGACCAGCCGGTGCTCGCGCCGCTGCTGGCCCGGGTCTCGCTGTCGCTCTTCGGGGTTTCGGCGGTGGGCCTGCGGCTGTGGCCGGCGCTGGCCGCCGCGGGCACGGTGGTCGTGGGCGCCCTGACCGCGCGGGAGTTCGGCGGCGCGCGGCGGGCGCAGCTGCTGGCGGCGATCGCGACGGGCACCATGCCCGTGCTGCTCGGCAGTGCGCACGTCGCCAACACGACGTCGTACGAACTGCTGGCCTGGGCGGCGATCGCGTTCGTGGTCGTGCGGATCGGCCGCACCGGCGACACCCGGTGGTGGCTCGCCGCGGGGGTGCTGGTCGGCCTCGGCGCGGAGTTCAACCACCTCGCGGCGATCTTCGCAGCAGTCCTGCTGGCCGCGGTGCTGCTCGGCCCGGCCCGCCGGACCGTGGCCGACCGGTGGCTGCTCGCGGGCGGGGGCATCGCCGCGCTGCTCGTACTGCCCGACCTGTGGTGGCAGGCGCGCCACGGCTGGGCCATGTTCGAGATGACGCGGGCGCTGAACGGCGAGCACGGCGGCCCGGGCAACATCCTCACCTGGTTCGTGGGGCAGCTCGGCATGTCCTGCCTGGCGATGACCCTGCTGTGGATGGCGGGCCTGCGTTTCCTGTGGCGGTCCGGCCGGCCGCTGTGGCGTGCTCTGGTGATCGTGTACGCGGCGCTGTTCGTCCTGTTCGCCGTGACGACCGGAGCGCAGGTGTACTACCTGGCCGGGCTGTACGTGTGCCTGCTGGCGGCCGGCGCGGTCGACCTCGACGAGTGGCTGTACGCCCGACCGGAGCGGCTGCGCGGCCTGGTGATCGGAACCGCCTTCTCGGCCGCGCTGTCGGCCGTGGTCGTGCTGCCGGTGCTGCCGGCCTCCGGCGTGGCCTGGACGTACGGCACCAGTCCGATCTCGGGGGAGACCCAGGGCTGGCCCCAACTTGTCCGCACCGTGCAGCAGGTGTGGACCGGGCTGCCCGCCGAGCAGCGCGCGAACGCGGTCATCTTCGCAGCGGACTACAGCGAGGCCGGGGCCATCAACGAGTTGGGCCGCACCGCCGGGCTGCCCACCGCCGTGAGCTCCCAGAACACCGACTGGTGGTGGGGCCCCGGCAACCCGAACGCCACCACCGTGGTGGCCATCGCCCCCGGCCCCGCATCCGCCCCCGGGTATGAGGCCCACCTGCGCCAGTACTTCCGGAACGTCCGCGTAGCTGCCACCCTCACCAACCCCGACGGCGTGCACACCATCGAATCGGGCGGTCACGTCTACGTCTGCACCGACCCCGTCCGCCCCTGGGGCACGACCTGGCCCGAACTGCGCACCTACGCGTGACGCCCACGCGGCCGCACGACCCTTCCCCTGCCGGTACAGTGAGGTGTCCTCAGCCGCTGTCGTAGCCCGGACGAGACCAGAGCGGCCTCCGAGGTAAGGCACGAGGTGAGGGCTGCCCCGCAGCCGTCCGGCGTTGGCCTGGCATGATCGACGTGTGACCAAGGAATCTGCGCCGTCGAGCGGCCTGAGGTATGTCCTGTTCGATGTTGACGGCACGCTGATGGACGCGGTGAGCAACCAGCGTCAGGTGTGGCGAGCCTGGGCGGAGCTCTACGCGCTGGATCCGGACGAGGTCTACCAGGTGGCCCTGAGGACCAGGCCGGTGGAGACGTTTGCGACCGTTGCTCCGGAGCACGATCCGCTTGAGTGCCTGGCTGCGCTCCACGAACTGGAGGACGAGGACGTCCGCTCAGGTGTCTACGCGGCCTTCGACGGCGCGTCGGAGTTGTTGCATGCTCTCCCTGCCGGGTCCTGGGCACTGGTCACCTCGAACTACGAGCACCGGGTGCGTGGCCGGTTCCTACGGACAGGTCTGCCGATGCCGGAAGTGATCGTGGACGCTGCCACTGTTGAGGAAGGCAAGCCCTCTCCGGTTCCGTATCTTCAGGCCGCTGCCCTCTTGGGTGCTGAACCGCGGGACTGCTTGGTCATCGAGGACGCGCCGTCCGGAGTGCTGTCCGGCTTGCGGGCCGGAATGACGGTGTGGGGAGTCAACACGGCTACGCCGGTCGACGATGTGCACCACCACTTCGAGAGCTTGCGCGACGCAGTCCCGCACATCCTGGCATTCGCCGCCGGGGTGCACCGGACCGCCTCAGCTTGAACCTGGTCCGTCGGCGTCGGCCGCTGCTGCATCGATCTCTGCCCGACAGCGATCGAGACCTCCCGCGGCCGGATGGTCTCGTTGTTACCGCGGGGTCGCTGTGGCAGCTGGCCAGCCGGGCCGAGTTCGGGGGGACGGACTTCTGCTCCGGCGGGGCCACCCTTCGCAGCCATCGGTGGCTCGGGCACAATCAGGAGCCGTGCCTACCTCTCCCGATCGTGCAGCCGTCGATCCTGATCCCGCGCGCCTAACGGAATCCGAGTGGCAAGGCATGCGCCGGGAGGCTAGCGAGCTGAGGTTCGCGTGGCAGGAGACGTACCAAGCCCTGATCGAGGCGGCGTACGCCGAGCCTGCACTGCGCGCGCTCTACCCGTTCACGAGTCACTGGGCGCTGCGCTTCTCGACCACCACCCGCCCGCGCCTGACCGCCGTCGGCCCCTGCCTGATGGCGAACAGCGACGGTACGTACGGGGTGGGCAGGGGCTTCAGCAGCCAGGACCTCGGCCAATTCTCCACCGCACACGAGGCTGTGGCACAAGCTGTGCGCCACCTGCCGTCCGGACTCAGCCCCGTCGCGCTCGGCGAATGACCCTTCCCCGGCGTCCAGGCCGTCGCGCGCACTGCTGGTGATCGTCCGAGCTGGCACGCAGGTGCCCCACAGACAACTCGCCGACTGGCAGGCCGAGCACAACCACGACCACAGGCGGGTCCGAGCCCGTGTCGAGCACGTCCTCGCCCGGATGAAGACCTGGAGAATCCTGCGCGGCTGCCGGCTCAAGGGCGACGGCGTCCACCACGCCATGCTCGGACGACCCTCAGGCCTTGATCGGTGCGGCCGACCTGGCGGCCTGCTCGAGCTTCGCGCAGTGGGCCGCACGGGCTTGCTCGTCGATCTGCTGCTCGTGTTCGGGGCGCATCCCGGTCCGGCCGTCGAGGCCCTCGCGCAGGATGTCGGCGTGCCCTGCATGCCGGTTGGTCTCGCCGATGACGTGGACCAAGACGGCGAACAGGTTCGTGTTGGGGCCAGGCTCCGGCCACCACGGCACGTGGCCGGGGGTGTCGAGGGGAAGCTCGTTGATCGTTGCGTCCGAGTGCTCCCAGGCGCGCCGGTAGAACGCGGTGATCTGATCGCGGGTCTCGTCCTCCGTCGCCCACAGATCGCTGCCGTCGGAGTCCTGCCACCGGGGCAGCGGTTCCGGTGAAGGGCGGTCGAAGACCTCGCCGAAGTACCTGGCTTCGACGCTGGCCACGTGTTTGACCAGTCCGAGGAGGTTGGACCCGGTCGCGGTCAGAGGCCGGCGGGCGTCGTACTCGGACAGGCCGTCGAGCTTCCAGAGCAGCGCCTCGCGGTCCCGCCGCAGTCGTCCGTGCAGGTTGTCCTTCGCGAAATCGTCGATCATGTGGCACGAGCCTGCCATGGGCTGTTCGTGGCCACAAGATCCCGTTCGTGCACGTCACCCACGGTTGAGACTCAGATCTCTCCAATCGGATTCCCCTGACAGTCAGGGCCTGCCCCAAGCCTGTCATGATCCGGATCGGCGCCGTAGTCCGGTGGGCCAACTCACTACGGTTGAGTACGCGAGCCCACCGGTACCCAAGTCGATCCACCGCTGCTCCGGGTGGTTCCCGGCGGGCCCTGGTCGCGTACTGTGGTCCGCAGCCGAGGAGGGGACGACGAGTGGGAACCGACAGTGTCGGGTCGGAGCAGCGCCAGCCCGTGATGGCGGACGTGGCCAAGCTGGCGGGCGTGTCCCACCAGACGGTGTCCCGGGTGCTCAACGGCGCCCCGCACGTGCGGGCGGACACCCGCGAGCGGGTGCTGGCCGCGATCCGGGAGCTGGACTACCGGCCCAACTCCGCCGCCCGTGCGCTGGTGACCCGTCGCTCGCAGACCCTCGGCGTGGTCAGCTTCGACTCGACCCTGTACGGCCCGGCGTCGATGCTGGACGGCATCGAGCGGGCCGCGCGCAGCGCCGGGTACTTCGTGAGCGTGACCAGTCTGCGTTCGCTGGACGGGCGCTCGGTCCAGGAGGCCGTGGACCGGCTACGCGACCAGGGGGTGGACGGCGTGGTGGTGATCGCGCCGCAGACCTCCGCCGTCAGCGCGGTGGCTCGGCTCTCCAGCTCGGTGCCGCTGGTCGCGGTCGGCTCGGGTGACCAGACCCGGGTGCCGATGGTGTCGGTGGGCAACCGCTCCGGCGCGGAGGCGGCCACCCGGCACCTGCTCGACCTCGGCCACCGCACCGTGCACCACCTGGCCGGCCCGGCCAACTGGCTGGAGAGCCAGGACCGCGAGGAGGGCTGGCGGCGGACCCTCGAAGCGGCCGGGGCCCCCGTCCCGTCCGTGGAGCGCGGCGACTGGAGCGCCCGCTCCGGCTACCAGGCGGGGCTGCGGATCGCGGAGCTGACGGAAGCCACCGCCGTCTTCTGCGCCAACGACCACATGGCCCTCGGCCTGCTGCGCGCCCTGCACGAGGCGGGGCGCTCGGTGCCGGGCGACATCAGTGTGGTCGGCTTCGACGACATCCCGGAGGCCGGCTACTTCATCCCGCCGCTGACCACGGTGCGCCAGGACTTCGGCGAGCTCGGCCGCCGGGCCCTGGAGCTGCTGGTCGAGGAGCTGGAGGGAGTGCAGCACTCCAGCACCCGGGTGGAGATCGCCCCGGAGATGGTGCTGCGCCGCAGCGTGGGTCCAGCCGGCCGCCGCTGAGCGAACGGGCGGAGCACCGGCACCCGGCGGTCAGCGGTCATCTGGTGATCTGTTATTTGACACCCAGTTTGTGAACGCTAACAATGCTCCTGGTCTGTCGTCGGCACGATCTCCCCTGCCCCGGACGGAACGCGCGGCGGCGACAGGCCACCCGCCAGAGCCGTCCCGCCGAGGAAGCAGGAAGTGACCGTGACAGCTGCCGTACGCCAGGAGACCGCGGCGACACTGCCGGACGGACGGCCCGTCACCAGGTGGACCTTCGGCTCGCCGGATGGCGTGACGGCAGAGGTGCTCAGCCTCGGTGCCCGCCTCCAGGCGCTGCACGCGCCCGACCGCAGCGGCGCGCACGCCAACGTCGTCCTGGCCAGCGACCGCACCGAGGACCTGCTCGGCGAGGCCGCCTACTTCGGCGCCACGGCCGGTCGCTACGCCAACCGGATCGCCGACGGCCGGCTGCCGCTCGACGGCGCCACGCACCCGCTGGCCACCCAGGCGGGCGGCCACACCCTGCACGGCGGACCGGACGGCTTCGCCACCAGGCTGTGGGACGGCGTCCCGGTCCAGCACGGCGGGCGGACCGGAGTCCGGCTCCAACTGCACAGCCCCGCCGGGGACCAGGGCTTCCCCGGCGCCCTCACCACCGAGGTGACCTACCTGCTGGACGGCGACGGCGCCCTCACCATCACCTACCGCGCCGCCACCGACGCGCCGACCGTCGTCAACCTGACCAACCACGCCTACTTCAACCTGGCCGGCGAGGGCAGCGGCACCGCGCTCGACCACCAGCTCCGGGTCGAGGCGTCCGGCTACCTGCCGGTCGACGCCGGCCTGATCCCGCTCGGCCCGGTCACCCCCGTCACCGGCACGCCCTTCGACCTGCGCACGGCGACGGTGCTGGGCGAGCGGGTCACCGCCGAGGAGCCGCAGATCCGCCTGGCCGGCACGGGCTTCGACCACAACTGGGTGCTGGACGGTGCCGGGCTGCGCCGAGCCGCCGTGCTGAGCCACCCAGTGAGCGGGCGGCGGCTCGAGTGCCTGACGACGGAGCCCGGGCTGCAGGTCTACACCGGCAACCACTTCGACGGCTCGCTGACCGGCCGCTCGGGCCGCCCGTACAGCCGGTACGCGGGCGTGGCGCTGGAGACGCAGCACTTCCCGGACTCGCCGAACCGCCCCGAATACCCCTCCACCGTCCTGCGTCCGGGGGAGGAGTACCGGTCGACCACGGTCTACCGCTTCTCCGCTGTAGTTCAGGAGACCACGAACACCCGGACGTCGAAGGCCCCCAGAGCGACCGGCCCGCCGGCCGGTACGGCGGCACCGGTCAGCACGTCGGTCAGCGCCACCTTGGCCTGGGCCTCCGCAGGCTGCCCGCTCCAGTTGTGCACCACGTGCACGCGCCGCCCGTCCGGCGCCGTCCCGGTGGTCGCGGTGACGGTGACCGGCAGGCCGTGCCAGCCGCTCACGGGCGCCGGGGCCAGCCAGACGGCGAGTGCCCGGGCCAGGGCGCGGCCGGGTACGGTGCCGACGCAAGTCACCCGCCCGGCGCCGTGGGCGCGGGTGGTGACGGCGGGCCAGCGGCCGAAGTGCGGGTGGTCGTACTCGGCCGGCACCGTGGCGTCGGTGGGGGTGAGGCCCTCGAGCCAGCGGGTCGCGGTCGTGCCGGGCGGCAGCTCGAGGGGGCTGCCGGGGGCAGGGCGTACCGGGAGGTCCTGGGTGAGGTTGCTGAACTCGCCGTACCAGGCGCCCGCGGCGGCCGACAGGCGCGGCGGCGCCGTCTCGTGGCGGGCCTGGCCCTCGTGGTCGGCGTAGCCGGTGCGCGGGCCGAGCACCAGATGGCCGCCCGCCTCGGCGTAGGCCGCGAGCCAGTCGAGCAGCGAGTCCTCGGCGAGGTAGAGCCCGGGGACGACCAGCACGGGGTGGCGCTGCGCCGCCGACTCGGGTGCCAGGTCGGCGCGTTCGCGTGTCGCGTCGTGCAGCTGACGGGAGTGCAGGATCCGCACCTGGCGGCCGGCCTCGCCTCGGCCATCAGGTCGAGGTCTTCCGCGAGCCGCTCGTACGGCTGGTACTCGTGGTAGTAGGCGGCGCCGAACCGTACGCGCGGGGGCAGGGCAGGCATGGATGGCATCTCGGGGCGTGGCGAGGCCCCGGCCGCCGGGGAGGAGGCGGCCGGGGCGGGGTGGAGTACGGTCAGGAGGCGGAACCGGTCACCGTGCCACCGGACTTGGTGACCTGGTAGGAAACGGTGGCGCCGCTCCAGAAGTGGAGGGTGAGGGCAACCGGGGCGCCGTCCTTGAGCGCGTTGAGGAAGTCGGGCTTGAGGATCAGGGCGTTGCCCGCGTAGTCGGGCGCGAAGGCCGAGTTGAACGCCTGGAAGGCGGTCCAGCTCGCCGAGCCGGCGTTGCTGCCGTCGGCGTACTTGGACTCCATGGTCGCCAGCAGGTCACCCCGGTACTGGGTGGGGATGCTGAGCGACGCGGTGGTCCCGGTGGCGTCCGAGACCACCGGGCGGTCGGCGGAGATCACGTGGAGCTCCCAGGGCCGGCCGTGCGAGTAGCGGACCTGGAGGGTCGAGTTCACCCCGTAGGCGCGGTCGCCGGCCAGCCGGGTGAGCGCCCCGGCGGTGAGGGTCAGCTGGTCGCCGTCCAGGGTGAAGTCGCGGTTGAGGCGTAGGCGCTGATCGCCCTGCCAGAGCCCGGTGAAGCGCTGTCCGTTGAGGTTGAGGGTGATGGTCCGCGCCGCGATCGGACCGGACTTCGGCAGGAAGAGGTTGTCGGTGGCGGCGGTGCCGGAGCGGGTGGTCCAGGAGGTCTTGATGAGGGCCATCAGGTCCGGCTCGCGCCACTGCAGGGCGGTGCGGTCCAGGTAGTTGGCGTCGTCCCAGAGGGCGCTGGTGACGCCGTTGAGCTTGGCGTGGTAGTTGAGGTCCTCGTAGTACTTCAGCAGTTCCCCGTGCTCGACGGTGCCGGAGTCGGGCTCGCTGAGCAGTCCGTACTCGCCCAGGTAGACCGGTATCCCCTTGGCGACGAACTCGCTGTGCATCAGGGCGAAGGTGTCGGCCAGGTACTTCTGGTCCTGGGCGTCGTAGCTGGTGCCGCCCGCGATGTTCACGCTGAACGGGTAGTAGCCGTAGTAGTGCACGGTGGCCACCAGGTTGGGGTCGTGCAGGGTGGCGATCTCGGCGTTCAGGTCGTCCATCAGCGGCTGGGACGGGGTGCAGCCCTGGGTGGGCAGGACGAGCAGGCGGTTCGCGTTCCTGCCACCGCTGCCCCGCACGATGGTGTGGAACGAGGTGTTGAGCTCGTTCATGTACTGGGTCTTCTGGGCGTCGGTGGCGTTGTTGAACTGCGGCTCGTTGACGCTCTCCAGGAGGAGCGTGCGCGGCTCGTCCCGGAAGGTGGCGGCGATCTGCTGCCAGGTCGAGTTGAAGCGCGCCATCACCTTGTCGTGGTCGGTCGCGATGTCGGCGATCCACTTCCACGAGTCGTGGTGCACGTTGAGCTCGACGTACAGACCGTCGGCCAGTGCGTAGTCCACCACCTGCTCGACCCGCTTCATGAACGCTGGGTCGACGCTGTACGGGGCGGTCTCGGACTGGTGCGGGTACCAGCTGACGGGGATGCGGACGCTGCGGAAGCCCTCGGCCTTGATGTGGTCGAAGAGCGCCTTGGTGGTCAGCGGGTTGCCCCAGGAGGTCTCGTCGGGGATGGCATCCAGGGTGTTGCCGAGGTTCCAACTGGGCTGCATCCGGGCGACGGCGTCCATGGGGTTGTCCGGCACCCGGACGGCCGGCCGGGTTTCGGCGGTGACGGCCGGAGCGGCGATCGCGGTGCCGCAGGCGAGGCTGCCGGTGGTGGCCAGGGCCACCAGGCAAGCGGCCGTCCGGCCAAGGCGACGGCGCGTGGCCTGCTGAGGGGCGTTCATGAGGTGTCGTCCCTTTCGTGTGATCGGGTGGGGGAGCCCTGACGGGTGGTCAGGAGGCGGCGAGCGGCTCGTAGTCGAACCGGTCGAAGTGGACGGTGCCTTCGGCGGCGTACATGCCGATGACCCGGCCGGTGAAGCCGCCGGCCACCTCGGTGGAGAGGTAGCGGCCGGTGAGGGCGGCGAGCACGGTGAAGCTGCCGTCCGCGGCCTCGAAGCCGAAGGAGAGCTCGTCCGGGCCGGAGCGTGCCTCGCGCGGTGGCGTCTCGGTGATGTCGACGCCGAGCACCACCGGACCAGCGGGCACCTGGTGGGCGGCGACCTCGGTGCGCAGCGGGCCGATCCGGGCGTACACCCTCACCTCGCCGGCGCCGGCCTCGATCTCGTAGTGGTGCTCCTCGTCCAGCCGGACGGTCAGGCCGCCGCGGCCCTCGGCGGGGTCGGTCAGCGTGCGGGCGCGGCAGGAGAGGTGCTGCTGGCGACGGCCGACGAACACCACGTCGTTCTCGTCCGGCGAGGCGCCGACGGCGCGCAGGGTCAGCCAGCCGGATCGTTCCTTCGTGGTGCACAGGTGGTGTGAGCGTTCACGGACCGAGATCCAGCGCGGGTGCAGCTCGGCGCCGTCGAACTCGTCCCGGGCGGGCTCGGCGGGGACGGGGTGCAGCGGCCAGGCGGGGGCGGGCAGTTCGGGGGTGAGCTCGCCGACGACCAGCCAGCCGTCCACCCACTCGACGGGGGCGAGGAAGGTCTCCCGGCCGAGCACGTGCCAGCCGGGGGTGCCGCCGCCGGGCCGCACGCCGAGCAGTACCAGGCACCAGGAGCCGTCGGGGGCCTGGACCAGGTCGGCGTGGCCGGTGTTCTGGATCGGGCGGTGGGTGCCGCGGTGGGTCAGGATCGGGTTGGCCGGGCAGGCCTCGAACGGCCCGGTCGGGGTGAGGCCACGGGCGATCGCCACGGCGTGGCCGCGTTCGGTGCCGCCCTCGGCGATCAGCAGGTACCAGTAGTCGCCGATCCGGTACAGGTGCGGGGCCTCTGGGGCCTGGGCGCCGGGGGTGCCGGACCAGGTCCGCTCCACCTCGCCGACGGTCTCGCCGGTGGCCAGGTCCAGACGGACCTGGGAGACCCCGGCGACGGTGACCCAGCAGGTGCCGTCCTCGTCCCAGGCGAGGTCCGGGTCGATGCCGGGGACGCCGGGCAGCCGGACCGGGTCGGACCAGGGGCCGGCCGGGTCGGTCGCGCTGAAGAGCAGGTTGCCGCCGTCGCCGACGTTGGTGACGATCAGCCAGAACCGGCCGTCGTGGTGGCGCAGCGTCGGCGCGTAGATCCCGGCGGAGGAGGGCATCTCGCGGGGCAGCCGCAGCTGGCTGGGCCGCTCCAGGGCGTTGCCGATCTGGGTCCAGTGCACCAGGTCGCGGCTGTGGAAGACGGGGATGCCGGGGAAGTACTCGAAGCTGGAGCAGGCCAGGTAGTAGTCGTCGCCCACGCGGCAGACGCTCGGGTCGGGGTGGAAGCCGGGGATCACCGGGTTGGACACGGTGGGGCCGAGCTCGGGCTGTGCTGACACGTGGTCGGTTCCTTCGGTGGTGGGTGGGGTGGTGCCCCGGGCTGTCAGGTCCCGGGGCACCGGCTCGGGGCCGCCCGGCGCGACCGGCCGGACGGGCTCTGGGGAGGCTCAGCCGATCGCGCAGGAGGTGCCGTTGAACCAGAAGGCGGGCGGGTTGCCGTCGCCGGCGGACCAGGCGCCCTTGAAGCCCCACTGGACGCTGCCGCCCTGCGGGACGGAGGCGTTGTAGGAGACGTTCGCGGCGTTGATGCTCGGGCCGCTCTGGGTGACCGAGGCGTTCCAGCTGGTGGTGACGGTGGTGTCGCCGGCGAAGTTGAAGCCGAGGCTCCAGCCGTTGACCTGGCCGAGCGAGTTGTTGATGACGGTGACGGTGCCGATCAGGCCGCCGGGCCACTCGCTCCTGTTGTAGACGACCCGGCAGGGTGCGCCGGCCGGGTGCAGCTGAACGACCGTGATGCCGTAGGCGGGCACGGTCTGGGTGCTCGCGCTGCCGCTCTGGGCGGCGGTGATCGCGTGGCCGTTCTTGAGGTAGGAGTAGACGGTCGGGGTGGCGGTGGAGACGGTGAACCCGTTGTAGGAGAGGTTCACGGTGGCCGCGTTGTTCGGGTCCTTGTTGATCAGCATGACGTTCACGTCGCCGCCCGCGGCGCGGACGGCGTGGGCGGAGAGCAGCGAGGAGGAGCTGCCCGCCTTGACCAGGGTGTCGCCGGGGGCGCCCAGCTTGCTGATCATCTGGGTGCCGTAGTAGGCGGGGAACGGGGTGTTCAGGGCGGGCTCGCAGGAGGCGCCGCTGGAGACCATGCCGTAGTCGTTGTACTCGGTGGCCCCCTCGACGGTGCTCAGGCCGGTGCAGTCGACGCCGTTGTGGAGGGCCCACCAGTCGACGTTGAACGCGCCGTTCTCCAGCCAGGTGAGGTAGGTGTCCGGCGCGAACAGGCCGTTCGGCGAGGTGTCCCGGTAGCTGGTGGCGTTCGCCTCGGTCACCGCGATGCCGACGTTCGGGGCGTTGGTCCCGGCGTACTGGTTGATCAGCGAGCGTACGGTGCCGGCGATGGTCGGGATCTCGGCCTGCGGTTTGGTGAGCAGGTCGGCCGGGCTGGTGCTGCCCGGGTAGGTGTGAACGATCACATAATCGACCTTCGAACCGGCGAGGGAGAGGACGGTGTGGTTCCAGTCCATGGTGTCGCCCGGGCCGACGATGCCGTCCGGCCAGCCGCCGGGAGTGGTGAGTACGGCGCCGATCTTGATGCCCGGGTCAGCCGACTTCATCGCCGAGATGTACTGCACCAGGTTGGTCGCGTAGGTCGTGGCGCTCTTGCTGCTGTGGGTGTCGTACTCCCAGCCGCTGCCGTTGCTGTACTCCCCGTTGCCGTAGACCTCGTTGCCGACCTCCCAGTACTTGATGCCGAAGCCCTTGGTGACGTTGGCGTACCTGACCCAGTCGGCGGCCTCCTGGGCGGTGCCGGAGCCGTAGTTGACGGTGATGATCGGCTGGGTGCCGGCGCTGTGCATGGTGCCCATGAAGGCGTCGAAGCCGGTGTTCGGGGCCACGTACGCGCCGCCGGAGGCGGTGCCGGTCTGCCAGTGGTAGACGTCGGAGTGGCTGCCGCCGGGGTAGCGGACGACGCCCAGGCCGGCGGTGCGGAGCAGACCGGGGGTGGCGGAGTCGTTCATGGTGGCGTCGAAGACCGCCGTGTTGACGCCGATGCCGGTGGTGGGGAAGGTGGCGAGTTGCAGGGCGGCGTCGACCGAGACGTTCACCGAGGCCGAGGCGGTTACCGCGGGCGAATCGGCGACGGCGGGCGGTGCGACGGCGGCGATCGCGGCGGTGGCCGCGAGTGCCAGGGCCGCTGCGACTGCGGTGATGCGCTCATGACAGGTGTGGGCGGACAGGTTCATGCGTCCCTCCAGTGGGTGGGGGTGCGTGGCGTTCGAGTGGGGAACGAACTCCCGCGATCTGGACGGTGAGGGCCCGGTGCGGCTGCTTGGGGTCGGACCCGGACGCGAAGCGTGTTCCGATCGATGCGGGGCCGCGGCGGTGCGCGCGCGGCTGTCGGCGGCATGGACAACTCCCTTGCCGTTACTGGACGGTGAGCCGGAACAGGACGGCGGACGGCGCCGTCGGCATGGTCGCGGTCAAGGTCGCCGTGTCGGGGTGCCAGTCGGTGGTGGCCTTGGTGGCGGCAGGGTAGAGCACCTCGGTGCGCAGGCCGGCGCCGCGCAGGTGGGGGAGGGTGAGGCGCCGCTCGGCCTCGGCGCCGGAGCGGCGCCAGACGGTCAGGTAGGTGGCGGCCGGGGTGTGCAGTGCCAGGGCGAGCCACGGGTCCTCCCAGGCCGGGAGGCCGAGCGGCCAGCTCGGCAGGGCGTGCGGCAGGTCGGCGCGGATCGCCTTGTGCGCGGCCACTGCCTCATGAACCAACTCGCGCTGCTTAGCAGAGAGTTCGGCGATCCGACCGGAGAGGTGGATCCGGCCGAGCAGTGCGTTGGCCATGGTCAGCGCGGTCTCCTCGAGCGAGTCCGTCGGCTGCGGGTAGGCCCAGACGGCGCCCTGCTCGGGAGTGACAGCGGTGGGGGCCGACACCGCGATGGGCGGGTAGTGCAGCAAGTCCTGCTGGTCGCTGGTGGACTGCAGTTGCAGGCGGGAGAGCAGGGCGTGGTCCAGCCGCATGCCGCCGGAGGCGCAGTTCTCCAGCACCAGGGCCGGGTGCCGGTCCAGGATGCCGTCCAGCCAGTCGAGCTGGGCGCGGTTGTGGCCGAGCAGACCCGCCGCCGGGGCCTCGCCCGGGTGGGCGCTGGTGCCCGAGCCCGGGTCGGTGTTGTGGTCGAGCTTGAGGTAGCCGACACCCCAGTCGCCGACCAGGCGGTCCACCACCTCGTCCAGGTGGGCCCGGGCGGCCGGGTGGCGCAGGTCCAGCTGGTACCGGCCGCCCGCCTCCTCGACCCGGCGCCCCTCGCGGCGGAAGAACGCCTCCTCCGGCAGCGACTCGGCGAGCGGGCTCGCGACCCCGACCGCCTCCGGCTCCAGCCACAGGCCGGGGACCATGCCCCGCTCCCGGATGCGGTCCAGGACTTCGTGGATCCCGTCCGGCCCGGGGAACCGGGAGGTGGAGGGCTCCCAGGCGCCCACGCTCTTCCACCAGTTCTCGTCCTTCTCGGCGTACCAGCCGGCGTCGATCACGAAGTACTCCGCCCCGGCCTCGGCGGCGGCGTCGACCAGCGGCAGCAGCTTGGCGGTGGTCGGGTCGCCCATCAGGCAGTTCATGTAGTCGTTGAACACCACCGGCAGCCGTTGGTGGTCGGAATGCGGGCGGCGGGTGGCCCGGCGGTAGCGGGTGAGCGCGGCGAAGGCGCCGTCCGGCCCGCCCGTCGTGGCAAGGGCCAGTGCCACCGGCACGGTGCGGAACTCGGCCCCGGGCGCCAGCGCGTGGCGCCAGCCGTGGGAGGCGTCGGTGGGGCCGTGCAACGCCAGGTACGCCGAGTCGTCACGGATCCCGCACTCCCAGCGCCAGCCGCCGCCGTTGTGCTCGATCTGCCACAGCCAAGTCCGGCCGGACACCCGGTCGGTGAGGCCGCCCATCGGCAGGTGGCCGCAGCTGGACCAGACGCCCTGCCCGGCCACCACGCGCGAGCTGCGCCCGGCGCGGTAGTGGAAGCGGCCGCCCCGGTCGGGGGAGGACACCCGCAACGGCTCGCGTTGCCAGCGGAGTTCGGCGAACCAGTCGTTCTCCGCCCACAGCAGATCGGCGGTGTCCAGCGTGGCCGGCCCACCCTCGGTGAGGCAGCCCGCCACGAGCGAGCCCGCCGACTCCAGGTGGAGCGGCTGTGTGCCGTCGTTGCGCAGCACCACCTCGCCGCGCAGCACCGGCGCCCCGTCCGGGGAGCGGTAGTGCGCCTCGGCGGTCAGGCCGGTCTGCGGGTCGTGGAGCTCCACGGTGAGCAGGTGCCAGTCACCCTCCCGCGCGGTGCGGTGGGAGCGGTGGCGCAGGCGCGCACCGATGGTGGTGTCGACGAGGTGGCGCCCCGACCAGTGGCGGCCCTGGCCGGCCGCGGTCACCTCCACCAACGGCAGCGGTGCGCCGGGCAGTTGGCCGGGCCCGGTCTCGCCGGGCGGGCCGATGCGGACCAGCCGGGGGGTGCCGTGCTCGCCCAGGCTGATCTCCAGCTGGAGGGCCCGGTGGCCCCAGCGGATCGTCTCACGCGGCTCTGTCATGACGGCTTTCCTCGGTAGGGGAGGTGTGTTCAGGGCCTGTGCAGGACGGCGCAGCCGCCGGGCGGCAGTTGGTGCAGCGGACCGCCGGTGAGCAGGTCGTGGCCGGGCTCCGGCAGCGGTACGGTCCCGGCGCGGTGGTTGGTCAGCAGCTGCCAGCGGCGTCCGTCGGCCGCGTACCGGGTGACGGCCTCGACCCCGGGCGGCAGGTCGGGCAGTTCGGCGGCGACCCCGGCGTCCGCGAGCAGGCGGCCGACCAGGTCGCGGTAGCCGGAGTCGTCCAGCCGGGTGGAGAGGTACCAGCCCTGGCCGGAGCCGAAGGCGTGCCGGGTGAGGGCCGGTCGGCCGGTCAGCATGCCGTGGGTGTACGCCGCCACCGCCTCGGCGCCCTCGGTGCGCAGGGACTCGCTCCAGACGGTGGCCGTCGACCCGTCGGAGAGCGTGATCTCCGCGCCCTGCGCCAGCGGGCGGTGCTCCTCGACCCGGATGCCGAGCGCCTCGCGCAGCGGTGCGGCCGGGTACCCGCCGAGGCGGGCGTGCAGGCGCTCGTCCACCAGTCCGCTGAAGTGCTGCACCAGCAGGGTGCCGCCGGCGGCCACGTAGCGGCGGAGGTTCTCGGCGGCCGCGTCGGTGAGCAGGAACAGGGCCGGGGCGAGGACCAGCCGGTAGCGGCCCAGGTCGTGCTCGGGGTGGGCGAAGTCGACGGTGGTGCCCGCGTCCCAGAGCGTCCGGTGGGCGCGGCGCAGCGGGCCGAGGTAGTCGAGCTCGGAGGAGGGCAGCCCGTCGACGTTCATGGCCCACCAGGCGTTTGAGTCGTGCAGGACGGCGACCTCGGCCCGGACGGAGGAACCGGCCAGCTCGCCGAGCCGGCTGAGGGCCTCGCCGAGCGCCGTGACCTCGCGGAAGGTGCGGCTGTCCGGCCCGGCGTGCGGGACCATCGAGGAGTGCCACTGCTCGGCGCCGGCCTTGGACTGGCGCCACTGGAAGAACAGCGCGCCCTCCGAACCGCGGGCGATGTGGCTCAGCGAGTGGCGCAGGATGTCGCCCGGCTCCTTGGCGAGGACGCGCCCGCCCGCGTAGACCGTGTTGGTGCCCGACTCCATCAGCAGCCAGGGCGCGCCGCCGGCCAGGGAGCGGGCCCGGTCGGCGTCGAAGGCGGCGTGGGCGGCGGCGTCGACCCCGGGCGCGGTGGGGTAGTGGTTGACCGAGACCAGGTCGACCTCGCGACCGAAGGCCCACAGGTCGAGGTTCTGGTAGCCGGGCAGCATCAGGTTGGTGGTCACCGGGCGGTCGCTGTGCGCGCGGATCGCGTCGCGCTGCTCGCGGTAGGCGGCCAGCGTCTCGTCGGACCAGAAGCGGCTGAAGTCCAGGGACTGGCCGGGGTTGCGGTGCCACTGGCTGGCGCGGGGCGGCAGGATCTGCTCCCACGCGGTGTAGCGCTGGCTCCAGAACGCGGTGTTCCAGGCCTCGTTGACGGCGTCGAGGGAGCCGTGGCGGGCGCGCAGCCAGACCCGGAAGGCGGCGGCGGTGTGGTCGCAGAAGCAGAGGCTCACGTACTCGTTGTGGACGTGCCACAGCGCGAGCGCCGGGTGGTCGCCGTAGCGTTCGGCCAGGGCGGCGGCGATCCGGCGGGCGGCCAGGCGGTAGGCGGGGGCGGCGACGCAGTAGGTGTCGCGGCTGCCGTGGGTCAGCCGGGTGCCGTCGGGGCCGACCGGGAGGGCGTCGGGGTGGGCCAGGCTGAACCAGGGCGGAGGGGAGGCGGTCGGGGTGGCCAGGTCGACGGCGACGCCGGCCGCGTGCAGCCGGTCCAGGTGGGCGTCGAGCCATTCGAAGTCGTAGCGGCCCTCCTCGGGCTCGAGCAGGGCCCAGGAGAAGACGCCGACGGTGGCCAGGTTGACCTTGGCCTGGTGCATCAACTCGTCGTCCTGCTTCCACACGTCGGCGTCCCACTGCTCAGGGCTGTAGTCGCCGCCGAACGCGAGGCCGCCGAGGCGGTCGGTGAGCCGGTGGATGTGCATCGGGTGTCCGTCTTTCCGGTAGTGGTGTCAACGGCGTCGCGGGGCCGGTGCGGTGCTCTCGCGCAGCATCAACTGAGGCGGGGTGAGCAGGAGTTGGTCCCGGGCTTCGCCGCCCGAGGTGACGGCGGTGATCCGGGCCATCACCTGCTCGACGGCGAGCTGCCCGAGCTCCTTGCCCGGGCCGGTCACGGAGGTGAGCCGGGGGGAGTGCTGCTCGGCCAGGGTGTCGGGGCAGATGGCGATCACCGAGGCGTCCTCGGGGACGGTCTTCCCGCCCACCCGCAGCAGGCTGAGCAGCGGGGCGACGGCGGCCTCGTTCTGGACCACGAAGCCGGTGGTCTCCGGCCGGTCCGCGAAGATCCGGGCCAGTGTTCCGGCGGTGCTCTCGTAGGTGCCCTCGCAGGGCCGGTGGAGGAAGCGCAGGCCCCGCCGCTCGGCCCGGGCGCGGAAGCCGTTGAGCGTCCGCTCCGCGTAGCCGGCGTGGCGGCGGTAGACGCCGCTGCTGTAGCCGACGAAGGCGACGTCGCGGTGGCCGAGGTCGGCCAGGTGGTCGGCGCAGAGCGCCCCGGCCGTGCCGAAGTCATGGTCCACGCAGGAGAGTCCGGCGAGGTCGTCGGTCAGGCCGATGAGCGCGGCGGGGATGCCCTGGGCGCGCAGCACCGGGACGCGGTCGTCGTCGAGCCGGACGTCCATCAGGATCACCCCGTCGGCCAGCCCGGCCGCGGCGACCCGCCGCACTCCTTCGGGGCCCTCGTCGTTGGTGAGCAGCAGGACGTCGTAGCCGTGTTCGCGGGCCGTGACGGTGACGGTGACGGCGATCTCCATCATCGTCGGGACGTGGACCTCGGGGTGGAGCGGGACGACCAGGGCGATGATGTGCGAACGCTTGCCGGCCAGGGCCCGGGCGCCCGCGTTGGGGTGGTAGCCCAAGTCCGTGATGGCCCGTTCGATGCGCGTCCTGGTCTCGTCGGAGATCGGCCGCTTGCCGCTGAGGGCGTAGCTGACCGTGCTCGAGGAGACTCCGGCGTGCCTGGCCACATCGGCGAGTGTCACCATCGCTCTGCTTCCTCTCGATCGGTTCCGGTGGAGGGCATGAGGGCCTGGGTGCTCAGCCCTTGATCGCGCCCGTGAGTACACCGGCGCGCAGGTGCTTCTGCACGAACGGGTACACGATCACCAGTGGTACCAGCGTGAGGACCACGACCGCCATCTGCAGGGAGAGCGGCGCCGTCTGTGCGTGGGTGCTGCCGAAACCCGCGTTGACCGAGCCGGGCAGGCCGTTGCCACGGTTGACGTAGGTGAGCAACACGTACTGCAGCGGCCACTTCTGACTGTCCGTCGGCATGTAGAGCATGACGTTGAAGAAGGAGTTCCAGTAGCCGACGGCGTAGAAGAGGGTGGTCACCGCCGTGACGGCGCGTGAGGTGGGCAGCACCACGGACCAGAGGATCCGCCATTCGCCGGCGCCGTCCATCCGGGCGGCGTCGATGAGCTCGGAGGAGGTGTCCTGGTAGAAGGCGCGCAGCACCAGGATGTTGAAGACGGAGACCGCGCTCGGCAGGATCAGCGCCCACCACTGGCCGTAGCCGCCGAGCCCGGTGACCACCAGGAAGCTGGGGATCAGGCCGCCGCCGACGAACATGGTGATGATCAGCAGCATCAGCACGAAGCGGTGCCCGAGCGAGCGGGGCCGGGAGAGGCCGTAGGCGCACAGGACGGAGACGGCCATCGAGACGGCGGTGCCGACCACGGTGACGCCAAGGCTCACCAGCAGCGCGGTGCGTACGGTCGGGTCGCCCAGCATCTGGCGGTACGTCTCGAAGGTGATGCCGTCGGGCCAGATCACCAGTCCGCCGGCCCGGTTGACGGCGCCGGGGGTGGAGACGCTGGTCAGCGCGATGATCCAGAGCGGTACCAGGATGACGGCGAGCGTCGTGCCGAGCGTGATCCCCTTCGCGGCCTGGCCGACGGCGGTCGGCGGCTCCTCCCAGGGCGGCCGGGCGGAGCGGGCCCGCTGCCGGGAGGCCGCCGCGGTGCGGGCCTGCTCCGGCCGGGAGCTGATGGTGAGTGCGTTGGTCATCGTCGGTACAACCCGTCCTCGCCGAAGGCGTGGGCCAGCTTGTTTGCGCCCCAGATGAGCAGGAGGGAGACCACGCTCTTGAAGAGTCCGGCCGCCGCGCCGAAGCTGTAGCCGCCGGTGGCGATGCCGTAGTAGAAGGAGAAGGTGTCCAGGACGTCGGCGGCTTCGTGGCCGACGGCCTCCCGTTGGATCAGGAACTGCTCGAAGCCGACGGAGAGGGCGTTGCCCAGGCGCAGCACCAGCATCAGCACGATCACCCCGCGCAGGCCCGGCAGCGTGATGTGCCACATCCGCCGCATCCGCCCCGCGCCGTCCGCCGCCGCGGCCTCGTACAGCTCGCTGTTGATGGCGCTGAGCGCGGCGAGGAAGACGATGATGCCCCAGCCCGCCTCCTTCCAGACCGCCTGGGAGGTGGTCAGCAGCGCGAAGGTGTGCGGGTTGGTCATGATGTCCCAGGTGGCCAGGTCGTGCTGGCGCAGGAACTGGTTGAGCGCGCCGGCGCCGCCGAGCATCTGCTGGAAGATGGTGACCGCCAGCACCCAGGAGAAGAAGTGCGGCAGGTAGACCACGGACTGGAAGAAGTTGCGGATCCGCTCGCTCACCACGGAGTTGAGCAGCAGGGCGAGCGCTACGGGGATGGGGAAGAAGAGCACCAGCTGGACGAAGCTCAGGTACAGCGTGTTCTTCAGCGCGGCCCAGAACGCCGGGTCGTTGAAGAGCTGTTGGAACTGGTCGAAGCCGACCCACTCGCTGTGCCAGACGCCCACCAGCGGGTCGTAGTCCTGGAAGGCGGTGACCACGCCGAACAGCGGCGCATAGTTGAAGACCAGGAGCAGGACGGCGGCGGGCACCGTCATCAGCAGGAGCGACCGGTCGCGGCGCAGCCTGATCCGCCAGCCGAGCCGGGCGGAGTTCTGCGACCCCGTGGTGCTCACTGCCCCGTGCCGTACTTGTCGAGGACGTTGTCGGTCATCCACTGCTTGAGCCGCTCGCCGGGGCCCGAGCGCCAGGCGGAGATGACAGCCTGCACGTCGGAGACCTTCTTCTTGCCGTGGTAGCAGTCGATCACGGTGTCGTTCACGGACTTCGCGGCCTCGGCGGCGGCGATCGGCTGCGGCATGGTGTAGTTCATGCCCCAGAACAGCGGCTTGGTGAGCGTCTTGACGTTGGCGGCCTGCCAGGCCGCGCAGTCCTTGGTGACGACGTCGGCGCCCGGGTTGCTCATCACCGACGCGGGTGCGCAGAGGAAGGGGTAGGTCTGCGCCTGGACGTCCTTCTTGCCCTCGTCCGTGAAGGTCGGCACGCCGTTCACGCGGTGGTGGTGGACGCCCTCGACGCCGAAGTTGACCAGGGTGTACTCGGCGGTGCCGTAGGGCGCGGCGAGGTAGTCGGCGACCGCGAGCAGTTCCTCGATCTGGGCCGGCTTCAGGGCGGCGTTGAGGTAGCTGATGATGCTGGTGGAGGCGCCCATGTAGATGGGAGTGGTGCCCTTGCCGTCGGCGGAGAAGGAGTTGAAGCCGCCGCGGCGGTAGTTCGGGGAGGCGGCGACGCCGGACTGGTGGTCGCTCAGGTTCCAGCCGCCCGTACCGCCGCCCTGGATGAGCACCTTCCCGCTGTAGAACCGGGTGGCGCCGTCGGTGTTGCCGGCGAGCGTGTCCGGGTGGACGTAGCCGGAGGTCGCCAGGCGGTAGTGCCAGTCGAGGGCCTCCAGGAACTCCTGGGTCTCGAAGAGGTGGACCAGCTTGCCGTTGTCGAGCTTCCACTTCTGCGGGGCGCCCCAGGCGGTGTAGAGGTAGGTCCACACGTCGTCGAAGGCCCACACGCCCCGCTTGGCGTCGGTGAGTTCCTTGCCGAGGTTCATCAGGTCGTCGGCGGACTTCACCTGGTCCCCGGTGATGCCACGGGATTCGAGGACGTCCTGGCGGTAGTAGACGAGCCCGGCGATGGCGAAGCCGGTGGAGAAGCAGGGGATGCCGTAGAGCTTGTCGCCCCAGGCTCCGACCTGCCAGGTGCTGGTGGGGATGGCGGCCAGGTTCGGGTACTTCTTGATGTTGTCGCCGGACAGGTACGGCGTCAGGTCGGCGAGCTGGGTGCCGGTCAGTTCGCCGGTGTTGAAGTTGGGATCCCACCAGGACGGCAGGGTGATCCAGTCGGGCAGCTTCTTGGCGGCCGTCATGGTGGGGACGATGGTGTCGTAGTGGTTGCCGTCCGCCGACTTGATGGTGAGATCCACTCCCAGGGCCTTGTTCATGGCCTGGAAGAAGGAGTTGCCGACCGGCGGGTTGGTGCCCCACAGCGGAGTGACGGCGGTGTAGCTGCCGCCCTTGCCGGGGATTCCGGAGACGCTGGCGGGCGGGGACGCCGGATAGGAGAGGTAGCCGGGGTCGGTGGCGGCGTCGGCCCCGCCCGCGACCGGGGCTATGTCGGGCTTGACGGCCTGGGCGTTCGGCACGTACGTCGGCAGGGCTGACTTGAGGCCCTCCTTCGTGTTCGCGGCGGCCTTCTGGCCGCCGCCGTCGCCGCATGCGGACAGCAGCGGTGTCATCGCGGCGGCCCCCGCGACCGTGGCGGCGGTGTTCAGGAAGCTCCTGCGGCTCAACCCGGATCTCATGGCGGCGTGGCCCCTCTTCGTCGAAGGTGTCGAAGGTGTCGAAGCGCTTGGATGTTTCGGCGAGACTAACGACGCGTTTCCAGTTGGGCAAGAGCCTGAACAAATTCAAAGTCAGTTGTTTCCAGGGGTGTTGACAGGGAAACAGGAGCGTGTCAGCGTCGAAGCGCTTCGATGAACGACCGCCGAACCCAGCTCCATCGAAGGGTGTTCCCGTTGAGTTCCGTTCCCGTGTCCGCTGCCGACCTGCCCGTCTTCCGTGATCCCGAACAGCCGCTGCGCAAGCGTGTCGACGACCTGCTCGACCGGCTCGCACCGGGGGAACGGCTCGCGATGCTGCACCAGTACGCACCGGCCGTGCCGAGGCTGGGCGTCGGCCCGTTCCGCACCGGCAGCGAGGCGCTGCACGGCGTCGCGTGGCTGGGGGAGGCCACGGTCTTCCCGCAGGCCGTCGGCCTCGGCGCCAGCTGGGACGAAGGCCTGGTGCACCGGGTCGCCGACGCGGTCTCCACCGAGCTGCGCGCCTTCCATGCCCACCGCACCCCGGCGATCGGCACCGCCGAGCGCGGCGCCAACTCGCTGCAGGCCTGGGCCCCCGTGCTCAACCTGCTGCGCGACCCGCGCTGGGGGCGCAACGAGGAGGCCTACTCCGAGGATCCCGTGCACACCGCCCGGATCGGTGAGGCGTACTGCCGGGGGCTCGCCGGTGACCACCCGGTCTACCTGCGCACCGCCCCGGTGCTCAAGCACTTCCTCGCCTACAACAACGAGGACGGCCGCTGCACCACCTCCTCCGGGCTGCGCCCGCGCGTGCTCCAGGAGTACGACCTGGCCGCCTTCCGCCCGGTGGTCGCCGCCGGCGCCGCGACCGGCGCGATGGCCGCCTACAACCTGGTCAACGGCCGCCCCTGCCACGTCAGTCCGCTGATCGAGGCGGAGCTGCGCCGCTGGGCCCGGCCGACCGGCCACGAGCTGTTCGTGGTCAGCGACGCCGAAGCCCCCTCCAACCTGGTCGAGTTGGAGCACTACTTCGATGACCACGCCGAATCCCACGCGGCCGCGCTGAAGGCGGGTATCGACAGCTTCACCGACCACGGGGAGGACAGTGAGACGGTGGTCGGCCGCCTGCGCGAGGCGCTGGAGCGCGGCCTGCTGACGCAGGAGGACGTCGACCGCGCCGTCCGGCGGCAGCTGGAACTGCGGTTCCGCCTCGGTGAGTTCGACCCCGAGCTGGACCCGTACGCGGGGACCGGCCCCGAGGTGATCGACTGCCCCGAGCACCGCGAGCTGGCCCGGCGGGCCGCCGTCGATTCGACGGTGCTGCTCAAGAACGACGGCCTGCTGCCGCTGGACGCGGCCCGTGCTCCCCGGATCGCCGTGATCGGGCCGCTCGGTGACACCCTGTTCGAGGACTGGTACAGCGGCACCATGCCGTACCAGGTCGGTGTCGCGGCCGGGTTGGCTGCTGCCGGCGCCGACGTGCTGCAGGTGGACGGTTCGGACCGGATCACGCTGCGCTCGCGCACCACGGGCGAGCTGCTCGGCAAGTCCGCCCTCGACCTGACGGACTGGGGCGGCGGCGCCTTCACCCTGCGCGACGCCGAATCCGGCCGCTACCTGAGCCTGCAGGACGACGACGTGCTGGCCGCCGACCAGAGCCTGATCAAGAGCTGGTTCGTCAAGGAGACCTTCCGGCTCGAACCGGTGGGCCCGGACGAGGTGGTGCTGTTCAACGTCTTCACCGGGCGGTACGTAGGCGTGGATTCGGCGGACGGTCGTGTGAGCGCTCACAGGCAGACTGCCGCCGAGGCCGAGCGCTGGCAGCGCGAGCTGGTGCGCGACGGCCTGGCCGAGGCGCGCGCGGCCGCGGAGGCGGCCGACGTGGCGGTGGTCGTGCTGGGCAACCACCCGATGATCAACGGCCGGGAGACCGAGGACCGCGCGGGCATCGAGCTGCCCGACGGCCAGGAGCAGCTGCTGCGCGCGGTCGCGGCCGTCCGCCCCGAGACGGCGCTGGCCGTGATGAGCAGCTACCCCTACGCCCTCGACTGGGCCGACGAGCACCTGCCCGCCGTGGTGTGGACCTCGCACGGCGGGCAGGAGAGCGGCAACGCGCTGGCCGCCGTCCTGCTCGGCAAGGCCGAGCCGGCCGGCCGCCTGCCGCAGACCTGGTACCGGGGCGACGACCCGCTGCCGGCCCCGCTCGACTACGACGTGATCAAGGCGGGCTGGACCTACCAGTACCACCGCCCCACCCCGCGCTACCCCTTCGGCCACGGGCTCTCCTACACCGAGTTCGCCTACCGCGACCTGCGCCTGTCGCAGCCGTCGATCAGTCAGGACGGCGCGCTCGATCTCACGGTGACGCTGGCCAACACCGGGCAGCGGCCGGGCAGCGAGGTGGTCCAGGTCTACGTCCGCGCTCTCGCGCCCCGGTACGAGGCGCCCCTGCTGCGGCTGGCCGACTTCCGCAAGGTCGCGCTGGAGCCGGGGGAGAGCCGCGAGCTGGCGTTCCGGCTGCCGGCCGAGCAGCTCGCCCACTGGGACGTCGCCACCGGAGCCTTCGCCGTCGACCCCGGCGGCTACGAGGTGATCGTCGCCCGCAGCGCCGGCCACCCGGTGCTCACCGCGCCGCTCACCGTGACCGGAACCGCCCCCGCACCCCGCGCGGGCCTCGGCCGCCGCATCCCGGCGGTGGACTTCGACGACTACGAGAACGCCACCCTGGTGGACGCCAGCCGTACCGCCGGCGACGCCGTCACGCCCACCGACCCGGCGCAGCCCGCCACGCTGCTCTTCCGCGCCGTGGACCTCACCGGGGCCGCCCGGGTCGAGACCGAGACCGCCCGCGAGGGCGAGCGCACCGGCGCGGCACGGCTGGGAGTGCGGGTCGGCGACCGGTCCCTGGCGGAGCTCGAGGTGCCCGTCACCGGCAACCACCACGCGTGGGCGAGCGGCGCGGCCGAGCTGGTCGCCCCGCTGCAGGGCGTCCACGACCTGACCGTGACCCTGCACGGCGACTTCCGCCTGGCCGCCGTCCGCTTCACCGCGGCCGGGTGAACCCACCCCCACCGACCGGCGGCCCGTGCCATCGGGGGGACGGGCCGCCGCCCTCCTGCAGGTCCCGCTCACCCCTCATTACCGCCCGGAGGAATCCCCATGCCGCTCACCGACTTCGGCCTCGACGAACTCGTCGATCAACGGCCCGAGTTGACCATCCCGGAAGGCTTCGACCAGTTCTGGCAGCGGACCCTCGCCGAGGCCCGCTCCTACGACGGCGCGGTCAAGGCCGAGCGCGTCACCGAGCAGTCCGGCCTGCGCACCGTCGAGGTCGAGGACGTGCGCTTCCCCGGCTGGAACGGCGAGCCGGTGGCCGCCTGGCTGCTGCGCCCGCGCGGCGCCGAGGGGCCGCTGCCGGTGGTGGTCAGCTACCAGGGCTACTGCGGCGGTCGCGGCCTGCCCACCGAGCACCTGTTCTGGTCCGCCGCCGGGTACGCGCAGCTGGTCGTGGACAGCCGGGGCCAGGGCCACGACACCCCGGACCGGACCGAGGGCGACGGCACCCAGTGGGTCGAGGGCTTCATGACCCGGGGCATCGACTCCCCGGAGCACTACTACTACCGGCGCCTGATCACCGACTGCGTGCGGGCCGTGGACGCCGTCGCCAAGCTGCCCGGCCTCGACACCGACCGGATCGTGGTGACCGGCGCCAGCCAGGGCGGGGGCCTCGCGCTGGCCGTCGCCGGTCTGACCGGGGACGGTATCGCGGCAGTGCTGCCGGACGTCCCGTTCCTGTGCCACTTCCGCCGTTCCGTGCAGATCGCCTTCGAGGGGCCGTACCCGGAGATCGTCAAGTACCTGCGCTGGCACAGCCGGCACAAGGTGGCGGAGACCTTCGCCGTCCTCGACCACTTCGACGGGATGCACTTCGCCCCCCGGGCCACCGCCCCGGCGCTGTTCAGCGTCGGCCTGATGGACCCGGTCTGCCCGCCGTCGACCGTCTACGCGGCGTTCAACCACTACGGGGGCGCGGACCGCACCATGACGGTCTGGCCCTTCGCCGACCACAGCGGCGGCTGCGGCTCCAACCCGCCCACCCAGCTCGCCTGGCTGCGCGAGCGCGGACTCGGCCCTGCATGACCACTCCCGCTCAGGACGGCTGGGCGGCCTTCCCGGAGCTGCCCGCCGGCTTCCGCTTCGGCGCCGCCACCGCCGCCTACCAGATCGAGGGCGCCCACCAGGAGGACGGCCGCGGCCCGTCCGTCTGGGACACCTTCAGCCACACCCCGGGCCGCACTCACGGCGGCGCCACCGGCGACGCCGCTTGCGACCACTACCACCGCCACCCCGAGGACGTCGCCCTGCTGCGCGAGCTCGGCGTGGACGGCTACCGCTTCTCGATCTCCTGGCCCCGCCTGCTGCCGGAGGGCACCGGCCCGGTCAACCCCAAGGGTCTGGACTTCTATGACCGGCTGATCGACGACCTGCTGGCCGTCGGCGTCGCGCCCACCGTCACGCTGTACCACTGGGACCTGCCGCAGGCGCTGGAAGACCGGGGTGGCTGGCGGGTGCGGGCCACCGCCGAGGCGTTCGCGGCGTACGCGGCGCTGGCCGCCGAGCGGTACGGGGACCGAGTCGAGCGCTGGATCACCCTCAACGAGCCGTACTGCTCCGCCTTCGTCGGCTACGCCGAGGGCCGGCACGCGCCCGGGGCCCGGGAGGGCCGGGGCGCACTGGCGGCCGCCCACCACTTGCTGGTCGGCCACGGCCTGGCGGTGCGCGAGCTGCGCGCGGCCGGTGTCGGGGAGGTCGGCATCACCCTCAACCTCGACCGCGTGCACGCCGCCTCCACGCTCCCCGAGGACCTCGCCGCAAAGCGCCGCGCCACGACCCTGCACAACGAGATCTGGACCGAGCCGCTGTTCGCCGGGCGCTACCCCGCGTACGAGCGGCAGACCTGGGGCGGGCTGGCCGACGGCCCCTGGCGCAGAGCGGATGACCTGGAACTGATCGGCGCGCCGCTGGACTTCCTCGGCGTCAACTTCTACCGGCCGATCACCGTGGCCGCCGCCGCGCACCGCGCGGCCGACCCCGAGCAGCGCACCGCCGTGGACATCGGCGTCACCGAGCTGGACCCTTACCGCACCCGGCACACCACCATGGGCTGGCCGGTCGTGCCGAAGGCGTTCACCGAGCTGCTGTGCGAGCTCCACCGGCGCCACCCGCAGCTGCCGCCGGTCTGGATCACCGAGAACGGCACCGCCGAGGCCGACACCCTCACCGCCGACGGCCTGGTCCACGACGCGCAGCGGATCGACTACCTGGCCGAGCACCTGGCCGCCGTGGCCGAGGCCGTCGCGGCCGGGGTCGACGTGCGCGGCTACTACGTCTGGTCCCTGCTGGACAACTTCGAGTGGGCCCGGGGCTACGAACAGCGCTTCGGCCTGGTCCACGTCGACTTCGACACGCTCACCCGCACGCCCAAGGACAGCTACCACTGGTTCCGGGGCCTGATCACCGCGCACCGCGCGCGGACGGAGGAACCAGCCCGATGAAGTTCACCGACGGCTACTGGCTGATGCGCCCGGGCGTCACCGCGCGCTATGCCACCGAGGTCGCCGACGTCCGGGCGAGCGCGGACCGGATGACCCTCTACGCGCCCGTGAAGCACGTGCGCGGCCGTGGTGACACGCTCAACAGCCCGCTGCTGACCGTCGATTGCTGGTCCCCGGCCGAGGGCGTGATCGGGGTGCGCACCACCCATCACGCCGGATCGGTGCGGGGCGGCCCCGAGTTCGCGCTGCCCGGGGCCGAGGAGGGAGCGGGGAAGGTGCGCCGGGACGGCGCGGTGGTGGAGCTGTCCTCCGGCGAGCTGACGCTGCGGGTGGACACCTCCGGGCCCTGGCAGCTGGAGTTCAGTGCGGGCGGACGCGCGCTGACCTCGGTGGGCGAGCGCGGCACCGGTTTCGTCACCGACGCCGTGGGCCGCCACCACATGCTGGCCCAACTCTCGCTCGGAGTAGGCGAGTCGGTCTACGGTCTGGGGGAGCGGTTCACCCCGTTCGTCCGCAACGGCCAGGTGGTGGACATCTGGCAGGCCGACGGCGGCACCAGCAGTGAACAGGCTTACAAGAACATCCCGTTCCACCTGACCAACCGGGGCTACGGCGTCTTCGTCAACCACCCGGGAAGAGTGTCCTACGAGGTCGGCTCCGAGTCGGTGGGCCAGGTGCAGTTCAGCGTCGAGGACCAGTCGCTCGAGTACTTCGTGGTCCACGGCCCCACCCCCAAGCAGGTGTTGGAGCGTTACACCGCCCTGACCGGCCGCCCCGCGCTGCCACCGGCCTGGGCGCTGGGCCTGTGGCTGACCACCTCGTTCACCACCGAGTACGACGAGGCGACCGTCAACCGCTTCGTCGGCGGCATGGCCGCCCGCGGCATCCCGCTGAGCGTCTTCCACCTGGACTGCTTCTGGATGCGCGAGTACCAGTGGAGCGACTTCGAGTGGGACGCCGAGACCTTCCCCGACCCGGCCGGGATGCTGGCCCGGCTCAAGGAGCAGGGGCTGCGCATCTCCGCGTGGATCAACCCGTACATCGCGCAGAAGTCCGCGCTGTTCGAGGAGGGCAGGCGGGCCGGCCACCTGGTGCGGCGGCCGGACGGCAGTGTCTGGCAGTGGGACCTCTGGCAGCCCGGCATGGCTCTGGTCGACTTCACCGACCCCGCCGCGCGGGAGTGGTACACCGGCAAGCTGCGCGGCCTGCTGGCGGTCGGAGTCGACTGCTTCAAGACCGACTTCGGCGAGCGGATCCCCACCGACGTGCTCTGGCACGACGGCTCCGACCCCGAGAAGATGCACAACTACTACACCCACCTCTACAACCGGGCCGTGTTCGACCTGCTGCAGGAGGAGCGGGGGGAGGGGGAGGCACTGCTGTTCGCCCGCTCCGCCACCGCCGGCGGCCAGCAGTACCCGGTGCACTGGGGCGGCGACTGCGAGTCTCACTTCAACGCAATGGCCGAGTCGCTGCGCGGCGGGCTCTCGCTCGGCCTGTCCGGCTTCGGGTTCTGGAGCCACGACATCGGCGGCTTCGAGGGCACCCCGACCCCGGCGGTCTTCAAGCGCTGGACGCAGTTCGGCCTGCTCTCCTCGCACAGCCGGCTGCACGGCAGCAAGTCCTACCGGGTGCCGTGGGACTACGGCGAGGAGGCGGTCGAAGTCACCCGCGCCTTCACCCTGCTCAAGCACCGCCTCGCGCCCTACCTCCAACGCGCGGCCCAGCAGGCGCACACCACCGGGGTGCCGGTGATGCGGGCGATGGTGCTCGAGTACCCGGACGACCCGGCGGCCGCCACGCTCGACCGGCAGTACCTGCTCGGCGACGACCTGCTGGTCGCCCCCGTCTTCACCGAGGACGGCACGGTCGACTACTACGTGCCCGAGGGGACGTGGACCAACCTGCTGACCGGTGCTCAGGTCACCGGCCCCCGCTGGGTGCGGGAGCAGCACGGCTTCCACACCCTGCCGCTGCTCGCCCGCCCCGACTCCGTCATTCCGCTGGGGGCGGACGACCAACGCCCGGTCTCCGCCTGGGCCGAGGGCATCGAACTGCGGGTGCACGCCTTCGCCGACGGTGCCGAGCGCACCGTGCTGATCCCCCGCCCCGACAGCCCCGGCGAAACCGCCCGCTTCCACGTGCGCCGCACCGGCGACCGCCTCCACGTCACCACCGACAGCCCCCACCCCTGGCAACTGCGCACCGGCAGCCCGTCCGGCACCCTGCACCTCAGCCCGGCCGGCACGCAGGAGGCCGAGCTCCCCTTCCCGGTGTGACGGGTTACAGTCCGGTGCATGAGTGAGTCGATGCATGCTCCGTTCGGGTCCTTCGCGGCCGTCTTCCGGGCGCTGGAGGTCTGCGGCGACCTGGCCGCCCCCGTGGCCGACGCCCTGAAGAACTGGGACGCGCGGGAGGCGGCCGAGTCGGTGCTGTACGTGGACACCGATCCCGGGAAGGCGGACACGGCGGTGTTCTGCGAGCACTACGAAGTGCCGCCGGAGGCGTCCGCGAACTGCGTGGTGGTCGCGGCCAAGCGCGGTGGCGAAGTCACGCTGGCCGCGTGCCTCGCCCTCGCCACCACCCGGGTGGACGTGAACAAGGCCGTCCGTACCCACCTGGGGGCGCGCAAAGCCTCGTTCGCGCCCATGGAAACAGCGGTCGAGCTGACCGGCATGGAGTACGGCGGCATCACCCCGGTCGGGCTGCCCGGCGGCTGGCCGCTGCTCATCGACGAAGCCGTGGCCGCGGCCCCGTACGTCCTGGTCGGCAGCGGCCGGCGCCGGGGCAAGCTGATCCTCCCCGGCCGGGCGCTCGCCCAACTGCCGGGCGCCGAGGTACTGCCGGGCCTGGCCGGCTGACCACCCGTTCCCCGGGTTCAGCCGAGGTCGTGGCCGGTGACCGCGCGGGCGTAGCCGCGCAGGGCGGCGACGACCTCGGCCCGGGTGCGGCGGCCGGAGAGGATCTCCATCTGGTAGCCGTCCTCCATCGCCACGAAGTTCGCTGCGAGCTGCCGGGGCGGATCGGAGAGGGCGAAGTGCCCCTGGGTCTGGCCGAGCACCAGGATCGAGGCGTAGACGGCTATCTGACGCTCGGTCAGAGCGCTGTCGAGGGCCGCTGCCTTCGGATCGCGCAGGCAGCGCGGCCAGTACTCGTACAGCAGCCGGGTCAGTGCGTCGTCCGGCCCGGTGGCAGGCCCGAGGTCGATGCAGGCGCGGAGCTGGTCGCGGGCGTCGGTGAACTGCTCGGCCGCTTGCTCCCGCTCCTGGCTGAACCGTTCGATCGCCTGCTGATAGGTCTCGTGGACGAGCGCGTCGAGGTCGCCGTAGTAGAGCACCGCCGCCGGCGTGACCCCGGCCTCGTCGGCGATGTCGCGCAGCCGTAGCCCCTCCAGCCCCCGCACCAGCAGCGCTCGCTGCAGGGCCTCGCTCAGTTCGGCCCGGCGGGCCTCCTTGCCCTTCCTGCCAGTGGTCGCCATGCTCCGCCCTTCTCTCACTCTGGGTTCAAGGATATACGTCCAGCTCTTGACGTCACCATGGCATGGTTCTTAAATCTGCATTTAACAACCGCGCCTCACGTCAGGAGTCCCCACCGTGACGCTCAACTCCTCCGGCACCGACCTGGACGGCCCCAGAGTCGGTACCCCCTCGACCGGAAAAGGGCTGCGCAGCGGCACCGTCGGCCTGCTCGGCGCCGTCGCGCTCGGCCTCTCGAGCGTCGCCCCGGCCTACTCCATCGCGATCACCCTCGGCCTGGTGACGGCGACCGTCGGCCAACTGGCCCCGGCCGCCCTGATGTTGGGGTTCGTGCCGATCCTGTTCACCGCCTTCGCGTTCCGCGAGCTCAACCAGGAGATGCCGGACTGCGGCACCACCTTCGTGTGGAACACCAGGGCCTTCGGCCCGTGGATCGGCTGGCTGGTCGGAAGCTGGGTCCCCACCATCGCCTCGCTCTACGCGGTGACCGCGTTGTCCCAGGTCAGTGGTGCCTACCTGCTCTCGCTCCTGAGCTTGGACGGTCTGGCGGGCGACAGCGTCGCCACCACCGTCACCGGCCTGGCGCTGCTCGCGGCGGTCACCTGGCTCGCCCGTCGTGGGCTTCAACTCGCCACCTCCGTGCAGTACTTGCTGCTCGGCCTGCAGCTCGTCGCCCTGTTCGGGCTCGGCTTCGCGGCCTTCGCCCGCCACGGTGCGGCCACTCCCTCGCTGTCCTGGCTCGATCCGTTCGGGTTCGGCGGGGCCGGGCCGTTCGCGGAGTCGGTGCTGCTGTGCCTGTTCATCTACTGGGGGTGGGACGCGCTGATCACGGTCAACGAGGAGACCAGCGACGCCGAGCGCGTGCCCGGCCGGGCCGTGCTGGTGTCCACCGCCGTCCTGCTTGCCACCTACCTGTTCATCTCTGTCGCCGCGATCAGCTACGCCGGTACCGGCACCACCGGGATCGGGCTTGGCAACCCGGACAACGCGACCGATGTGCTGGCCGCGCTCGCGCCGCCGCTGGTGGGCCCGGTGCTGGCCATCGTGGTGAAGCTGGCGGTCTGCGTCAGCGCGCTGTCGGCCATGCTCACCTCGCTGGTCGGCAGCGGGCGCGGCTTCCTGTCGATGACCAGCCACGGCGCGATGCCGAAGGCCTTCGCCCGGATCCACCCGCGGTTCGGGACGCCGACGGTCGGGACGGTCTTCTTCGGGGCTGCCACCGGGGTGACGCTGGTCGTGCTCGAGCTGGCCTCGCGGCGCTTCCTGAGCGACGCGATCCTGTCGGTCGGCCTGCTGATCGCCTGCTACTACGGCACCACCGCCTTCGCGTGCGTCTGGCACTTCCGCCGCCAACTGCGCCAGTCCGTCGGCGCGTTCCTGCTCAAGGGCCTCCTGCCGCTGCTGGGCGGCCTGATGATGCTCGCCGCCTTCGCCCGCAGCGCCTACGACATGATCGCCCCTGGGTACGGCAGCACCTCCTTCGGCGGCGTCGGCGGGGTCTTCCTGCTCGGCGTCGGCTCCATCGTGGTCGGCGTGCCGGTCACGCTGCTCGTCCGCCACCGCTTCCCCCGCTTCTTCCGCGAGGGCAAGACCACCGTCGTCACCACCCAGAAGGAGAGCTGATGCGCACCCTGGCCATCGCCGCCGTGCAGACCGCCCCTGTGCCCCACGACCTGGAGGCCACCTGGTCCGGGTTCGCCGACCAGGTCCGGGCCATCCGCGAACTCTTCCCCCACGTCCAACTCGTCGTCGCTCCCGAGCTGTTGCTCGCCGCTGAGGGGCCGCTGCTGGGCCCGACCCCCGACGGCTGGATGCAGGCGGCCGCCGTCCCCGTCCCCGGGCCGCTCACCGACCGGCTCTGCGCGCTGGCGGTGGAGACCGGCCTGTGGCTCGTCCCGGGCACGGTCTTCGAACGCACCGAGGACGGCACGATCCACAACACCGCCCTCGCGATCTCCCCGCAGGGGCGCATCGCCGCCCGCTACCGCAAGGTCTTCCCCTGGCAGCCGTACGAGCAGGCCGCCCCGGGCAGCAGCTTCACCGTCTTCGACATCCCCGGGGTCGGCCGGATCGGGCTGGCCATCTGCTACGACGGTTCCTTCCCCGAGACGGCGCGCCAACTCGCCTGGCTCGGCGCAGAGGTGATCATCCAGCCGGTGCTGACCACCACCCGCGACCGGGAGATGGAGCTGGTCTGCGCCCGCGCCAACGCCTGGACCAACCAGGTCTACGTCGTCAACGTCAACGGCGCGGATCCGGTAGGCGTCGGCCAGAGCCTGATCGTCGACCCCGAGGGCGTCGTCCGCCAGCAGGCCGGCCCGGGGGAGGAGGTCCTGGTCGACGTCCTGGACCTGGACACCGTCACCAGGGTCCGGCGCTACGGCTCGGCGGGCCTCAACCGCCCCTGGAGCCAGCTCGCCCGCTACGGCGGGACGATCGAACTCCCGGCGTACGGCGGTACGTTCCGCACGCCGGACTGGCTGGAGGAGGAGCGCTGAAGCCGGGAGCCGATCCCGGTGGACGACGGGGTCCGCACCGCGGAGTCGTTGGCAGACCTGCGGAAAACTCGTTGCTCCGAGGCCTGTTGGTGCTGCTAGAAAAGGGCATGGAAGACGAGATCCTCAGTCCTGTCGAGCGCATGCTCGCGGAACGCGCCTGCGAGCGCATCATCGTGGACTTCATCCACCGCCTCGACCTCGGCGACCCGGGCACGGTGGCCGAGCTGTTCACCTCGGACGGCTTCTGGCACTGGCCCCACGGGGAGCGGCGCATCGAGGGACGCGAGGCCCTGCGCCGCTACTTCGCGTCCCGCCCGGCAGACCGGCTGTCACGTCGTCTGATGACCAACATCCTGGTCACGGTGGAGTCCGGGACGACGGCACGGGCCGTCTCGTACCTGACGACGTACCGGGTCGACGGCTACTCGGGCGGGATCATCGGGACAAGGCTCCCGGCGAACGTCGGCCACTACGAGGACACCTTCCGCAGGATCGACGGCTCCTGGCTCCTCGCCGGCCGCACCGTCTTCCTCCCCTTCGGCGCCGAAACCGAGCGACTCCCTGCCCCGGAAGCACCACACGGCTCGTGAGGCCGGCTGCCGGGCTGCCCGGCGGCCAGAAGGCCGCCTCCCGGCAGTGATCGGTCGGGGTCGGCGGGGCCCGCACCGCGCACCCGTGCGGCGCGGGCCCCGCCGGGTCTCAGCGGGCGCCGAGAAGGTGCTCGAGGGCCAGCTGGTCGAGCTGCTCGAAGGCCATGCCGCGGCGGGCGGCGGCCTCGACGTCGTACTCCTCGAAGGCGGTGCGGTCGGCGAGCAGGCCGGCCAGGCCGTCCTCGGCGGTGGGCAGGGCGAGTTCGGGCAGGCGGGAGGCGGCGAGGGCGGCCTGGACCTCGGGGTCGGCGCGGAAGGCGCGGGAGCGCTCGGCCAGCAGCAGGTAGTTGCGCATGCAGCCGGCGGCCGAGGCCCAGACGCCGTCGAAGTCCTCGGTGCGCGGCGGCTTGAAGTCGAAGTGCTTGGGCCCCTCGTAGCCGGCCGACTCGAGGAGGTCGACCAGCCAGAAGGCCTGGCGGAGGTCCCCGGCGGCGAAGCGCAGGTCCTGGTCGTACTTGATGCCGGACTGGCCGTTGAGGTCGATGTGGAACAGCTTGTCGTGCCACAGGGCCTGGGCGATCCCGTGCGGGAAGTTGAGCCCGGCCATCTGCTCGTGGCCGACCTCCGGGTTGAGGCCGACCCGCTCGGGCCGCTCCAACTCGTTGATGAAGGCCAGCGCGTGGCCGACGGTGGGCAGCAGGATGTCGCCGCGCGGCTCGTTCGGCTTGGGCTCGATCGCGAAGCGCAGGTCGTAGCCCTGCTGCTCGACGTACTCGCCCAGCAGGTCGAAGGCCTCCTTCAGCCGGTCGAGTGCGGTGCGCACGTCCTTGGCCGCGCCGGACTCCGCGCCCTCGCGCCCGCCCCAGGCGACGTAGACGTTCGCACCGAGCTCCGCGGCGAGGTCGATGTTGCGGATCGTCTTGCGGAGCGCGTAGCGGCGGACGTCGCGGTCGTTGGCGGTGAAGGCGCCGTCCTTGAAGACCGGGTGCGTGAACAGGTTGGTGGTCGCCATCGGGACCTTCAGCCCGGCGGCGTCCAGCGCGGTGCGGAAGCGCTTGACGGCCTGCTCCCGGGCAGCCTCGCCCGCGCCGAAAGGAATCAGGTCGTCGTCGTGGAAGGTGATGCCGTAGGCGCCGAGCTCGGCCAGGCGCTGCACGGCGTCGACCGGGTCGAGGGCGGGGCGGGTGGCGTCGCCGAAGGGGTCGCGCCCCTGCCAGCCGACGGTCCACAGGCCGAAGGTGAACTTGTGCGCGGGGGTGGGCGAGAGGGCGTCGCTGGGCATGGCGCGGCTCCGGATCGGTGGGTGGCTGTCTGCGTGCTGGATGTGAGCGCAAACATGGTTTGTAATGGCGAACAACAAATTAGTATGCCGGAACCTGAGAAGGAACCCCACGGGAGGTAACGCATGGCCGGGCAACGCGTCGTGATCGGCGTCGACAGCTCCACGCAGTCCACTAAGGCCCTCGCCGTCGACATCGACACCGGCGCGGTGCTGGGCCAGGGCCGCGCCCCGCACGCCGTCAGCGCAGGCGGCCGTCGCGAGAGCGATCCGGAGCAGTGGTGGGCGGCGTTCGGCGAGGCGGTGGCCGCCACGGGCTGGGCCGACCGCGCGGCCGCCGTCTCGGTCGGCGGCCAGCAGCACGGGCTGGTCGCGCTGGACGCGGCAGGCTCACCGGTACGGCCCGCGCTGCTGTGGAACGACGTACGGTCCGCGCCTCAAGCCGCCGAACTGCGGGCCGAGTTCGGCGCCGACGAGCTGGCCCGGCGCACCGGCAGCGTCCCGACCGCCGCCTTCACCGCCGCCAAGTGGGCCTGGCTGCGCGCCAACGAGCCCGCGAACGCGGACCGGGTCGCCGCCGTCCGGCTCCCGCACGACTTCCTGACCGAGCGGCTGACCGGCGAGGCCGTCACCGACCGCGGCGACGCCTCCGGCACGGGCTGGTGGGGGCCGGACGGCTACGACCAGGGCATTCTCGACCGAATCGGCCTCGATGCCGCCCTGCTGCCGGAGGTCCTCGCGCCGGGCGCGAGGGCCGGCGTCGTACGGGACGGGCTGCCGCTGCGCCCGGGTGCCCTGGTGGCCACCGGCACCGGCGACAACATGGCCGCGGCCCTGGGCCTCGGCCTGCTGCCCGGGCAGCCCGTGCTCAGCCTCGGCACCTCCGGCACGGTCTACGCCGTCGGTCCGGCCCGGCCCGCCGACCCGAGCGGTACCGTCGCGGGCTTCGCCGACGCACTCGGCGACTGGCTGCCACTGGCCTGCACGCTCAACTGCACTCTGGCCGTGGACAGTTTCGCCGCACTGCTTGGCCTCGGCCGGGAGGAAGTCGAGGGCGGCGGCACGGCCGTCGTCCTGCCCTACCTGGACGGCGAGCGCACCCCGGACCTGCCGGGCGCGTCCGGCCTGGTCCACGGCCTGCGGCACGACACCACCCGGGGCCAACTCCTGCAGGCCGCCTACGACGGCGCCGCCCACGCCCTGCTCACCGCCCTGGACGGCGTCCTGCGCGCGGGCGGCACCGACCCGGCGGAGGATGACCCGCTGCTGCTGATCGGCGGCGGCGCCCAGGGCCGGGCCTGGCAGCAGACCGTGCTGCGGCTCTCCGGCCGGGCGGTCCGGGTGCCGCGAGCGGAGGAGCTGGTCGCGCTCGGGGCTGCCGCCCAGGCCGCCGCGCTGCTCACCGGCGAGCGGGCCGACGCGGTGGCGCGGCGCTGGCGCACGGCGGAGGGGCCGCTGCTGGAGTCGGTGAAGCGGGACGAAGAGGCGCTGGAGCGGATCGGGGACACGCTGCGGCGGGCCGCGGCCTTGCAGGGGGCTTGAGCATAGGCAGGGGTGGTCGGCGGAGCGGGCGGCGGACCGGGGCGCAGCGGCTTGGTGTGCTCAGGCCGCCGCCGTCAGTACTCCAGCCGTAGACCGTGATCTTGTTGCTGGCGTCCGCTACTCGAGTCCTCCGAGACGGCGGGCATTTTGGATCTCGTGGAGCCTGGCAGCCGTCATCGGGGTCCACTCCCTCCTCCGCTCAGCGGCACGAAGGGCTTCCCCGACCTCACTGAGCCTCGCGGAGGACAACACGCCCACCCGCTCGTAGGCGGTGAAGAGCTGCCGGAGTCCGTGCCGGCGGGTGTAGGTGGCCCGGCGGCGCAGTCCGGGTCCTTGGAGGTCTTCCAGTTTGACCAGGCTCCAGGCCGAGAACGGCAGGCCGTGCTCGGCCGGCTCAGATTTTGCGATCTTCTTGGTTTCCCGTCGTTCCGGCAGGGCGAAGGTCTTCGGGCGCCCGCCCTGTACTTGGGGTAGAGCGCCTCGAAGCCGTCGGTGTTGAAGTTGTGCAGCACGTCGCGGGCTCCGGCCGCGCTCGTGCAGAGCCACGACGGGCCGACGGTTCTTCCTCGCCCAGTCCTGCGCGCGCGGCACGTCCTGCGGCCGGTGGTGCACGAACATGCCGTGTCCCGCCACCTGGTCAAGGCCCCGCGTGTCGGTCGTGCGGCAGGGGTCCACATCGAGGTGCGCGACGGTCGTGATGTCGGCACCCAGCACCGCCGCGCCTGCGCTTCCGCCGTAGAGGGCTCCGCCGTTGTCCACGAAGCGCCGAAGCGCGGGCAGTAGGTCGTTGCGTCGAAGGACCGCCAGCAGACGGAAGGTGTTGCCCCGCCGATGTATATCCCGCGGAACTCCGGAAGGCGTCGGGCAGGCTCATCGTCCACGCCGTCCCACATCTGGACTTCGGTCAGTGCGAGAGGCGTGAACACGCCGGTTACCCATTCGAGGCAGGCGGCGTAGTCGACTTCAGCCGGATCCATCGCGATGGGCCGGTACCACATCGGACCGGAATCCACCGCTGCCGCGAACGCGGTGTCCAGCAGGAGGGAGTCCTCGGCATCGCCGCCTCCCGAAAGGAACAGCGAGCCAGTCACCACGTGCCCCCAAGCGCCACCTCACTCATGAGGCCGAACCTAGGGGACGTGATCAACAGGCTGCAAGCACATCCAACGGGGCGAAGAACATCGAGAGCACCCGACACAAGCTCAAGCGCCTGGTCAGCCTGGGCGTTCTTGCCGAGACCGAACCGGGCCTGTTCGCCCAGCGCCGCCTGTAGCCGCCGCCCCTCGCTTCAAGCCGTACGCCACGACTGCGTTCGGTGGGAATCCCTGCGATGCCTACCGGATGCTCCGGCCTCGCGGGGCAGGAGAAGACGTTCAGCAGCCCGTACCGGCCGAAGTCCAGCCGGACGGGGCGGGGATCCCGTAGGTGCTCGGGGAGGCGACCGTCCTCGGCCGGCATCCAGCTGATGCAGCCGTCCCATTCACCACCGGAAGGCTGCTGCGCGGGCCGCTGCCGGAGCCGGTGGAGCGGGACGACGACGCGTTGCGGCAGATCGGGGATACGCTGCGTCGGGCCGGGGCCTTGCAGGGGGACCCCGAGGAGCAGTAGACGGGGGCAGTGGTGGGCAGCAGCGCTTCGACGGGCGGGCCGGCCTCGCAGCAGGACATGCGGCGGCAGAACCTCGCGGTCGTCCTCGGCGCGGTCGCCCAGCATGCTCCGCTGTCGCGGGCGGACGTGGCGGGCCGGGTCGGGCTCACCAGGGCGGCCGTGTCGTCACTGGTGGACGAGCTGATCGGCCGCGGTGCGCTGACCGAGGCGGCCGCCACCGCCACCGGCCGGGTCGGTAGGCCCGGGCGGTCGCTGACGGTCAGTAACCAGGGCCCGGCCGGGCTCGGACTGGAGATCGGCGTCACCCACCTGGGAGCCTGCGTGGTGGACCTGCGCGGCGAGCCACGGGTCTGGCGCAGGGTGGAGCAGGCCAACGCGGGCCGGCCCGCCGGGCAGGTGCTCGCCGAGGCCGCCGCGCTGGCCGCCGAAGCGCAGGCCGAGGCGGAGGCGCTCGGTCTGCGGGTCGAGGGCCGGGTGCTGGCCGTGCCCGGAGTGGTGCCGAACGGGTCGGCCGGTCTGGTGGAGCGCGCGCCCAACCTCGGCTGGCGCGGCGTCCGGATCGCCGACCACTGGCCCGGGCCGGCCGCCGCACCCGAGCCGGAGAACGAGGCCAACCTCGGCGCGCTGGCGGAGTTCTGGAACGCCGAGCCGGCGGAGACCTTCGTGCACGTCTCCGCCGAAGCCGGCATCGGCGCCGCCCTCGTGATCGAGGGGCGGCTGTTCCGCGGCGCCCGGGGCTTCGCCGGGGAGCTCGGCCACATCCCCGTCCACCCCGACGGCCCCGACTGCGCCTGCGGCGCCCGGGGCTGCCTGGAGCAGTACGCGGGCGAGGAGGCCGTGCTGCGCGAGGCCGGTCTCGTGGAACACGGAGCGGGAGATTCGGTCGCCCTGCTGGCCGAGCGGGCGGGCGCCGGCCACCCGCCCACTCTGCGGGCCCTGGACCGCGCGGGCCATGCACTGGGCCTCGCCCTCGCCTCCGCCGTGGAGTTGATCGACCCGGACGCTCTCGTACTCGGTGGCGCCTATGCCGAACTCGCCGACTGGCTGCTGCCGTCGGTCCGCGCCGAACTGGCCGCCCGGGTCACCGTGCGGCCCTGGGCGCCGGAGGCGCTGCGCCCGTCCGCCCTGGGCAGGCGCGGCCCGCTGCTCGGTGCGGCGCTGACCACGGTGCGCCGGATCATGGCCGACCCGACTCTGCTGGCGACTGACTGACCGCCAGTCGTACGAGACCCCGGCGCGGACGTACGCGTCCCCGCACCGCGTGGTCAAGCGCCGCCGCCCCGGGCACCGACCGCGCCGAGCCAGGTCGAGCGCCGCCGCCCACAGCGGTGATCACGCCGTGCCAGGTCAGGCGTGCTCGAGGACGACCATCGCGTGCCCGTCCGCCGTGGTGACCTCGACGTGGACGTACCCGTCGTCGTACCGCCAGGCCAGCTCCTGACCGGCGGGCTGCAGGTGCACCGAGCGCGGCGCGGCCTCGAGCCGGACGGCGACGGGCACGGCGAGCAGCGGGAAGGGGTCGTGCACCAGGTCGAGCTGCGGGGTCTCCCGGGCGGGGAGGAAGCTCACCAGGTGCACCACGGTGGCGGTGGGGGTCCGCACCACGCTGGTCTCCAGGTGCGTGGGCCCGCCGGCGCGCAGCAGCGGCTCCGGCAGGAGCCGGTCGAGGGTGGCGCCGAGCAGGTGGCGGTAGGTCTCCAGGCCGTGCTCGTGGAAGGCCTCGAGCAGCGGCACGGCGACCGCCGCCACCCCGTCGCCGACGGCGACGGCGACCTCCTCGGTCGGGTCGGCCGGGGGAGTGTAGGAATGGCCGCAGAACCGGTCCCAGGAGCGCGGGAAGTACGGCGCCACCACCCGGGCCAGCACCTCGGCCCCGGGCCGGGGCCGGGCGGTCAGCCGCTCGCCGTGGCTGATCACGGGGAAGCCGTCCGGGGCGCCGGGGACGCCCTCGCAGGCCAGGAAGGCCTCACCGGCCGGAGCCGGGGCCAGGCCGTCCACCGGGAGGCCGGGCAGGGCCGGTGCGCCGTCCGTCCTGAGCAGTGCGGGCCCGACCAGGAGCACCGCCCCGCCCGCCTGCCGGTACTTGTCCAGGCGCGCCGCCAGCGCGGCGTCGACCGGCGTGGTCTCCGGCACCACGACGGCCCGGTACCTGCTCAGGTCGGCCGTCGGCAGGACGACGTCGAACTGTGCGCGGAGCTGCTGGAGCGCCCGGACGGCGCCCATGTTGGCCGGTCCGGGGTTGTCGCCCAGCGCGGGGTCGGTGACCAGCGCGACCTCGCTGAGGACCCGGCCGCCCTCGAGGTACGGCTCGCACCGCTCGAGGTGCCCGTAGACCGAGCCGATCAGCTCGTACACCGCGGGCGCGGGCAGGCCGCGCGGGTGCAGTACGTCGCCGACGCCCGCGGTCAGACCGAGGCTCAGCATCTGGCTGGTCTCGTAGAGCAGCGCAGCCCGGGGCTTGAGCGCGGCGTTGTCCCCCCAACTCTCGTGGAAGCGCCCGGTGTGGCTGAGCACCGGCAGGCCGAGCGGCCGGACGAAGCGGCCCACGTACGGCAGGAAGGCGTAGCCCCAGCCGCCGGTGGGCAGGCCCTCGACCTCGACGTGCCGGACGAACTGACGCTCCTCGGGCAGCCCGGTCTTGGGCCGGCTGTTGAACCAGACGCCCTGGACGGCGTCCGGCGGCAGCGCCTTCTCGGCCATCGCGGAGTAGCGGGCCATGCAGCGGCGGGCCACCAGGTTCGCGTACCGGTCCCGGTGGTCGGCGTCGGCCGGGTCCAGCCCCTCGCGGCGCATCCCGTCCACCGCCCAGCGGCTGACGCTCGGCTGGTTCCAGCACATGTCGACGAAGATCCCGTCGACGGGGGCGAACCGGCGCAGCACCTCGTCCAGCTGGTCCGCGAAGTAGTCGGCGTAGGGGCTGGACAGGTCGAGGATGTTCCAGGCGGCCTCGAAGGCCGAGGTGCTCCAGCGGGCCAGCTTCAGGTCCTCGCCCTGCGCTATCCACTCCGGGTGCTCCCGGGCGGCGTACTCGTCGACCTGGAGGGAGAGGTAGACCGGTGCGCGGATGCCGACCGCGTGCAGGGCCTCGATCTGTTCGGCGAGCAGGTCGAGGCCGGGGTCGAGGCCGGGGTGGCGCTCCGGCCGGTCGGTCCCGTAGTAGAGGTGGCCGTGGTGGCACTTGGCGAAGACGGTCACACTGTCGACGTGCGCGTCCCGGAACGCCCGGGCGAAGGAGGCCGGGTCGAAGTCGCGGCCGACGTCGGGGATGTCGGGGCCGGTGTGGAAGTCCAGGTGCACGGTGCGGCGGGGGAAGCGGCGCGGATCGGGTGGGTTCGCAGCGCGTTGAGTCATGGGATGGATTTAACGCAGATGTCTGCCGGTACGCCAGGGGTTTGTGAAGGCAGTGGCGAAATCCCTTGTCAGGGCTACCAATCTGCTCGGAGGGTTTGGCTGCCTTCGGCAGATGATCCCATGTCTAGGTGGCGGTCTGGCCGAACAGGCGGCGCTGGATCTCCCGTCGGTAGTCCTCCAGCGTCCGGTCGAGGTGGGCGGCGGTGGCAGTCGCGGCCTCGTCCGGGAGGCCGTCGCGGATGGCCCGGAAGATCGCCTCGTGCTCCTCGACCGCGGCCTTGGCGGCCTCGCCGAGCATGTCGTGGATGCCGATGGCGCTGGACTGCCGCTGCAGCCGGCGGGCGTCGCGCACGGCGCTGAGCAGGAAGGTGTTGTGCGCGGCGGTGGCCACGGCCGGGTGGAAGTCCTCGTCGCCCTGGTTGAACACGTCGACCTGGCCGTCCGGGTCAGCCGGATCGTGTGGGCGGTGCTGATCCTGGGCGGTGTGCTCGCAGCCTTCGCCGGCATCCTCTGCACCGGCCACTACGGCTCGATCTCCGCCGACCAGGGCAACGGCTGGATCTTCCAGGTCTTCGCAGCCACCGTCATCGGTGGGGTCAGCCTGGGCGTCGGCCGGGGCACGCTCCTCGGCGCGCTGACCGGTGTGCTCACCCAGCGGGTGCGCCGTGACCGGGGTGTCCACGATCGAACCGTCGCGGGCGTTCGTCAGGCTCCGTCGGCCCCTCGCGGTGAGGCGGTGCTGCCGCGCTCGACCAGGGTGGTGGCCAGGTCCACCCGCAGTGCCCCGGGCTGCACCCCGCGGGCCAGGTCGATCACCAGACGGGTCGCCACCTCGGCCATCTCGGTCAGCGGCTGGCGGATCGTGGTCAGCGGCGGGCCGACCCAGCGGGCCGGCGGGAGGTCGTCGAAGCCCACCACGCTGAGGTCCTCCGGGATGCGCAGCCCCAGCTCGCGGGCGGCCTCGTACAGCCCGAAGGCCTGCAGGTCGTTCCCGGCGAACACGGCGGTCGGCCGGTCGGGCAGGCCCAGCAGCTCGAGGCCGAGGCGGCGGCCGGCCTCGTGCTGGAAGTCGCCCTCCTTGACCAGCTCGGCCGCGAACGGGATGCCCGCCATGTCGAGCGCCGCGCGGTAGCCGTCGGCGCGGGCGCGGCTGCACATCATCCGGGCCGGGCCGCCGATCAGGCCGATCCGGCGGTGGCCGAGGTCGAGCAGGTGCCGGGTGGCGGCCAGGCCGCCGTCCCAGTTGGTGGTGCCGACGGCGGGCACCCCCCGGCCCGGATCGCCCGCCGGGTCGAGGACCACGAAGGGGATGTCCCGGCGGGTCAGCTGCTCGCCGAGGGCACGGTCCAGGTCGGAGAGCACCAGCACCACGCCGGTCGGGCGGCGGGCGAGCACGCCGTCCACCCAGGACTGGCCGGGGCTGAGGCGGCCGGAGGTCTCGGAGAGCACGATGCTCAGCCCCTCCTCGCGCACGGCGTTCTCGACGCCGCGGATCACCTCCATCGCCCAGGCGCTCTCCAACTGGTGGAAGACCAGCTCGAGCAGCGGGCTCACCTGGCGGCCCCCGCGCCGCCGGTAGCCATGCCGGTGGAGCAGCTCCTCCACCCGCTCCCGGGTGGCGGGAGCGACGTCGGCGCGCCCGTTCAGGACTTTCGAAACTGTCGGCGCGGAGACCCCTGCCTCCTGCGCGATCTCGGCGAGTGTCGCCGCTCTGGTCACGAGGTCCCCCCTGCACTGCCCTCTGGTGGGCGTGGCCGCATCCTGATCGGAATGCTACTCGAAAGGTTCGAAGCGTCGGGAGGCCCGCCCGTCCGGCTGCGAATCCTCGGACATTCGACGCCGGTTCGATGAATACATGGGATGTATGTGCCACTGCCTGAGTCGGTCGGGCGGTGTTTTCCCGCGATCGGCGAGACGGGGAGATCGAATCCCTTCCTGGACATGGGATCTCCTGCTACGTTGGCGTGGTGTCCCTGACTGACAGAGCCATCGCCCGCCTCCGCCAGATGATCCGGGAGGGCGAACTGCCCCCGGGATCGAAACTGCCCCCCGAACAGCAGCTCGCGGCGGACCTCGGCCTGTCGCGGAACCTGATGCGCGAGGCGGTCAAGTCGCTGGTGGTGGCCCGGGTGCTGGAGATCCGGCGCGGCGACGGTACGTACGTGACCAGCCTGGCCCCCGGTCTGCTGCTGGAGGGCCTGGGCGGTGCGGTCGAGCTGCTGCAGGGGGACACGGTGCTCGAACTCACGGAGGTGCGCAGGCTGTTCGAGCCGGCCGCCACCGCGCTGGCCGCCACCCGGATCACCGACGAAGGACTCGCCCAGGTCGAGCACCACCTGGCGGCCATGCGGGCGGCGCGGAACGACATGGAACTGCTGACCCTGCACGACGCCGCCTTCCACCGCGCGGTGGCCAGCGCCACCGGCAATGAGACCCTGGCCACGCTGCTCGAGCACATCTCAGGGCGCACCCTGCGGGCCAGGGTCTGGCGCGGCCTGACCGAGGAGGACGCGGCCGCGCGCACCATCGCCGAGCACGACGCGATCTACCAGGCCCTCCTCGCCCGCGACGCCAACCTCGCGCAGGCGGCCGCCCTGATGCACATCAGTACCACCGAGCAGTGGCTGCGCGACCGCCTGGCCGAGGGAGCGGCGGAATCCTCCCGGACGCCAGGGAGCGGCTGACGCACCGTCAACTACCGGGGAGGGGACAGAGATGAGGGTGCGAATCAATGCGGCCCGCCGGACGCCACGGCGCCGGTACCGGCCCCTGACCGACTTCTTCGAGGCTGTCCGTTCCCATCCGCGACCCACCCACGATCGGACGGACACCGTGTTCACGGACGCCCATCAGCCCGCTACGGACGCGCTCTGGTACCGGCATCCCGCCGAGGACTTCCTGTCGGCGCTGCCGCTCGGGAACGGGCGGCTCGGCGCGATGGCGTACGGGGGAGTGCGCACCGAGCGGATCGAACTCAACGCGGACACCCTGTGGTCCGGCGGCCCCGGCCCCCGCGACGTGTCCGCCGCCGAGCACCTGCCCGCCCTGCGGCGGGCGGTGCGCGGAGGTGACCACGCCGGCGCCCACGCGCTCTCCACCGCCCACTTCCAGGGGCCCGACACCCAGGCGTACCAGCCGCTGGCCACCCTGCAGCTGAACTTCCCGTCGCTCGGCGAGGACGAGGCGGCCGACTACCGCCGGGTGCTCGACCTCGACCAGGCCGTCCACACCGTCTCGTTCACCTCCGGGGGAGTCCGTCACCGGCGGGAGGCCTTCGTCTCCGCACCCGCGGGCGTGCTGGCCGTCCGGCTGAGTGCGGACACCGCCGGTGCGCTGTCCTTGCGCGCGAGCCTGACCACCCCCCACCCGTCCGGGACCTCAGGTGAGGCGGCCGCCGTGGCGATCCACGGGCGCGCCCCGGCGCACCTGCCGGCCTGGGCGGGCGAGCCCGTGTACCGGGAGGACGAGGGGACGGGATTCGCCGCCGCGATACGCGTGCGGGCGCTGAACGGCAGCGTCCGCGCCGTGGCCGGGGGGATCGAGGTGAGCGGCGCCGACGAGGTGCTGCTCCTGGCCGCCGTCGGCACGGGCTACCGGGACTGGCGTCAGGCGCCCGAGGGGCCGGAGGTCGCGCTCGCCGAGGCGAACCGCCTGCTGGACGAGGCCGAGGCGGCCGACTTCGACCAGCTGCGCGCCGCTCATGCGGCCGACCACCGGCGGCTGTTCGCGGCGGCCGGGCTGCGCCTGGGTGGCGGCGCGCAGGCGCGGCTGCCCACCGACGAGCGACTCGCCGCCGCCCACGCGGGCGCAGCGGACCCGGGGCTCGCGGCCCTGCTCTTCGCCTACGGCCGCTACCTTTTGATCGCCTCCTCGCGGCCCGGTACCCAGCCCGCCAATCTCCAGGGCATCTGGAACCCGGACGTCCGCCCGCCGTGGAACTGCGACTGGACGTCGAACATCAACCTCCAGATGAACTACTGGCCGGCCGAGACGACGGGCCTGGCCGAGTGCCACGAACCGCTGCTCACCCTGGCCGCCGACCTCGCCGAATCAGGCCGTTCCACGGCCCGGTCCTACTACGGCGCCCCCGGCTGGTGCTGCCACCACAACGTCGACCTCTGGCGCGCCACCAACCCGGTGTCGGGCGACCCGGTCTGGGCCCACTGGCCGATGGCGGGCCCCTGGCTGGCGGCGCACCTGTGGGAGCACCACCTCTTCCACCGGGACCGTACCTTCCTCGCCGAGCGCGCCTACCCCGTGATGCGGGAGGCCGCCCGCTTCCTGCTGCACCTCCTGGTCGAGGAGGCGGACGGCACTCTGGTGACCAGCCCCTCCACCTCGCCCGAGCACCACTTCCGGCTCTCTGACGGCAGCCTGGCCGCCGTCACGGCCGGCTCCACCATGGACTACTGGCTCGTCACCGAGCTCTTCGACAACACCGTGGCCGCCACCCTGGAGCTGGCGGTCGACCACGAGCTGGCCGAGGAGCTGGCCCGCGCCCGCGGCCGGCTGCGGCGCCCGTCCGTCGCCCAGGACGGGCGGCTGCTGGAGTGGGCCGCCGACCTCCCTGAGGAGGACCCGGGCCACCGTCACCTCTCCCACCTGTACGGCCTCTACCCGGGCAGCGCCGTGGACCCGCTCGGCGACGACTCCCTGCTGGAGCCGTCCCGCCGGGCCCTGGACCGCCGCCTGGAGCACGGCGGCGGCGGCACGGGCTGGAGTCTCGCCTGGGTCGCGGCCCTGGCCGCCCGCCTGGGCGACGGCGCCCTCGCCGGCCACGCCGTCGAGCGCCTGATCGCCACCTCGATGGCCCCCAACCTCTTCGACCTGCACCCGCCCCGGCTCTTCCAGATCGACGGCAACCTCGGGATCACCGCCGCCATTGCCGAGATGCTGGTGCAGAGCCACAACGGCGTCCTGCGGCTGCTGCCCGCCCTCCCGCCGTCCTGGCAGGACGGGGACGTCTGCGGCCTGCGCGCCAGGGGCGGCCTGACGGTCGGTCTGAGCTGGCGCGAGGGCAGGCTGACCGGCGCCGAACTCCGCGCTGCCCGGGACACGACGGTCGACCTGTACCTGCCGGAGCACAAGGGTGCCCCCGTGCTGCCCGACGGGGCGGGCGAGCGGCCGGCCGGCGGCCAGGCGCCGTACCTCCGGCTCCGTCTGCGGGGCGGTGGGCGTCACCGGCTCGCCTTCACCGAGCCGTAGGTCTCAGTGCGGGAGGGTGTCCGTCCCGGGGGCCGGCTCGGGCCAGACCAGCAGGACGGGGCAGGGGGCGTGGTCGACCACGAAGCGGGTGGCGGGTCCGAGCTGTGCGGTCCGAGGCGGGTGGGCCAGCACCAGCCCGGCCGCGGGAACCGCGACCACGGCCTCCGGCCGGACCCACGGCCGGACCCACGGCCGGACCATCGCGCAGACCAGGACCAGTACCAGCAGGGCGACGGACAGCGCCTCGGCGAACGACGTACTCAGGACCCTGCTCCTTGCGACCGACCGTGGAAGCGCCGACCGAGGACTCGGCAGCCCGAGACGGCAGCCCGAGACGGCAGCCCGAGACGGTGGCCCCGTCGGCGCGACTCCACCGTACGGCCTGGTCAGCGCCGTCACCGCCGAGGTGCTACCGCTCGAAGGTGATCGGGTACGGCGACGGACCGCCGTCCAGGAGGTGGTCGTCGCAGCCCTTGAGGAAGCGGTCGAAGAAGGACGAGACCAACGCCCGGTCCGCCGCCACGGCCAGGTGCGGGTCGACCTTGCCGAGCGCCGTGTCGAGCGTCGCCTGCTCCACCGGGCCGGCCAGCTGCGGCAGCAGCGCCTCGGCGTCGGTGAAGGAGACGTGCTCGGAGTGGTCCAGCGTGACGTCGGCCTTCCAGGCGTGCTGGTGCTGCCAGAAGGACGCCCAGGACGGCTCGCCGTGGATGTCGGAGGCGTCGCGGCCGGAGCTGCCCAGCAGCAGGAACGGCCGGTCGAGGCCGTGCAGCGCGACCTCGCTCAGGTGGGTGCCGTCGGGCTTGGCGGTGTACTCCAGGGTGCCGTCCAGGTCGACACCGGCCTTGAGCCGCGGATCGGCGTACATCATGTTCGCCGCGGTGAAGCCGCCGGCGGAGTGGCCGAACATGCCGATCCGGTCCAGGTCCATGGCGCGGGTGAGGCGGCCCGGCAGACTGGTGAGGCGGTCGAGCACGAGTGCGGTGTCGGCCTGGCGCGCCTGCATCAGCTTGGTGAAGAACTCGAAGGTCGTGCCGTCCTGGTAGGCCTGGGCCCAGGCCGCCAGCACCGGCTGGTTGCCGACGACATGCCCGTCCGGGAACTGAGTCGCCGGTGCCTCCCCGGTGTGGTCGACAGTGACCACGACATAGCCGCGCGAGGCCAGGTCCTCGACCAGTGACGCGTTCCAGTCCCGGGAGTCCCCCGCGCCGGGGGAGTACAGCACGACCGGGAAGCGGCCCGGCGCCGGCGCGGTGTCCGCCACCGAGTGCGTCCTGGTCGCGGCCCAGTCCACCAGACCGGCGGGCAGCTCGTTGCCCTGCTCGACGGCCGGGCCGACCGCCGCGGCCACCGCCGCCGGGAACTGCCTCGTCGGCGGCCGGCCGCCGGTGTGCACCGCCGGGTAGAAGACGCTGACCATCAGCTCGCGGTAGGGCTGCGCTGGCTGCCACGGGTCCGCCCGCCGGTCGTCGGCCAGCCGGAAGGCGGATTCGCCGGTGGCGTAGGGGCCCCGGGGCGCGGGGAGCTCGAGCGTCAGGCCCGTCGCGGGGTGCTGCGAGGCGTACCGGGCGGTGGCGGGTACGGCCGAAGCCGGAATCGAGGTCGAGATCAGGAGTCCGGCGGCGACGGCCCCGGCCAGGGAGGCGGCGAGGAGACGGGAAGTACGCACGGGGGAGGTCCCTCCAGCTGCGGGTGCGGTGCTCGGGCACTCCGATCCTCGCAACCGCTCTCGGGGTCGGACCACGGTGCCACCAGGTGTCCCTCTCCTGGGGACAGCCGTACCGCCATCCGGTGGACAACCCCCGCACGGGATCCGGGAGACAGCGCGGCGACAGCCGACCGGCGTGAGCTGGTAACAGCTCGCCCCTACTCCGCTCGGCCGATCCCGTGCATCGCCGCTGCGGTTCTCCGGAGCGGGCCGCGCGCCGCCGTCGGCGGGCCGTCGGCCCAGGCCGCCCGGCGGGCGGCGAAGGGGTCGGTGACCACCCGGGGCGGCCGGCCGAGGAGCAGGACGTCCCGGGTGGGGCCGGTGCAGGCCGGCCAGTCGCCGAGGCCGGGGACTTCGGGGCGGCCGGTGCGGCAGAAGCTGATCCAGGCGGCGCTCGCGGCCCGGGCGAGCGCGGCGTTGGCGGGGCTGCGGGAGACCAGGGCCGCGTGGCGCAGGTTGTCGAAGAAGAACAGCACGTCCTCGCCGTGGCTGCCGGTGCCGCCGGCGAAGACGTACGCGTAGGCGGGGGCGGCGGCCGTGCTGCCCCGGGCGGCGGCCAGTTCGAGGGCCGGGAACCGGTACAGGGCGTCGGTGGTGACGGCGACGGCGATCCGGCGGGCCGAGGCCCGGGAGTGCTCGCGCCGGTACTCGGCGATCAGGGCGGTCACGTCCCGGCGGGCGATCCGGGAGCAGCGGCGGGCGAGTTCGGCCTCGCCGAGACCCTCCCAGGAGGCGGGGTCGGCCTCGACCGTGCGCGCGGTCTCGTTGAGCGCGCTGCCGATCAGCACCGGTACGTGCGGCGCGGCCCCCGCGGCCAGGTCGGCGTAGCAACGCTGCTCGACGCTGCCGCCGTCGACGACGGGCTGGAATGCGTACCGGTACTCGGCGCGCAAGTGGGCCTGCGCGGCGAGGAGTCGGGGCAGTGGTACGGCGGCCAGCAGCTCGGGCCGGTCGGCCGGGACACCGAGCCGGCGCAGGGTGAGCCGGGCGGCCTGCTCGGGGGTGACGGCGGCGGCCGGCCTGGGCGGTGGCGGGCTGGCCAACACGGCTCGGTGGAAGAGGGGTTCGGGCGTGGTGGTGAGCAGGGCGGCCACCCGGGAGGCGCCGCGGGAGCCGCCGGCGAGGGTGAGACCGGCCGGGTCGCCGCCGAAGGCGGCCACGTTCTCGCGTAGCCAGCCGAGCGCGGCACGCAGGTCGAGCAGCCCGGCGCGGCCGGACTCGGCGTACTCGGGGCGGCCGGTCCAGGCGAGGTCGAGATGGCCGAAGAGGCCGAGCCGGTGGTTGACCGTCACCACCACCAGGTCGCCCGCGCGGGCGAGGGCCGCGCCGTCGAACCGGGGCCAGTCGCCCGCTCCGAAGTCGGTGCCGCCGTGCAGCCAGACCAGCACCGGCCGAGGGGCCGCCGGGCGGGCGGCGGGGGTCCAGAGGTTCAGCACCAGGCAGTCCTCGCCCTGCCGGGGCACCTCGGTGGGGATGCCGAACAGCGGCAGCAGCGAGACCACGCCGGGGCGGGCGCCGAGTGCCTCGGTCAGCGGCCGCTGGGGGCAGTTGGCGCCGTAGGCGGTCGCGTCCCGTACGCCCGCCCAGCCCGGGTGGGGGAGCGGCGGCCGGAACCGGGCGGCGCCGCCGGTGGGCGCCGCGTACGGCACACCGAGGAAGGCGCACACCCCGTCGGCCGCCGCCCCGCGCAGCCGGCCCGTGGCGGTCGCCACGATGACCTGCTCAGACATGGCACAGCATCCGCAGGCGGCCCAGGTCCACCTTGCCGGAGGCGGTCCGCGGCAGGCCGGCCACCTCGCGCAACGGGAGGCTCTCGGCGGGCAGTTCGAGGATCCGCAGGACGTCCAGCCAGGCGGCGCGGAACCGCTCGCGGTCGCCCTCGACGAACACCACGGCGGTGTCCGGAGCCGCCGCCACCACGGCGGCCGGGCCCGCCACGGCGAGCCGCTGCTCGATCTCCTCCGGCCGCAGCCGCTTGCCGTACAGCTTCAACTGGCGGTCCTTGCGGCCCAGTACGTACAGCATGCCGCGCTCGAGCCGGCCGAGGTCGCCGGTGTGCAGGACGTCGCCGTGGGTGCGGCCCTCGGCCAGGTCGGCCCGGTGCTCGGCGTAGCCCAGCATGACGTTCGGGCCCTGGTAGACGATCTCGCCGACGCCGTCCCGGTCGGGCTCGTGCAGCCGCAGCCGACCGCCGGGGACGGCGCGGCCGACCGAACCCAGGTGCTCCATGAGCTCGGCCGGGGGCAGGTAGGCCATCCGCGCGGTGGCCTCGGTCGCGCCGTACATCGGGCAGAATCCGCCACCGTGCTCGGCCATCAACTCGCCGAAGTGCCGGGCGAGTCCGGGCTCCAGCGGGCCGCCGGCCTGGTAGGCGAGGCGCAGCGCGGGCAGCCCGGCCGGTCGCCAGCCGGTGCTGTGCAGCAGGCGGTAGGTGATCGGCACCGCCCCCAGGTCGGTCACCCCGGCACGGGCGCACAGCTGCCAGAACCGGCGCGCGGTGGGGCTGAGCCGGGAGAGCACCACGGGCGCGCCGACGGCCAGATGGGTGTTGAGGACGGAGAGGCCGAAGCTGTGGTCGAGGGGCAGCGAGGTGATCCCGAGATCGGCCGGCCCGAGCCCCAGGGCGGTGACCACGGACTCGGCGTTGGCGGCCAGGTTGGCGTAGGAGAGCCGGACGGCCTTCGGGCGGCCCAGCGTGCCCGAGGTGGTGATCAGCACCGCCAGCTCGGGGTGGACGGGCGACCGGGGCACGGCCGTGCGGGCGAGCACCCGGGCGCCGAGCAGCTCGCCGCTCGCCCGGTAGCCGGCGGGGACCGGCCCGGTGCCGCCGTCAAGGACGAACTCCGGCTGGTAGGCGGTGAGCAGGGCGTCCCGCGCGGCGATCCCCGGGTGCTCCCGGAGCAGCGCGGCATGGCCGAGGCCGAGCGCGGCCAGGTAGGCCAGCACGCCTGGGAGGTCGCGGCCGGTCAGGACCGCCACCAGCGCCTTGGCCGGGGCGTCGAAGGCCGTGGCGGCGGCCGCCAGTCCGGCGGCCGTGGTCGCGGCGGGGACGCGCTCGGTGCCGTCGAGGAACGCCGGACTCGGGCCGAGCCGCAGGGCGTGCACCTCAGGCCGGCCGGTCGGCGGGCAGGGCGCGCTCGGCCAGCAGCCGCGCGAGTTCGCGCACGGTGCCGGCGGCGAACAGCTCCACCACGCTCACCGCCGCGCCGAACTCCGCCTGGAGGGCGGTCAGGAAGCGCACCGCCGTGAGCGAGTCGCCGCCGAGGTCGACGAAGTCGTCCAGCGCGCCGACCCGCGGCAGGGCGAGCAGCTCGGCCAGGCGGTCCGCAAGCGCCGCCTCCAGCTCCGTCCCGGCCGGCTCGTACCGGGACAGGCTGGCGAACTCGCCGAGTTCCGCGGCGAGTTCGCCGACCGAGTCGGGTCGTCCGGTCGGCAGCGTGCTCACCGAGAGCACGGCCGGGTCGGCCGGGTGGCCGGCCGCCAGCAGGTCCGCGCGGAGGTCCTCGCGGATCTCCAGCGGGCCGTACATCTCGTCCAGCACCACGACGGCTCCGGCGCCGTCCGGCGTGACCGCCGCCTCGCGGACGCCCGGATGGCGGGTGAGGGTCTGCTCGATCAGCGCCTGCAACGCCGTCCTCGGCTCCGACGCCGTCTTCGGCGCGGTCGTCCCGGTCTCCCGGCCCATCATGCTCCACCCACTGGTTCGGTACTCGGCAGCAGAGTGTTGCACTGTGCCTGACGCACAGTCACAACTCGTGTCACTCGATCGAGTGAGCGGCGCCGGGCCTTCCGCCGGCCGGGCGGGCCGGACACCAGAATGGCGACCGTCCTCACCCCGTCGCGCCTCTTCCGGAGCTCGGATGACCACCGCCACCGGGCACCGCCGGCGGCTGACGCTCGGCCGCATCCCGTTCACCGCCTGCCGGGCGGACCCGCGCTTCTCGTACTGCCGGTACGTGCCGGAGCGGGCCACGGCACGGAGCCCGCTGCTGGTGGTCGTGCACGGGGACCGGCGCACCGCCGAGCAGTACCGGAACGCGCTGGAGCACTTCGCCGAGGCGCACGGCTGCATTGTGCTCGCGCCGCTGTTCCCGGTCGGGGTGCCGCGCCAGGGCGACCCGTTCACCTACAAGCGCCTGAGCGGCGGGGGGTTGAGGTTCGACCTGGTGCTGCTGCGGATGGTCGAGGAGGCGGCCGCCCGGGCCGGCCGGTTCTACCTGCACGGCTTCTCCGGCGGTGGGCAGTTCGCGCTGCGGTTCCACAGCCTGCACCCGGAGCGGCTGGCCGGGCTGTCGGTCGGCGCCCCGGGCCGGATCACCCTGCCCGACCCCACCCTGCCGTGGCCGGCCGGCACCGCCGACGCGGCCGAACGGTTCGGCCTCACACCCTCCCTCGAGGCGGCACGCGCCGTCCCGGTGCACCTGACCGTGGGCGAGCTCGACACCCGGCGCCCCGCACGGCCGCCGCAGCTGTCCCGGGTCGAGCAGACCACCGGGCTGTACCACCGGCTGCGGGCCCTGGGCGTCCCGGCGACGCTGGAGATCGTCCCGGGCCTCGGCCACGACGGGTTCGCGCTGCTCCCGGCCGCGACCGGCTTCCTGGGCGGCCTGATGGGGGCGGGCTGACCGGAGCGCGGGGGATGCTGGGCGGGCTGCTCGGGGCGGGCGGATAGGGTCGGAGCCGCACGGGGTGCGCTGCCCCGGCCGCCCTCACCGCAGAACGGAGCTCAGCCATGGCGACGACCGCCTCCGCCGCTGGATCGATCGCCCGGTTCGGCCTGGGCACGGCGGCGGTCGGCCGGCCCGGGTACATCACGCTCGGGCGGGACCTCGACCTGCCGGCGGAGCGCAGCGTCGAGGCGCTCCGGGCGCGGACCCACGCACTGCTCGACGCCGCGTACGCCGCCGGGGTGCGGTACTTCGACACGGCCCGGTCGTACGGGCGGGCGGAGGAGTTCGTGGGCGAGTGGCTGGCCACCCGGCCCGCGGGGGCGGACGTCACGGTGGGCAGCAAGTGGGGGTACACCTACACCGCCGACTGGCGGGCCTCGGGCGTGCCCGTGCACGAGGTCAAGGAGCACTCGACGGCGGTCTTCGACCGGCAGCTGCGGGAGAGCAGGGCGCTGCTGGGCTCCCGGCTGGACGTCTACCTGGTGCACTCCGTCACCCCGGACAGCCCGGCGCTGACCGACCGCGCGCTGCAGGAGCGGCTGGCGGCGCTGGCGGCGGAGGGCGTGCGGGTCGGCCTGTCGACCAGCGGACCGGCCCAGGGCGAGACCGTCCGGGCCGCGCTGGCGGTGACGGTCGCGGGCCGGCCGCTGTTCTCGGCCGTGCAGTCGACCTGGAACGTGCTCGAGACCTCCGCCGGGCCCGCGCTGGCCGAGGCGCACGCGGCGGGTCTGCTGGTGGTGGTGAAGGAGGGCATGGCCAACGGCCGCCTCGCCGACCGCAACGCCACCGGGCCGGACACCGCCGCCCTGCGCACCCTCGCCGCCGCCCACGGCGCCACCTGCGACGCCCTCGCCCTGGCCGCCGTCGCCGCCCAGCCCTGGGCCGATCTCGTCCTCTCCGGCGCGGCCACCGAGGCCCAACTGACCTCCAACCTCGCCGCCGCCCACCTCGCCCTCACCCCGGACGACCTCGCCACCCTGACCCCCCTCACCGAACCGGCCGAGCACTACTGGAAGACCCGCGCCGCCCTCCCCTGGGCCTGAGCCCACTCGGCTCAGCGGGGATCGGGACCGAAGGCGGCCACCAGGTCGCCGGCGGTGAGGCGGGCGAGGCTGTCGGGGGCGGCGTCCAGCGGGCCCGGGTAGAGCCGGTAGAGGTGGCCGGAGAGCCCGGGCGGGGCGGGCAGGTCGGCGTTGACCAGGGCGATGAACGCCCTTCGGCCGGTGAGGAGTTCCGGGAGCGCGGCGGACTCCGGGGTGGGCGGCTCGGGCTCGCTCAGGCTGCGCAGGCGGGCCGCGAATTCAGCGGTGGTCTCGGCCGGCCGGCGGTGCCACTCCCGTGGGCCGGCGCCGCCGCGGACCAGGACCCGGTCGGTGGTCGCCGCGGCGGTGGCGCAGGCCAAGTCCCACAGGGTGGCGCGGCCCTCGGGTGAGAAGTGGGCGAGCACGTCGCGGCTGAGCTGCCCGACCTCCCCCTGGTAGCGGCGGACGCTGTGGTAGCCGCCGTCGGCACCGGTGTTGAGGTCGGTCCAGACGTAGTGGCGGTCCGCCAGATCGATGATCATCGGGACGCACACCTTGGCGTCACCGGCCAGGTCGAGCCGCTGCCGGACGGCTTTCGGGTCGTAGCTGCCCGCCGCCCGGTCGGCGGCGTCGAGCTGGATGAACCCGGCGAAGGCGTCGGTGAGCTGCTCGAAGGAGACGTCGTTGTAGCTGAACACGATCATCACCGCGTAGCGGGAGCCGTCGGCGGTGAGGCGGGCCAGGTCGAGGTCGGCGAACTCGGTGGCGCCGTCGGGCGGCGGGGCCGAGACGTAGTCGCCGGAGTGCACGGCCGCCCGGTCACCGTGCACCAGGTTGGTGTAGTCGCACAGGCCGGTGAACCGCCAGTCGGCGTCGTAGAGGGCCACCGAGAGGTCGAGGTCGACGCGTAGGTGCTCGGGCTGCATCCAGTGCAGGAAGAGCCGCAGCCGGTCGCCCGAAGGCAGCCGCTGGCGGCTGCCGCGCGGCACCGAGACGAGGGTCTTCGCCGAGGCCCGCTCGGCGAAGGGGACGGCCAGATCGCGCAGCCCGTCGTCGAGGAGGGCCAGGTCGTACCGCTCGCCGCAGGCCCGGCGGAGCAGCTCGGACTCGATCAACGCGCAGACCGGAGCGCTGAGTTCGACCGGCACCACGGTGCCGTGGTCCGCCCTGGCATGGGCCAGCGCAACCGTACCGCGCGGGAAGTACAGCCGCCGCTCGCCCGGGGCGCGGGGGCCGCGCAGCCGCCCGTACGCACCGAGCAGCGGGCCGGGGGCGACGCCTCGCAGGGCGGCCTCGACCGTCCGGAGCAGGGCGTCGGGCAGGGGGGTGCCCGGGGCCGTGGTGGCGTGTACCCGCAGCAAGTGGTGCAGGCGGCGGCCGAGTTCGCCCGGCCGCCGGGCCAGCAGCCGGGCTGCGCCCGGTACGTCGCCGCCCGCGAGCAGGGCCTCCAGCTGTCCGGCGAAGCCGGTGAAGCCGAGCCGGGTACGGGCGCCCGCCGTCACCACGCGCAGCGGGGCGGGAGGTTCGGCGAACTCGGCGCCGACCGGATGGGTGCGCAGGTCGGTCTCCCGCAGCAGGGCGAAGGCCGCCGCGATCCGGGGGTGGCGAGCGCGGTGCTCGAAGGGGTGCAGCAGCTCGCCGGCGCGCAGCCAGGCGGAGCGGTGGCGCCGCAGGTCCTCGGCCAGTGCGGCCAGCGGCAGGGCGTCCAAGACCGTGAGCAGGTGGCGCCGCAGCGGGCGCGGCAGATTGCGCAGCCGGAGCCCGCGCGCGGTGGCGGGCAGCAGGTCGGGCTCGGCGCCGGACCAGGCCCAGAGCAGCCGCAGGACATCCGTCGCGCTGTCGATCCGCGCGGTCAGCAGCGGCAGGGCGCGCTCCGGGTCCCGGCGGAGCAGGGCGGCGAGGACGGTGGCCTTGGTCTCCCGGACCGGGATCTGCGCGGGCAGCCGCTCCGCCAAGTCCTCTGGTGCGACGGCGAGCAGGGCCGTGAGGTCCTCGCGGTCCTGCGGGGAGAGCGGGGTGCGGCGGCCGAGCAGGCGGTCGAACTCCGCCATGGCGGCTGCCACGGTGCTCCGCTCGATCAGCCGCAGCGGCCGCAGGGTCTGCTCGCCGCCGAACTGCTCGGCGGCCTTGCGGCCGACCCGGTTGTCCTCGCCGAGATAGGGCTCTGCGGGCAGGGGCGCCGCGCACAGCGGGCAGCGGTCGCCGCCGCCCGTGGCGAGCAGCGCCTGGTGGCAGCCGGTGCAGAGCAGGTGGGCGCAGGGTGCGAGCGCGCCGATCCCGGCCTCGGAGCCGGGCCGCCCGCAGTTGGCGCAGGGCTGGCGCGGCTGGTTGAGGAGGAAGGCGCGGATGTGCCGTGAGTAGAAGAGGTGCGCGTACTCGGGCACGGAGTCCGGGAAGTGGTGGAACAGGGGGCGGTGCTGCCGGTCCGAGCCCAGGCGGTGGTCGATCCGCATGAGCAGGGCGGTGCCGGTGGCGGCCAGCTGGGTCGGGCTCAACCTGGCCAGTGAGGACCGGAGTTGAGTGGTGAGCAGATATCCGCGCTGCACCAGATCGGCGTCCAGCGCGACCAGGCCGCGGACGCTCCACGGGTCGGCGGCGGGCAGCAGGTCACCCGGTGGCACACAGACGGCACCACGGCGACGGAGCAGGAAGGAGTCGAGGTCGACGTCGACAACGGCCGAGGCGACTCGGGTCATACGGAAGGATCTCCCGAGCTGGGCGATGAGTTGGGAGGGGCGGAGAGGGGGCGCACTGGCTGTTGTCAGAGGAGTGAGAAGGAAGCACGCCGCGGAGCCGCCCGCAGGAGGAGAAGCTAGTCGAACGCGCGGCCGGTGCGCCACCGGATTAATCCGGATCTCCTCGTGAGCCGGGCCGGTGGCACTCGAGGGGGCGGCGGAACCCGCGCTGACCTTGGGGGAATGGTTGGTGTCGCGGACGTGAAATGCTCCCCGGCGCACTCCCCGGACGGCTGGTGCGCGGGCTAGATTCCCGCTGGCGGTAAACGGTTACCGTCCGCCCTCCTGACAGCTACCGGCCAGTAGCCGTAGCATGCTCGCCGACCACGCGCGCACTCCATCCTCATCACCGTCTGGAACGACCATGAGAAGACTCGCGATCCGCGCCCTGGCGGCCGGAACAGCCCTGTTCGCGTTCGCGGCGACCACCGTCGGGGGAGCGGCCACCGCCGGGGCCGCCACGCCGAACGCCGCGCCCACCGTGCTGACCGGCCCCCAGCTGGCCGCCTCCTGGACCGGCCCGCTGAGCACCCGGGGCCGGTACATCGTCGATGCCTCGGGCAACCGCTTCAAGCTGAAGTCGGGCAACTGGGCCGGGGCGCAGGGGACGTGGGAGGGCAGCGGCTCGACCACCGATCCGGCGAACAACCAGGCCGGCCAGGTCTCGTACAACATCCCGCTCGGCCTCGACCGGGCGCCGCTGGCGGAAATCCTCGGCGGCTTCCACCAGTTGGGGATCAACAGCATCCGCCTGCCGTTCGCGAACGCGCTGATCCACGACACCACGCCGGTGCCGGACGCGGCGGTCGCGGCCAACCCGCAGCTCAGGGGCGAGACCCCGCTGCAGGTGTTCGACGCGGTGGTGGCAGCGCTCACCGCCGACGGCTTCGCGGTGATCCTCAACAACCACACCACCAGCTACCGGTTCTGCTGCGGCCTGGACGGCAACGAGCGGTGGAACAGTGGGCAGAGCACCCAGCAGTGGGAGGACGACTGGGTGTTCATGGCCGGCCGCTACAAGGCGAACAAGCGGGTGGTCGGCGCCGACCTGCGCAACGAGGTGCGCCGCGACACCTGGGACGACCCGAACTGGGGCTGGGGCGACAGCCATGACGAGAACGCCGCGTTCGAGGAGGCCGGGAACAGGATCCTGCAGGCCGACCCGGACTTGCTGATCGTGATGGAGGGGATCAACTGGTACGGCATCCCGTCCGCCCTGTTCTCGCACGGGCGTCCGATGCTCACCCCGGTGGCCACGCTGTCCAACACCCTGGTCAACTCCGGCAAGTTGGTCTACTCCGCGCACTTCTACGCCTACACCGGCCCGGCCAACACCGGCGCGGGCAGCGGCCTCGGCTCGACCAGCGACCCGCGCTACGAGGACTTCACGCCAGGCCAACTGGCCTCCGTGGTGAACCAGGAGGCGCTGTTCGTCACGCAGGCCGGCCAGCACTTCACGGCCCCGGTGTGGGTGAGCGAGTTCGGTGCGGGCGGGCGCGGTTCGAACGACGCCAAGGAGCAGGCCTGGTTCAAGAACTTCACCGACCTGCTGGTGGCGAACGACACCGACTTCGCGGTCTGGCCGCTGGTCGGCTGGCAGAACGACGGTGTGCCGCAGGACAGCTGGGCGATGCTGGCGTACGACCCGGCCGGGCGGCGGCTCTCGGTCGAGGACGCGGGCGACTGGCGGGCCGCCGACTGGAACAAGCTGGTGGACGCGCCCGCCGCCACCGGCCAGGTGGCGCAGGTGGCGCACTGGAACCAGCTGAACCTGGACCACACCGACTACGACGTCTCGGCCCGGATGACGGCGCTGCCGGACTGGAGCGTCGGCAACCGCAAGGGCAACTGCCCCGACGGTGAGCGGCTGACGGGGCTCGGCCGCAGCGACAGCCGGGGTCTGTGCACCGACGCCGGCGAGCCGGCGGCCGGTACGGGCGGCTGGGTGACGGTCACCGACGAGCGGTACGTCACGCACGGCGACTGGGCCTCGGGCTACAACAAGCTGCAGTGCCCGGACAGCACCTTCGCCGTCGGCTACAGCGTGCACAGCAACTCGATGTCGGCCCTGTTGTGTGCCCCGGCCACCGCGGCGCTGCCGCTGACCGGGCACAACGTGTGGTTCGACCACGGCGACAACCGGCCGGCCGTCGGCGGCTCGAACGCCAGCGACTGGGCGGTGGGCTACTACAAGGGCCAGTGCGGCGACAACGAGTACCTGGCGGGTGTGGCCTACACCTGGCAGTGGAACCACGGCGGTGTCCCCGACGCCCTGCTCTGCCGCCCCTTGAGCTGAGCCCCCGCAGGCCGGAGTGGACGGGGGCGGCCGAGCGGCTGCCCCCAGCTCCCCCGTCATGTTCAAATCCGAAGCAGCCACGGAAAGTTCATGACAAATCAGGGGGATCGTCGCCTGGCACAGGGGTATGAGGTAAGCGCTTTCCTGACAAGCTGTCAGCAACCCGCCCGCGCTCCCCGACCTGAGAGGCCCCCACGTGGCCAAGCGCAAGCTCCTGTTGATACCCGCCGTCGCCGCCTCGACCCTGCTGGTGTTCGGCGGCGGAGTCCTCGCGGCGGCGCCGTCCGCCTTCGCGGACACCCCCACGGCGACCGCCCCGACCAGTGCCCCGGCGACGCTCGCACCGCCCGCCACCGGCACCCAGGCCGCGACCGTCGCCACCCCGGCCCAGGCCGCCGCGCCCGCCGCGCCCGCCACCGCCGGGCTCGCGCTCTCCTCCTACGACCCGGGCAGCGGCCAGGCGGTGCTCAAGCCCGCTGCCAACTCCCTGGCCGCGCCGGGAGCTTCGGCCACCGTCCAGCCTGGCCAGCTGATCGACAGCCCGCCCACCCCGGCCGCGCCGCAGGGCGCGCTGGTGGCCGTCACCGGCGTCCAGCAGGCCGCCGACGGCACCGTCTCGGTCAGCACCCGCCCGGCTGCGCTGCCCGAACTGCTCGGCAATACCAGCACCAGCCTGCAGGCCCCGGTCAGCCCGGCCGCGCTCAACGTCCTGCCGCAGGTCAAGGACCTCCAGGTGTCCGTCGACCTGGGCCCGGTCAACGGCCAGGGCTCGATCTCGGGCGGCCTGGGGCTGAGCGCCGACACCGATGTGCCGCTGCCGAACGGCTCCACCGCTCACCTGGCCGGCTCGGTCGAGATCGACCCGACCGTGAGCTTCTCCTACCAGGGCGGCGTGCTCGCCCCGCAGCAGTCCCGGATCGGCTTCGACCTCGGCGCCCACGCGGACTGGCACATCAGCGGCACCAACCTGGCCGCCGGGGCCTCCTTCAAGATCCCGCTGGCCAAGCTCAGTTCGAGCCCGGTGGTGATGGTCGGCCCGCTGCCGGTCGTCATCAACCTGGACTTCGCGCTCTCGCTGGACGTCAGCGCCGACGGCACCGTCACGGTGGACGCCGAGCAGAGCTACGACGGCCACTGGGGCGTCCACTCCGACTACACCAGCGCCCAGGGCTGGACCACCACCACCGACCCCGGCACGTCCACCGTCTCCCCGCTGAAGCTCAACCTCAGCGGCAACGCCTCGCTCAAGACCGGCCTGCTGGCCGAGGGTTCGATCGCGCTCTACGACACGCTCGGTGTGAAGGCCTCGATCGAGCCGTACCTGCGCACCGCCGTGAACGGCTCGGTCGTGCTCGGCTCCGGCGCGCCGCCCAGCGGCAGCGGCACGGTGGACCTCTATGGCGGGCTGGACATCAACGGCGCGCTGATGGCCCGGCTGGCGATCCTCGGCACGCCGATCCTGGAGAAGGACCTGCCGTTCCTGGCCTACCACCAGGAGTGGCCGATCACCTCGCAGAACCTCGGCCAGGCCCCGGCGACCGCGCCGGTGAGCTGGAACTCGCTCAACTCCGCCTGGGCGGACGACAACCGCTCGGCCACCCTGAAGACGGACTGGGACCCGTACGCCCGCAAGGCGACCTGCCCGGACGGCAGCCGGCTGGCCGGCCTGAGCAACGGCGGCGACCTGGGCCTGTGCACCAGCGTCACCCGCCCGGACCTGTGGGCCGCGGACCACTCCTACGTGGTCGGCCACGGCGGATCGAATGTGAGCGCCGACTGGGCCTCGGGTTACAACAAGGCCCAGTGCCCGGCGGGTTACGCCGTAACCGGGTACAGCCGCAACGGCACCAGCATGGGTGTGCTGTGCGCCAAGTCCGGTGCGCCGCTCGCCACCACGAGCCGGACGGTCTGGTTCGACTCCGGCGACAACCGGCCGGCGGGCGCCGGTGGCGGTGACTTCGCGTACGGCTACTACAAGGGCCAGTGCGCGGACGACGAGTACGTGGCCGGGGTCGCCTTCCGTGCGCCCTGGTGGCAGCTGTGGGCGGCGCGACCGTACGCGCTGCTCTGCCAGAAGCTCGGCTGAGCCACCGGCAGGCGGCCCGGACTCCGTACGCGGGAGTCCGGGCCGTCCGGCTTCAGCCGGCGGCCGGCCCGGTGCTGGCGCGGACGGTCAGGCCGACCTCCAACTCGACGATGCGGCGCGCCCCTTGGTGCTCCGGCGGCTCGAGGAGCAGCTCCATCGCGCGGGAGCCGATCCGCTCGACCGGCAGCCGGACGGCGGTCAGCGCCGGGTGCAGGTCGGCGGTGAACGGCAGGCCGCCGAAGCCGACCACGGAGACCTCGGCGGGCACCGCCCGGCCGAGCCCGTCCCGCAGGGCGGAGAGCGCGCCCGCGGCCATGCAGTCGTTGAGCGCCAGCACGGCGGTCAAGTCCGGTCTGGCGGTGAAGAGTTCGAGGGTGGCGGCATGGCCGCCGTCGCGGGTGAAGTCCGCCGCCGCCACGCAGCGGGGGGCAAGCCTGGCCCCGCGGGCGTCCAGAGCGCGGCGGACGCCGTCGAGCCGCTGGTCGGCGGTGACCAGCCCCGCCGGCCCCGCGACCACGCCGATCCGGCGGTGGCCCAGCTCCCACAGGTGCGCGACGGCCAGCTCGGCCCCGTACCGGTGGTCGACGGTGACCAGGTCGGCGTCCACGCCGTGGCCTCCGATGCAGACCACCCGGCCGCCCTCTTCGGCGAACCCCGCCAGCGTCTCCGCCAGCCGGGCCGCGAACTCCGGCTCGGTGAAGCCGCTCCCGGCCAGCAGCAGCCCGTCGGCCCGCTGGGTGCGCATCCGGCGCAGGTGCTCCAGCTCCAGCTGCGGGTCGCGGAAGGTCGCGGCCAGCATCACCATCAGCTCGCTCTCCCGGGCGACCCTGGTCACCCCGGCCACCAGCTCCGCGAAGTACGGGTCGGTGATGTCGTGGACGATCAGCCCGACCGTCGAGCTGCGCGAGCGGGCCAGCGCCTGGGCGGGTGCGTTGGAGACGTAGTCCAGCTCGGCCGCGGCGGCCAGCACCCGGCTGCGCAGCTCCTCGCCGACCGCCCGGCCGGAGGCGCCGTGCAGCGCCCGGGAGGCGGTGGCGATCGAGACGCCCGCGTGCTCCGCGACCTGCTGGAGCGTCACGGCCCGGTGGGCGCGCTCGGTGGTGCTCCGTGTCCTGGGACTCCTCACCATGCCGGTACGGTACCCGACCGACCGGGTGGCTCCGGGGTGGTGGCACGGTTGTCGGGGGTCCTGGTTATGGTCGGCGCCGTGACGACGACTACGACAGAAGAGCTGGACGCCGCAGTGGCGGAGCTGCTCGACGTGCTGGACTCGGGGCGGCTTGGTTCGGTCTGCATGGCTCTGGAGGCGGTGGACATCGCGGTGGCGGGGGACTGGTCCGCCGAGGGCGTGCTGGCGGCCCGGGAGCGGGTGCTGGCCCTGCACCCGCGCAGCCGCGCCGAGGTGGTGGCGGACTGTGTGCGCGGCCTGCTGTCGATCTGGCGGCCCGGGCCGGAGACGGACGCGCAGCGGCAGGCCCGGGCGTCGATGATCCGGCTGGCCTCGCTGGTCTCCCAGGGCTGGCCGGACGGGCCGGCCCGCGAGCAGCGGGAGGACTGGCTGCACCTGCTCGGGCGGCAGTGGACCCTGATGGAGGGGGACCGCGCGGTGGAGCTGATCCGGGCGGAGCAGGCGGCGGGCCGGCCGGTCGACGCCGCGGTGGTCGCCACGGTGCGCCGGACGGCCATCGCGATCCGGCCGCCGCAGCAGGGCACGGCCACCGAGCTGGCGGCCGAACTGGACCAGCCGCCGCTCAGCCCCGGCGAGGCCTGGGCCGACCAGGTGCTGGCCGATCTGGCCGAGGAGGCCCGCGGCGGCGGGCGGGCCTGGGCCGAGCTGGTCGGCCACGCCCGCGAGCTCAAGTCGGCCAAGCCGACGGCGCGCTGGGAGAAGGCCGGGCAGGCGCTGCTGGCGGCCGTGGGCCCCGAGGCGGCCCGGGAGCGGATCACCGCGTGGCTGGCCCTGGTCGGTCGCCCGCGGACCCTGGAGCTCGTCGCGGAGCCGCACGAGGAGGGGTTGGGCCAGTTCGACCCGTACAACCTCGACGCGCTGCGCGGGCTCGCCCTGCTGCTCGCGCTGACGCCCGCCCGCCCCGAGAGCGCCCGGGTGCTGGGCCGGCTGGTGGTGTCCGCGCTGCGCAAGGCGCCGGGCATCGGCCCCCGGGCGCCGAAGGTGGCCAACGCCGCCGTGGCCGCGCTGGCCCGTCTCGACGGCACCGACGGGCTCGCCCAACTGGCCCTGCTCAGCACCGGGGTGACGTACAAGGGCACGGTCAAGGAGCTGGACAAGGCGCTGCGTGAGCGGGCCGGGGCGCTCGGCGTCGGGCAGGCCGAGCTCGAGGAACTGGCCGTCCCCGGCTACGGGTTGGACGGGCTGGGCGCATGTGTCAGGCCGTTCGGCGAGGCCCGGGTGGAGCTGCTGGTGGAGGGCGTGCGAGTCCGGCAGGGCTGGTACAACGAGAGCGGCCGCCAGGTGAAGGCCGCGCCCGCCTCGGTCCGGCGCGAACACGCTGAGGAGTTCAAGGAGTTCAAGGCCTCGGTCCAGGAGATCGAGAAGATGCTGGCCGCGCAGTCCGACCGGCTGGAGCGGCAGTACCTGGCGCGGCGCAGCTGGGTGTACGGCCCGTGGCGGGAGCGGCTGCTCGACCACCCGCTGGTGGGCACCCTGGCGCGTAGGCTGGTCTGGGTGGTGGGCGGCACCGCGTACGCCTGGCTCGGCGGTGCGCTGCGTGACGCGCAGGGAGCCGAACCGGGGTTCACCGGCGACGAGCCGGTCGAGCTGTGGCACCCGGTGGACCATCCGGCCGAGGCGGTGTCGGCCTGGCAGGAGCTGCTGGCGCGGCATGGTGTCGACCAGCCGTTCGCGCAGGTGCACCGGCAGGTGTACCGGCCGACGGGGGCCAAGGGGGCGCACTGTGACCGGTTCGCCGGCCGTTCGGTGTCGCAGTACCGGTTCAACTCGGCGGCGACGGACAGGGGTTGGCACACCCAGGTGCAGCTGCTGGTGGACAACTCCTTCGCCGGCCCGCGTCGGCTGCTGCCGGAGTGGGGGCTGCGCGCCGAGTTCTGGGTGACCGGTACGGACGCGGACTGGGGGGAGGCCTTCACCGCGCTCACCACCGGCGAGGTGCGGTTCTACCCGATCACGGCGCCGGAGAACCGCACCCAGGCCGGCAGCGGAGAGTACGGGCCGGTCCTGGTGCCCGGGTTGGAACTCGTCGAGCCGGTGCCGCTGGTGGAGGTGCCGGCGCTGGTGCTCAGCGAGGTGCTGTACGAGCTTGACCTTTGCGTGCGGGCCGCTGGACCTGAGTGAGGGCCCGGCAAGGCGATGACCCAGCCGCCCCGGCCGCGGTCGAACCCAGTGCGCCCAGAGGGTCCGCTACAAGCCGAAGGTGAGCAGGGCCGCGACCGGCTCGCCTTCGGCGTCCAGGCACATGGTGGTGCTGGAGCCGTCCGGGTCGACCAGGATGCCCAGCACCGTGCCGGTGCCGTCCTCGTCCGGGAGCATCAGCCATTCGTTGGCGAAGTCGCCCTCGACCGGCTCCACCGGCCAGTCGGCAGGGTCGAGCCGGGCCACCTTGGTGAGGTGGCCGCGGAAGTTCTCCAGCAGGTAGTCGTCGCCCTCGGCGGCGGCGCGGGCGTGCAGGGTGGCCCAGGTGCGGCGGAGCATCTCACCGGAAGGGCCGATGGTGGTGTTGCCCGAGTCCCCGTGCAGCACGATCAGGCCGGACGGGGTCGCCACGCGGTCGCCCCAGTCGTCCGAGCGCACCGGCGGGGTGTCGCTGGGGTGCACCAGCGCGGCCACCGGAGTCCCGGGGTCGTCCTGGGCGGTGACCAGGTAGACCGGCGTGCCGCCCGCACGCATCGGGAAGCCCGTGGACTCCGGCCCGAGCGGGTCACCGATGGTGCCGTACTCGGCGGTGCCCCGGACCAGGCCGAGGCGCTCGATCCGCCAGCCGTCGACCGTCCACTCCCGCGCGGACGGGTCGGCTATGGCCGCGATCAGCGCGGGCAGGTACTCGTACTCGTCGCCGTGCTGGTCGTACTCGTGGTCAGACATCCGGTCTCCCTGAACTGGTAGGTGAGACGGAGCGTAGACCGTGGATCCGACAGGGCGTCACACCAGGTCGGGCCGCCCGGGCTCCCCGTCGACGCCACCCCGGGGCGGGACGGTCGGCGCGGGCCGCACGTCGCGGGCCGCTGCCGCCATGCCGATGTCCAGCCTGAAGCCCATGCCGTCGCGCGAGTGCTCGGGCGACACCGGGTTCACCGTGCAGGTCTTCGGCGGGTCGCTGATCCGCAGCGGCAGCGGCACCTGCCAGTGGCTCGTGGTCATGGCGGCCGCCGCCTGATGCTCATCCTCTGCGCCAGGTCCCCGGGGTGGCCGAGCCGCCCCGGGGACCGGTGGGTCAGAAGGCGGCGCAGGGCAGGCAGTCGCCGGCGCTGCGGGGCCGGCCGTCGGGGAGGCCCTGGAGGAGCGGGGCGGGGCGGGTGGGTGCGGTGCCCTGGTGGAGGGCGGGGAGGCCGCCGAGCAGGGGGAGGTGGAGGGAGGAGTGGGCCAGGTCGAGGGTCAGGGCCGGCTTGGTGGAGGCGGGCAGGAGGAGGCCGTTGTCGGTGCCGGCCACGATCAGGGCGAGGCGGTGGCCGGCCGGGACGACGTGGTCGGTGCCGGCCAGGGCGAAGGTGATCGGGTAGTACTTGCCCGGGGTGAGGGCCACCGTGCGGCTGAGGCCGGCGTAGTGGCCGAGGTCGGCCCAGCCCCGGCCGAAGACGGTGTAGCCGACGGCGGAGGTGTCGGCCGCGGTGTCCAGGAAGCAGGCGCTGTCGCCCGCCGTGCTGTCGCCCCAGCAGGAGCGGGTGGTCAGGGTGGTGATGCCCTCGCCGTTGCCCTCGTAGTTGCGGATGGTGGCCGGGCCGAGGTCGACCAGGACGGCGCTCAGGTGGGCACTCCTGGTGGTGGACTTGACGGTGAGCGAGATCGAGCCCTGGCCCGAGACCCGCAGGTCCTGGGTGAGCGCGCCGGTGGTGAAGGCGGTCTTCTCGGGGGTGGTGGTCAGCGCCCTGGCCGCCCAGTCGTCCTCGCTGAGGGAGGGGTTGTCGGTGAAGGCGGCGGTGCCGCCGCCGGCCGAGGGGGTCAGCGCGCCGGCCTTGAGGTTCAGGGCGGCGGTCGCCGTGCCGGGGGCGGGCCAGGTGGCGTCCTGGGTCCACTGGTCGGGGGCGCGCTCGATGTCCGCCGCCGGGTCGCGCTGGACGCCGTTGTCGATCCCGAGCAGATAGTGGTCGAACCAGCGGTGGAGGGCGTCGACCCAGGCGCCGCGCCGGTAGTCGAAGGGGTCGACGTGCCCGGTCTGGGAGAGCCAGATCTTGCGGTCCACACCGGTGCCGGCCAGCGCGGACCACCACTGGGAGAAGTTGATGTCACGGACGTTCAGGTCCTGCAGCCCGTGCACCACGAAGACACTGGCCCGCACCTTGGCCGCGGCGGCGACGTAGTCGCGCTGCTGCCACAGGGTGCTCCAGTCGCCGCTGGCCGGGGAGCCCGCGACGAGCTGCTTGCGCACGGTGGCGCAGGCGTGGCTGTCCACCAGGTCGGCGAGGTCGGCGGGTGAGCCGCTGTAGAGCGGGGCGCCGTCGGAGCGGTAGTAGTCGTACCAGGAGCTGATGGCCGAGATCGGCACGACGGTCTTGAGGCCGTCGACCCCGGTGGCCGCCACGCCATTGGCAATGGTGCCGTCCCAGGACTTGCCGATCATGCCGACCGAGCCGTTCGCCCAGGCCGGCGAGGCCGCGGTGCCTCCGGTGCGGGCGGTCCAGCCGGGCGCGCGGCCGTTCAGCCAGTCGATGACGGCCTTGGCGGAGGTGACGTCGGAGGGCCCGCCGACGTCGGAGCAGCCGTCGGAGCGGTTGGTGCCGGCCAGGTCGACCAGCACGACGGCGTAGCCGCGCGGGACGAAGTAGTTGTCGTAGAAGAGCGGGAACTGGACCGGCCGGCCCTGGGCGTCGTACGTCTTGAGCTGGGACTCGTTGCCCCGGCCGCAGCAGGCGTAGTACGGGCTGGCGTCCATGACGACGGGGATCCGCTGCCCGGCGGCGGCCGGTTCGCTCGGGCGGACGATGTCGGCGGCCACCCGGTCGGTCTTCCCGTCGCTGTCGCCGTCCAGCCCGGTGTCCACCCAGACCGTCTCGCGGACGGCGGCGGCGTAGGAGTAGACGGGCTGGCTGGCGCCGTCCCGGATCGCGCCGAGGGCGGCGGCCCGGGCGGCGGTGGGGGAGAGCTGGGTGGCGGTGAGGGCGGCCAGGAGCGTGCAGACGAGGAGCAGCGAACGTAGCAGTCTGGTTGGCATACCGTCCGACGGTATGCCCGGTGGGCTTGGCGTGGAAGGACTTTGACGAGTCATGGACAAGTTGTTATGGGCCGGAGCTGCTGAGGCTTATGGCCCTGCGGCTCATGACCCCGCCGCCTGTGCCCCCGCGGCTCATGACCCCGCAGCGGCGAGGTCGTAGGCGGCCAGCGCGGCGCGCAGGGTGAGCTGGTCGGTGCCCCGGGCGGCGTCGAGGCCGGTGAGCTCGGTGGCTCTGCGCACGCGGTAGTCGACCGTGTTGGGGTGGACCTGGAGCCGGGCGGCGGCACCGCGCCGGTCGAGGCCGCAGGCGAGGAAGGTGCGCAGGGTGTCCAGCAGTTCGGGCCGGGTGGCGAGCGGGGCGAGCAGCGCGGCCAGCCGGTCCCGGGCCGGGCTCGGGCGGCTGAGCTGGTACTCGACCAGGAGGTCGTCGAGCAGGTGGAGCCCCGGCGCCCGGCCGGAGGCCCGGGCCACCTCGCGGAGTTCGCCCACCAGCCGGGCGGCCGCCGCGACCTCGGCCGGAGCGGCGGCGGCCGCCGCCACCAGCAGCTCGGCCCCGCAGGCCCGGGCGAGTTCGTCCACCAGCCGGGCCAGCCGGACGCGGTCCGCCCCGGCGAGGTCGGCGGGCGGCGGATCGGCCGGGACCAGCACCAGCCCGCCGGTGCCGGAGAGCGCGGAGAGCGGATCGCCGCCCGTGCTGCGCCGCAGCTCGCCGCGCAGCCGCCGCAGCTTGCGGCGGGCCGCCACGGCGTGGTTGACCCCGGGCCGCAGCTCGTCGGGGTGCGGCCCCATGGTGATGCCGAGCACCAGGTAGCAGGGCGGCAGCGCGAGACCGGCCCGGTCGGCCGCGGCCTGCGCGTCGCCGCCCGCCAGCAGGCTGGACAGCAGCGCCTGGCGGGCGACCTGATCGTCGCTCAGCGCCGTCTGCCGCTCCTGGACGTAGCCCGCCGCGACCGCGCAGCTCACCAGGCGCAGGTAGCCGAGCAGCCGGTCCTGCACCAGCAGGACGTCCGCCAGGTCGTCCGGGGTGGCGGCGGTGAGCACCTGGGCGGCGCACTCCTGCGCCCCGAAGTGGTACGCCCCGACCACGGCCTCCAGCGGCACGCCTTCGTCCGCCCGCCGCGCCGAGGACTCGCTGATCCGCGCGAGCTCCGCCTGGCCGGGCGGCTCCCCGGTGCGCAGCACCTCGGTGAAGGCGCGGATGGCCCGGTCCACCTCGCGGGTGACCTCGCCGCGCAGCTGCTCGGAGGGCAGTGCGCCGTAGGCGGGGAGCACGGCGACCAGACGGGCCATCACGGCGGGGGCCAGCGCCGGAGCGGCGGCGCGGATGCGTTCGTGCACGGGCACGCCGCCGAACCGGGGTACCTGGTCGCCTTTGTGCGTCGTCACAATCCACCTCGCCAATCTCTGGGGCACAGCCCGGGGACAGTGCGCCGCAGCGCCGTCATGATGTTTCCCGGACGTTACCTACCAGTTGGTAACACGGTTGGCAGTACGTCCGCCGACGGTTCACCAGAAGAACCCACCGATCCGGGGGAGCCCATGCGCAAGAACACGTCCCGGCTGCTCGCCGCCGCCGTCACCGCGGTGCTGGCCGCCACGGCCACGGCGGCCACCGCGGGCCCGGCCGCAGCGGCGGTACGGTCCGCGGCCGCGGTGAGCGACCCGTTCTACTCCTACGACGGCACCACGCCGCTGGCCTCGCTGGAGCCGGGCACCGTGCTGAAGACCCGGACCCTCGCGTACCACGTGGTGGGCCTGCCCACCCCGGTCCGGGCGATCCAGCTGCTCTACCGCACCACCGACGCCCAGGGGCGCCCGGCCGCCAACGTCACCACCGTGGTGCGCAGCCTGACCGGCGACGGCAGCAAGGCCGTCTCGTACCAGTCGTTCTACGACTCGCTCAACCCGCAGGACAGCCCCTCCCGGGCGGTGGCCGGGGACCTCAGCCTGGGCGGGGTGATCCCGAACGCCGAGTCGCTCTTCCTGGTGCCGGTGCTCCTGCAGGGCTACAACGTGGTCATCCCGGACACCGAGGGGCAGAACGCCGACTTCGCGGCTGGCCCGGAGTACGGGATCAACACGCTGGACTCGATCCGGGCTGCGGGCAACTCACCCGCCACCGGCATGGACGCCGGCACCAGCTTCGGGCTGATGGGCTACTCAGGCGGTGCCATCGCGACCGACTGGGCGGCCGCGCTCGCGCCCGGCTACGCGCCCGAGGTCAACCGCAGACTGGTCGGCTACGCCGAGGGCGGCCTGCTGGTGGACCCGGCGCACAACCTCAAGTACGTCGACGGCTCGCTCGCGTGGAACGGGATTCTCCCGATGGCGGTCATCGGAGTCTCGCGCTCCTTCGGCATCGATCTGAAGCCCTACCTCAGCGCCTACGGCCTGTCGGTCTACCAGCAGCTGGAGCACGGGTCGATCGTCGACGCGCTCGGCCACTACCCGGGGCTGACCTGGCAGAAGATGGCGAAGCCGCAGTACGCCGACCCGGACTCGGTGCCGCCCTTCGTGATGGCGGTGAACCGGAACAACCTCGGCTCGGCGCCGTCGCCGACCGTGCCCGGCTATGTCGCCCAGGGCAACGGCGGAGTCTTTGAGGGCACCTTCAACAGCCCGTCCGGCATCGGTACGGGCGACGGCGTGATGGTCGCCGGGGACGTCCGGGCGCTCGCGCGGCAGTACTGCGCGAGCGGCGTCCCGCTCAAGTACCAGCAGTACGACCTGCTCAGCCACGTGGGCGTCCCGGTGGTCTGGGCGCCGCAGGCCCTGGGCTGGCTGAACGACCGCTTCGCGGGGCGGACGGCCCCCTCCGACTGCGGGCACATCCCGGCCGGGAACTCGCTCGCTCCGGAGCGGCCGACCTCCTGACCGGCCGTCGCCCCCGGCGGGAACTACGGGGGCGACGGGTCGTCAGGTGTGCTTCCTGTGACGGCGGGTGGCGCGAAGGGTCGCGGCGCCGGCCGTCAGCAGGGCGGCGCCGCCGAGGGCGGTGGCGGCGAGCAGGGTGCCGTTGCCGCCGGTCGAGGCGAGGCCGGGGGCGGTGGTGGCGGTGGCCGCAGGGGTGGCCGAGACCGCCGGGGTGCTCGGGGTGGTCGGGGCGGTCGGCGGCTTGCTCGGCCGGACCGGGGCCTGGGTCTGCGTCCGGGTGGGCGTAGGCGTAGGCGTCGGTGTCGCGGTGGGCGTGGGCGTGGGCGTGGGCGTGGGCTTCGGGCTCGGGGAGGTGCAGGCTGCGCCGCCGTTCCAGGAAGCGATCATCAGGCCGGAGAAGGGCTCGTCCGGGTAGTGCGGGAGCGGGTGGTCGCTGTCGGCGCCGTCGTACTTCCCGTCGACCCCGTAGAGGGCCAACTCGCCGAAGCAGTGCGGGAGGTGGCCGCTGACGTCGAGGGTCGCGCGGTAGTGCTCACGGTTCAGGGTGGTGGTGGCCCAGCCGAGGAAGGTCTGCGTCCCGGAGGTCTCCCAGGTCGGCCCCTGGGTCTCGTAGGAGCCGAGCGAGACGTGGTAGTCGCAGCCCGCCGTGGGGACACCGGCGAGGCGGACCTGGACGGTGGCGGTGGCGGCGGGTATCGCGGCGGAGTTGGCCCAGCTCGTGCCGCCGTCCACGGAGTACTGGAGCGGGGGCTGCCCGCAGTCGGGTTCGGCCTGGGCGGCAGGGGCGGCGAGGAACACGGCTCCGGCGGTCAGGGCGGAGGCGGTCAGGGCCCGGACGGCGCGGTGCGGGTGCTGGGACATGCGGGGATTTCTCCTGGTGGTGGGACGGGAAGGGGTCAGGCCGGGACGGGCGCCGGGGTGTCGGCCGAGAGGGCCGGGTGGCCGTCACCCTCGATGTCGAGGTGGGGGAGGAGGCGGTCGAGCCACCGGGGGAGCCACCAGTTGCCGTGGCCGAGCAGGGCCATGGTGGCGGGGACGAGGATGCCGCGCACCACCGTGGCGTCGAGCAGGACGGCGCAGGCCAGGCCGATGCCGAACATCTTGACCACCGGGTCGTCGTTCAGCAGGTAGCTGAGGAAGACGCTGACCATGATGAGCGCGGCCGAGCTGATGATCCGTCCGGTGGAGCCGAGGCCGTCGACCACGGCCCGGCGGTTGTCGCCGTGGCGCAGGTAGTTCTCCCGGACGGCGCTCAGCAGGAAGACCTCGTAGTCCATCGAGAGGCCGAACAGCACGGCGAACAGCAGCAGCGGCACGTAGCCGGGCACGGGGACGGCGCCGTGCAGGCCGATCAGCCGGGCGCCGTGGCCGTCCTGGAAGACGGCGGTGAGGATGCCGTAGGAGGCGCCGACGGCGAGCAGGTTCATCAGGGCGGCCTTGGCGGCGACCAGCGGGGCGCGGAAGGCGAGCAGCAGGAGCAGGGCGGCGACGGTGAGCACGGCGCCGACGATCAGCGGCATCCGGTCGGCGATCCGGTCGTTGAGGTCGGTCTGCGCGGCGGTGGCGCCACCCACGTGGACGCTGTCGCTGGTGGTGTCGCGCAGCCGGTGGACCAGGGCGGAGGTGGCGGGATCGGTGGGCGCGGTGGCGGGGACGACCTGCCAGCGCACCTGCCGTCCGTCGGCGGAGAGCTGGGCCGGGCCGACCGAGGCGACACCGGAGGTCTGGCGCAGCGTGGTGGTGGCGGTGGTGAGCCGGGGGTCGGTGCTGCCGGTGGCCGGGGTCGCGAGGGTGTCGGTGACCTGGAGCTGGCCGTTGATACCGGGCCCGAAGGCGTCGGCGAGCCGGGTGTAGGCGGTGTGGCTGTAGCTGCCGGGCGCGTCGGCGCCGGCGTCGAGCTGGCCGAAGGTCAGATGGGCGGCCGGCATCGCGAGCGCCCCGAGCAGGAGGAACGCCGCCGCCAGGGAGCGCCAGGGGCGGGCCACCACGGCCCGGGCGACGGCCGCCCAGCCGCGCGGGGAGCCGTCGGCTCCGGCGGGCGGGCGGCCGGTGCCCAGGCGGGGGCCGAGCAGGGTGAGCAGAGCGGGCAGCAGGGTGAGGTTCAGCGCCATCGCGACCAGGACGGCGATCGCCGGGGCCAGTGCCAGGGCGTACAGCAGCGGGAGGCGGCCCAGGCAGAGCCCAGCGAGGGCGGCGACGATCGAACTGCCCGCGAAGGCCACCGCCTTGCCGGAGCCGGCCGTGGTGCGGACGGCCGCCTCCTCGACCTCGACTCCGGCGGCGCGCAGGTCGCGGAAGCGGGTGAGGCAGAAGAGCGTGTAGTCGATGCCGACGCCGAGGCCGATCATCGCGGCGAGGGTCGAACCGGCCGAGGGCATGTCCGTCCGGTGGCCGATGAGGCCGATCACCGGCAGGGTGATGCCCAGCCCGACGGCCCCCGCGAGCAGCGGCAGGACGGCCGCGAAGAGGTTGCGGAAGGCGAGCAGCAGCACGATCAGGGCGGCGGCGATGCCGACCAGTTCGCTGTACTCGGTGGACCGGTGGTCCGCGGCCGTGGCCAGGTAGCCGCCGGGAGTGACCTCGATCCCGGCCGCGGTGGCCGGTGCGGCGGCGGCCAGGACGGCGGAGGTGGTGGCCGCGGTGATGTCGCGGGCCGGGATGTCGAGGTCGACGGAGAGGTAGCCGGTGCGGCCGTCGGCGCTGAGCGCGCTGCGGCCGTTCTGGTCCAGGAAGCTGGTGACGCCGACGACGTGCGGCACCTTCGCCAGCTCCTGGGCGGTCTGCTGGACGGTCGGCCACCGGTCGTCGGCATCCAGGCGCGGTGCGTCCGGGCCCTCGTGCAGGACGATCGGCTGGTGGCCGGAGGCCGATCCGGCGAAGGCGGTGTCGACGATCTCCTTGGCGGCCTGGCTGTCGCTGCCGGGAAGGTCCACCTGCTCGCTGGTGACCTTGCCGAGGACCAGGACGGCGGTGAGCGCGGCCACGAGCAGGACAAGCCAGGCGGCCACGACTCGCTTGGGTCTGCGGGCGCACCAGCGCCCCACGGTGGTGAACAACGGCCTTGGGCTCCCTCGATCCGGTCGGCGCCGAGCGCCGGGAAACTAATTGCACTCCAAGTGCAGCGGTAGGTTTGCACCACGAGTGCAATAATGTCAACGCGAGGAAGGAGAGGCCCGTGGAGAGCAGGCCGGAGTCGGGCGGTGCGGTGGACGGCCGGACCGAGCGTGGTCGGCAGACCCGTGAGCGGATCGTGGACGCGGTGCTCGCACTGGTGGAGGAGGGGGAGACCAAGCTCGTCGCGGAGCGGGTCGCCGCGCGCGCCGGAGTCTCCCGGCGGCTGGTGTTCCACCACTTCGAGGACCTGCCGCAGCTGGCCGACGCCGCCATTACCCGCCGCTTCGAACAACTCAGCGCCCAGGTGAGGCCGTTGCCGACCGAGGGGCCGCTCGGGCTGCGGGTGGCGGCGCTGGCCGAGCAGCGGGCCCGCATCCTGGAGTGGATCACACCCACCCGGATCGCGGTGGAGCGGCTGGAGAACCCGTCCGAACGGGTGCTCCAACTGGTGCGCCAGATGCTGGAGTTCGCCAGGCTGCGGCTGGCGGAGATCTTCGCCGCCGAACTCGGCCGGCTGCCGGAGCCGGGCCGCACCGACCTTCTCAACGCACTCGACGCCGTGACGACCTGGAGCGCCTGGCGCCACTGGCGCACGAACGGCCTCTCCCCCGAGGAGGCCCGCCGGACGATGGAGGTCGCCGTGCACGCGCTGCTGAGCACGGCCCCGGCGGAGGACTAGGCACTGCCGGAGCGGGCATCCGTACGGGGGCGGCGCCAGGTGTCGCCGCGGCGTCAACTCACCCTCCAGATCGAGGAGATCAGCCCGTGCAGCTGCCCCGTGCCTCGAACAGATCCCGCTCCGCCGCCCTGCTCGGCGCCCTCGCCGCGCTCGTCCTGACGGCCGGGCCCGCGTCGGCGGCGCCGGACGCGTCCTACGCGATCGGCACCCCGACGACCCTCTCGGCCGCCTGTGCCGGGCAGAACGCCGAGACCATCCAGGCCGTCGACCCGGCGGCCGACGCCGTCTACGAGGCCTGGATCGGCTGCAAGGGCATCGGCCTGGCCCGCTCGCTGAACGGCGGCGCCGCCTTCGGCGTGCCCGTCACCCTGCCGGGCAGCGTGGGCCAGAAGGGCGCCCGCTCCTGGGACCCAGCGGTCACCGTCGCCCCCGACGGCACGGTCTACGCGGCCTTCATGGTCTCCCGTTCCGGCCTGACCTACCCGGTGGTCGACGTCAGCACCGACCACGGCGCCACCTTCAAGACCGCCGGGTCGGTCACCCCGCCGGACGCGAACAACTGGGGCGACCGCGACTTCATCGCCGCCGGCCCCGACGGCACGCTCTACCTGACCTGGGACTACGGGCCGAGCGCGGCGGCGGTGACCTTCATCTGTGCACCGGACGGCAGTTGCGCGTTCGCCACCGGTGACCTCAACGCGGTGCTGCAGAAGTCCACCGACGGCGGGAAGACCTGGAGCGCGATGTCCCACATCAGCCCCGGCTACCCCGACAGCGGCGCCGACAGCGCCCCGGTCGTGGCCGAGCCCGACGGCTCGCTCGACGTGGTCTACCAGGGCTACACCGTCACCGACGTGCCGACCGACAACCTGACCGTCGCCTACACCTACGCCACCCGCTCCACCGACGGCGGCGCGAGCTGGACACCACCCGTGCGGGTGGGCGGCGAGGCCGGCACGATGAACAACAGCGAGTGGTGGATCGACGGCAGCGAGGCGCTCGGCCCCGACGGCACCCTCTACGCCACCTGGGACACCCAGAGCCCCACCGCCGACACCGGCTGGCTCTCCTACTCCCGTGACCACGGCGCGAGTTGGTCCACCCCGGTGGCCGCCCCCGCCGACACCCTCGCTGCCCCGCACATCATGCAGGTCGTGGCCGGCCCGCCCGGCATCGCCTACGTCGGCTGGCTCTCCTCCAGCGACCCCCGCGGCTACGCCCAGTACCTGCGCACCTTCTCCACCACCCGCGGCTGGCTCTCCGCCCCCGCCCAGGTCTCCCGCTCCTTCGGCACCCCCACCGTCTGGCCCGGCGACACCTTCGGCCTCTCCGCCCTCACCCCCACCCACCTCGTCCTCGCCTGGGGCAGCGCCGTCGCCCCCACCCCCGCCACCGACCAGATCTGGGCCACCACGGTGGGGGTGACGCTGCCGTAGGGCGTGGGCCGGCCCCGTCGAACCAGGACGGGTCGGTGACGGCCGTCAGGCTGCCGGCCTGACGTCCGGTCGGCACGGTGGCTTCGGCGGACGGTCCCGGTTTCCGCTGAAGCCGCCGGCGCTCTCCGCCAGGACGGGCAGCAGGGACGACTACGCGCGCCGGAGCGAGGTGGCGGACGCGACCCCGGAGGCGGTGGACGTCTCGGACCAGTCGCTCGCGGTGCGGATCGTGGAGGAGGAGCAACTACGCCTGGCCGCGGGCCAGGCCGGGCAAGGGCGCAGCGCGGGGTAGCGGGCCGGCACCCTCCGCTGCACTCGCCAGTCCCCGAGGACATGAGCGTGGTACCCATCGGTACCGCCCGGACTGCACGAGTGAGCGAGGGGGGTGTCAGGGGTCAGGCCGCCGAGTACCAGACCTGGGCCGAAGTGCCGTTGCAGGTCCACAGGTCCAGCGGCACGCCCGGGGTGCCGGTGGACTTCGGGTCGTCCAGGCAGAGGGCGGTGGCCGGGTTGAGCAGGTAGCCGGTGGGGGAGAGCAGCCACTGCTGGGCGGGTGAGCCCGAGCAGGGGGCGAGCTGGACCAGGCTGCCCGGGGTGGTGCCGGTGCCCGCGTCGAGGCAGGCGCCGCTGGAGTGGCGCAGGGTGCCGTCCTTGACGAAGCTCCAGTTCTGCGGCGGGGTCGGCACGGTGTTGCAGCCGTGCAGGGTGATCGCGGTGGCGGTTTCGACGCCGCCGCTCAGGCAGAGGTTGGCCGCCTTGCTGGTGAAGGCCGTCCAGATCGGCCGGCCCGAGTACGGGTAGCGCCAGTCCTGGCCGCTCGAGCCGCAGGTCCACAGGATCAGCTGGGTGCCGTTGGTGGTGGAGGCGGACGGGTCGGCCAGGCAGAGGCCGGACTGCGGGTTCTGCAGGCCCTTGCCGTTCGCGGTCCAGACCTGGGCGCCGGAGCCGTTGCAGGGGTAGAGCTGGACGGCGGTGCCGTTGGTGGTGCCGCCGCCGTAGACGTCCAGGCACTTGCCGAGCGCCTGGACGGTGCCGTCGTTGCCGACCGTCCAGGTCTGGCCGGGCGTGCCGGCGCAGTCCCAGACCTCGACCGGCATGCTCCAGTCCCCGGTGTTCGCACCGTTGTTGCCCGCGTCGAGGCACTTGCCGGGCAGGCCGGAGGTGACGTTGCCCGTCGGCAGGCCGGTGGCCGGCTGGTAGGAGAAGGAGTTGGCGGCCAGGCCCGCGCCGCCGTTCCAGATCTCGAACCCGGCCTGCACGGAGCAGAGTTCGCCGCCGGCCGGGACGTAGCCGCGGACCACCGCGTCCGAGGTGACGGTGCGCAGATTGAGGTCGTAGACCGAGTTGGTGGGCGTGGTCATGAGGTAGCTGATGACCTGCTTGCCGGTGGTGGCGTCCTGGTGCTGGTAGACCTGGTACGCCCGCCCGCCGAGGGTGACCTGCGCGGTGGCGGTGCCCAGCGGCACCGGCCCGCCCTGGCGGTTCAGCCAGATCATCAGTTCGTGCGAGGTGGTCGGGCCGCAGCCGTCGGCGGTGTCGGCGTACCAGAGGTCGTACGCCACGTTGTACTGCCCCGGTACGCCGGTGGTGGTGCGCCAGCTGGTCAGGGTGTCGCCCATGGTGGCCACGGGGAGCGGGAGTTCACCGGCCCGGTTCAGGTACTCGATCCGGGCGTAGGCGCCCGGGGCGCCGGGGCGGGTGTTGGTGGCGCTGCTGAGGGCGCTGCTGGTCACGGTGAAGTCGGCGCCGCCGTCGCTGCCCAGACAGACCTCGGCGGCGGAGTTCCACTCGTCCGGCATGATCAGGTAGCGGCCGCCGCCCACGGTGGCCGCGCCGTAGGGGCCGTTCGTGGAGGTGCAGAGCGAGACGGGCGAGTCGGCGTGCGCGGCGGCGGCCAGGCCGCCCTGCAGGCCGCCGAGCAGAGCGAGCACGCCCAGGGTGCGCCCGAGCTGATGGAGCTTCAAAACTTTTCCCCCTGTGTGAGATCGGGTGTGTCCCGACAGGGGGCGACTGTAGTTGATCAGCGGGGCAGCTCGGCCAGGACGGCCTGGGCGGCGTTGTGGCCGGGGATGCCGCTGACCCCGCCGCCCCGGGCGGCGCCCGCGCCGCAGAGCAGCACGTCGGGGTGGGCCGTGGCCACGCCCCAGCGGGCGGCGGCGCCCTCGAGCGGCTCCTCGAGCGGCTCCTCGGCGAAGGGGAAGGCGAGGTCGCGGTGGAAGATGTGCCCGCCGGGCAGACCGACCTCGCGCTCGAGGTCCAGCGGGGTCTTGGCCTCCACGCAGGGGCGCCCGTCGGCGTCGAGCGCCAGGCAGTCGGCGATCGGCTCGGCGAGGACCTGGTCGAGCTGGGCCAGGCTCGCGGCCAGCGCCCGCTCCTTGGCCGCCGGGTCGGCGAACAGCCGGGCGGGCAGGTGCAGTCCGAACAGGGTGAGCGTCTGGTAGCCCTGCCGGACGGCCTCGGGCCCCAGGATCGACGGGTCGGTGAGGGAGTGGCAGTAGATCTCCGAGGGCGGCGCGGCGGGGATCCGCCCGGCGGCCGCCTCGCGGTAGGCGGTCTCCAGCTGCCGGTAGCCCTCGGCGATGTGGAAGGTGCCGGCGAACGCCTCGCGCGGGTCGACGGCGGAGTCCCGCAGCCGGGGCAGGCGGCGCAGCACCATGTTGACCTTGAGCTGGGCGCCCTCGGGCGCGGGCCCGGGAGCCTCGCCGAGCAGCCGGGCCAGGGTGGCCGGGGCGGCGTTGACCAGCACCCGGCTGCCCGCCACCACCGTTTCCGCGTCGCCGTGACGGTAGGTCACCTCGGCGGGCCCCACCCCGTCGGTGGCGATCGCGGTGACCTCGCAGCCCGTCCGCAGCTCGGCGCCCGCCGCCCGGGCGGCCGCGGCCAGCGCACCGGTCACCGCGCCCATCCCGCCGACGGGCACGTCCCAGTCGCCGGTGCCGTTGCCGATCACGTGGTAGAGGAAGCAGCGGTTCTGCAGCAGTGAGGGGTCGTGGGCGTGGGTGAAGGTGCCGATCAGCGCATCGGTGAGCACCACGCCGCGGACCAGGTCGTCGGCGAAGACCCGCTCGACGGCGGCTCCGAGCGGCTGCTCGAACAGCGTCTCCCAGGCCGCGTCGTCGCCGACCAGGCGGCGCAGCCCGGCGCGCGAGGGGAGCGGCTCGGTGAGGGAGGGGAAGACCCGCCGGGCGACCTGCCCGGTCATCGAGTAGAAGCGCTGCCAGGCCGCCCACTCCCGGTCGGAGCCGGTGAGGGCGCGGAAGGAGTCGGCGGTGCGGGCCGGGTCGGCGGCGTCCACCAGCAGTCCGGTGGGCTTCCCGTCCCGCTCCACGGGGGTGTAGGAGGAGATCCGGCGGCGGCGCAGTTCGAGCGACAGGCCGAGCTCCCGGACGATCCGGTGCGGCAGCAGGCTGACCAGGTAGGAGTAGCGCGAGAGCTGGGCGTCGACCCCGGCGAAGGCCTGCGCCGAGACGGCCGCCCCGCCGAGCGTGCCGAGCCGTTCGAGCAGCAGGACGCGGTACCCGGCCCGGCCCAGGTAGGCCGCCGCCACCAGCCCGTTGTGCCCGCCGCCGACCACCACCACGTCGTACCGAGTTGACGAGTTCGCGTCCATTTTCGTCACGGTACGGCACCCGCGGTAGCCCGGGAAGAGGACCGTACGGGTGGAATCGCCAGGAGAGGCGAGCAGCCGGGCGGCCCGGGCGTGAGGGTGGATGGTGCCCTGAGCTGGCAAGACTTCCCCCGCGTTAGGAGACACCCCGGATGCGACCGGCCCGCAGACTCTTCCCCGCCCTGCTCGCCCTCTCCACCCTCACCCCCCTCGCGCTGACCACGCCCCCGGCGCTGGCGGCCCCGCCCGCGGCCGTGCGCCCGTCCGTCGACACCGAGCACGGCCTGGACCCGGCGCTGGCGGCCCAGCTGGACCAGGCGATCGAGAAGGTCCGCCAGGGCGCCGGGATCCCCGGGGTCACGGTGGGTCTGTGGCTGCCTGGCCGGGGCGCCTACGTGCACTCGGCCGGGATCGCCGACAAGGTGACCGGCGCGCCGATGCGGTCCGACTTCAACCAGCGGATCGGCAGCGTGACCAAGACCTTCACCGCCACCGCCGTCCTGGAGCTGGTGGACGGCGGGCTGGTCGGCCTGGACGACCCGATCTGCGACTACATCGACGGCGTGCCGGACGGTGAGCACATCACGATCCGTCAGATCGCCGAGATGCGCAGCGGCCTGTACTCGTACACCTTCGACCCGGACTTCCAGCAGGCCCTGTTCACCGACCCGACCCGCCCGTTCACCCCGCAGGAGCTGCTGGCGTACGCATTCAAGCACGACAACGTCTTCGCGCCGGGGGCGAACTTCCAGTACTCCAACACCAACTACGTGCTGCTCGGCCTGCTGGTGGAGAAGGTGAGCGGGAAGCCGCTGGCCGACTTCATCCGCGAGCGGGTCACCGGCCCCTCCCACCTGGACCGCACCTTCCTGCCCGCAGGCGCGGAGTTCCCCGACCCGCACGCGCGGGGCTACTCCAACCAGACGCTGACCGGCGCGGTGGAGGACGTCACCGACTGGAACCCGAGCTGGGGCTGGGCGGCCGGTGCGATGATCTCCGACCTGCAGGACCTGCGGCACTGGGCGAGGATCCTGGCCACCGGCACCCTGCTCTCCCCGGAGACCCAGAAGCAGCGGGAGAACTTCGTCCCGGTGCCGGGCTTCCCGGACGCCGGGTACGGCCTCGGCCTCTTCACCACCCACGGCTGGGTGGGCCACAACGGCTCGCTGCCGGGCTACGAGGACGTGGTGATGTACCTGCCGGAGCAGCACGCCACCATGGTCGTGATGCTCAACACCGACATCGTCGCCCAGGGCGAGGAGCCGAGCACGCTGATCGCCAGGGCCGTCACCCAGATCGTCACCCCGGGCAACGTCTACGACCTCCCGAAGGAGAAGTAGCCGCCCCGGAGCCCGCCGCCCCGGAGTGATCCGGGGTGGCGGGCCTCTCGCGTAGAGTGCGGTCGGGGGCGCCCAAGTCCGGCGTCACGCAAGCATCCGGGGGCGAAGTGACGAGTCCTGACATGTCGATCGGTGCGCGGCAGGCCGCCCACGGGGCCGTCTCCACGGCCCTGGCCGGGTTCGGTGACCGCGAACTGAGCGCGCTGGTGGACGCGGCCGCTCCGGTCGGCGCCGGCATCGGCGGGAAGACGGCCCTGCTGGAGGTCGCCGGGAGGCAGGTCTTCGTGAAGCGGGTGCCCCTGACCGATCTGGAGCGGCGGCCCGAGCACGTCCGGTCCACGGCGAACCTGTTCGACCTGCCCGCCTTCTGCCAGTACGGCGTCGGCCTGATCGGCGGGCCGGGCTTCGGGGCCTGGCGCGAGCTCGCGGTGCACACCATTACCACGGACTGGGTGCTCGCCGGGGAGCACGAGGGCTTCCCGCTGATGTACCACTGGCGGGTGCTGCCGGACTCGACGCCGCTGCCCGAGGGGCTGGCCGACGTCGACCGGGCGGTCGCCTACTGGGGCGGCGGAGCGCAGGTGCGCCGCCGGATCGAGGCGCTCCGGGAGTCCTCGGCGAGCATCGCGCTGTTCCTGGAGTACATCCCGCAGAACCTGCACCAGTGGCTCGGCACCCAGGTCGAAGCCGGGGAGCGGGCTACCGACCTCGCCTGCGCCCTGGTGGAGAAGGAGCTGGCGGCCGGCACCTCCTTCATGAACAGCCGCGGGCTCCTGCACTTCGACGCCCACTTCGAGAACATCCTGACCGACGGCCGGAGCCTCTACTTCGCGGACTACGGCCTCGCCCTCTCCGCCGGCTTCCAGCTGTCGCCGAGCGAGGCCGAGTTCTTCGACCGGCACCGGAGCTACGACCGCGGTTTCACCGCCACGTACCTGGTGAACTGGCTGCTCACCGCGCTGTACGGCTTCCGGCGGGAGGACCGGGAGGGCCGGTACGCCCTGGTGCGCGAGTTCGCGGAGGGCAAGCGCCCCACCGGCATCCCGGCGGAGGCCGCCGCGATCCTCGCCCGGCACGCGCCGGTCGCCGCCGTGGTGTCCGGCTTCAACCGTGAGTTCCAGCAGCGGAGCCGGGAGACCCCGTACCCGTCGGAGCTGGTCGGCTAGTCCAGCGCCGCCGGGGAGGGGACGACCACTCCGTAGAGGTCGGCGACGGTGGCCAGGGCGCCGTGGTGGATCTGGTGGGCGGAGAGGTCGACGCCCGCGCCGTGCAGAGGGCGGGTGGCGCAGGCGTCGGCGACCACGGTGGGGTGGTGGCCCCGGAGGAAGGCGCCCTCGGCGCTGAAGAGGACGCACATGTGGGTCATGAAGCCCGCGAGGACCAGGCCCTTGCGCCCGGCGGCCGCGATCTGCTCGGCCAGGTCGGTGCCGTGGAAGGAGTTCGGCGCCTGCTTGACGATCACGGCCTCGCCCTCGGCCGGGGCGACGGCGGGGTGGATCCGCCCGATCTCGGCGTGGATGTCGTACGGCGTGCCCTCGCCGCCGTCGTGCTGCACGTGGATCACGTGGGCCCCCGCCTCGCGGGCCCGCCGCAGCAGCTCGGCGGCGGAGTCGAGCGCGCCCTGCCAGCCGTCCAGCTCCATCACGCCGGTGGTGTAGGTGTTCTGGTAGTCGATCAGGACGAGCGTCGAGTCGGCGAGCGCGGCGGGCGTCTGGTCGAATCCGTTCAGGGTGCGGAGGGTGGTGCTGTTCGTCGTCATGTGAACCACGCTAGAAGCGGCCCCGGCATGTCGGCAATGTCGTCTAACATGCAGAAACAGACATCGGACGGGAGGGCCCATGGGCGCGGCGGTCGAGCGGTACATCGTGATCGTCCTCTTCGAAGGGGTCGACCTGCTCGACATCACCGGCCCGCCGGAGGTCTTCGCCCTGGTGCAGCGCGAGCTGGACGAGACGAGCGGGTACCAGGTGGTGCTGGCCGCCGAGAGCCTGGCGCCGGTCACCACCTCGGCCGGGGTGCGGGTGCTGCCCGACGTCACCTTCGCCGAGGCGGCCGGGCGGCGGATCGACACCCTGCTGGTGCCCGGCTCGGTGGAGGTGGACGAGCAGCGGCGGGTGCGGGCGCTGGCCGACCCGGCGGTGGTCGACTGGGTGCGGCGCCTCGCGGCGCGCTCCCGGCGGGTCACCTCGGTCTGTGTCGGCGCGCACCTGCTGGCGGCGGCCGGACTGCTCGACGGCAAGCGGGCCACCACGCACTGGTCGACCGCCCAGCAGCTGGCCGCCGACCACCCGGAGGTCGAGGTGGACGCCGACCCGATCTTCATCCGCGAAGGGGACGTCTGGACGGGCGCCGGGATCAGCGCCTGCCTCGACCTCTCGCTCGCCCTGGTCGCCGACGACTTCGGCGAGGCCGTCGCCCTGCGGGTGGCCCGGCAGCTGGTGATGTACCTCAAGCGCCCCAGCGGGCAGAGCCAGTTCAGCGTGCCGCTCGCCGTGGCCTCCACCACCCGGCGGGTCGAGGAGCTGCGCCTGCACATCGATCGGCACCTGAGCAGCCCGCTGACCGTCGCCGAGCTCGCCGAGCAGGCCTGCGTGAGCGAGCGGCAGCTGACCCGGATCTTCAAGACCGAGCTCGGCACCACCCCCAGCGCCTACGTGGAGTCCGCCCGGGTCGAACGCGCCCGCAACCAGCTCGAGTCCACCGACGCCACCCTCGAACGCATCGCCACCGACTGCGGGTTCGGCACGGTCGACACCCTGGTCCGCGCCTTCCGCCGCCGCCTGGACACCACCCCGACCGCCTACCGCACCCGCTTCCGTACGCTCCCCTGAGCCGTACGACCGGCTGCGGATCACCGCCGGTTCCTGCCATGATGCGCGGTGACAGGACAATGAAGCGGGAAGCAGAGCAAGTTGACGGACATTCAGATACGGGTTTCGGGCGGCGACGCGATCGGCGAGACCGCCGCCCTGTGGCAGTGGCTGCGCGAGGAGGACGGGCTCCGGGGGCGGGTCAAGGCGGTGGCACCGCCGCCCGGGGAGCGGGAGCTCGGCGGCGCCGTCGAGATCCTGCAGGTGGCGCTGGAGGCCACGGGCGCGGCCGGGGTGCTGGCCCGGGCACTCACGGTGTGGCTGCGGACCCGCCGCTCGGACGTGAAGGTCACCCTGAGCCGCTCGCCCGAGGGCGGCAGGACCACCACGGTCGAGGTGAGCAACCTCGACCCCGCGAAGGTGGAGGAGGTCCTTCGCCGGACGCTCGACGGGGACAGCGGCGCCGACGATGCCTAGACTGCCCGGTCTCCCCGCCGGGCTGACCTCCCGGGCCGTCCTCATCGGCACCACCACCTACCGTGACCCCGGCTTCACCAAGCTGCCCGCCGTGGCCCGGAGCCTCGCCCGGATGGAGAGGATCCTCGCCGACGACAGACTGGGCGGCTGGTCCGAGGACGAGCTGACGGTGATCCAGGACCCGGCGAGGATCCAGGAACTCGCCCCACGGCTCCGGCAGTTGACCGAGACCACCGACGGCGTGCTGCTGCTGTACTACGCGGGGCACGGTCTGCTCCGGCCGGACTCCCAGCTCTGCCTGACGCTCACCGAAACCGACCCGGCGGATGCCGACATCAGCAGCCTGACCTACGAGAAGGTCCGCGAGTACCTGCTCGGCAGCCCCGCCCTGGTCCGGATCGTCATCCTGGACTGCTGCCACGCGGGCCGTGCCGTCCGCTCGCGCGCCGGTCTCGGCGGCGAGGGCGGGGGTTTCGCCGACGTCGACCTCGACATCGAGGGCACGTACATCCTGGCCGCCGCCGAGGGGACGGCCGATGTGGTGAGGCTGGAGGAGCAGCACAACACCGCGACCTCCTTCACCCACCACCTCGCCGGACTGGTCGAAGAGGGCGTGCTGGGCGGCCCCGAACTGCTCAGCCTCGGCTTCCTGTTCCCCCGTCTGAGGTCCCGGCTGGCCGGACAGGGCCTGCCCCGGCCGACCCAGATCAGCACCAAGTCCTCCTACCGCTACCCCTTCACCAAGAACGCCGCCTGGGAGACCGCCACCCGGACCCTCGCCGAGTACCGCTCGGCCATGGCGAAAACGCTGGCCCGCAGCGAGGGCCACGGGCTGGGCCTCCAAGGGCTCGCCGACGCACTCGCCCTCTCCGCGGACTCCGCTCGCGGCTACCTCGGCGGCGACTGGATCGCCCCAGGGGACCTCCTGCAGGAGTACCTCGCCGTCCTCGACAGCCATGGCTGCGCCCCGGACCTCTGGTCCCGGGACCGGCTCGCCGAGCTCCGCGACCTCGCCGAGAGCGCCACCGCGAACAATCCGCGCGAAGTGCCCGGGCTGCTGGAGCTCAACCGCGCCCAGGCCCGTGAGATCAGGGACCTGCGCAACGCCTTGGCCCGCGAGCGCGCTCACTCCGCCGAAGCGGTGAGCACGCGGGAGGAGGCCGACCGGGTGCGGGAGGCCGCGGAGCTGGCCAGGGCCGCGGCCGAGGAGGAGGCGGAACGCCGCTCGCGGCTCGCCGACGAGGAGCTGGACCGCCTGCGCCGGCAGGTCGAGGACCAGCGCCGTCAGCTCGTCCACGCCTCCGGCTACACCCGGCAGCTGGAATCGGAACTGGCCGGGATCCGGCGGGACGCCGAGAGCATCGAGCGTGAACTACGGGTGCTGCGCCGCCAGGTGAGCACGATGATGCACGAGCCCCCGCCCCGCCGCACCGCCGCGGCCACCGCGAGCGCCGAGCCGGTGCCCGTCGGGGTGCCCGTCGGAGGCGGCCCGGCCGCGGAGGCGGCCCCGGCCGCTCAGGCGCAGCCGGCCTGGGGGTTCCCGCCGCTGAGCCCGCCCGAGCCCGTCTACCGGCTGCCCGAGCCGCCTCGGCGCACCGTCACCGTCCCGCGCCCGTCCTGGCGCACGCGGATCGGACGCCGCCTGCCGGGGCGCAGCCGCTCGAAGTGGGACCGCGGCTTCTGGACGGACCGGTCCTCGGACTGGAGCCTGCCGGTCCAGGTCGTGATCGTCCTGCTAGGTCTGGCCGTCGTCGGGGGCGGAATCTTCTGGGGCGTCCTGCTGCGGGCCGAGGCGACCGGTGATCTGAGAGCCAAGCCCTGCGTCACCGCGCCCGTAGGCGCAGCGGACTGCATCGCCACGGAGACCGGCCGGGTCACGCACAAGGACCGTAGCTCCTCCGGCGACACCACCTCGTGGACCGTGACGGTCGCCGTCGGTACGGCGGACGGTGTCCAGTACAACGTCGACGAGCCGCTCTACGCCTCGGTGGAGACCGGCGCCACTGTGGACCTCAAGGTCTGGAAGGGCACGGTGGTCCGGATCGAGCACGACGGGCACTCGCACCGGTTCTGGCAGGCCGATCTCGGGAAGCAGGCCCTGGACGTCCTGGTGATCACCCTGGGTATCGTGATCACGGTCGCGCTCTGGAAGCGGGCCGAAGTCGGTGAGACGGTGTTCATGGCGGTGTGGTTCACCTTCTGGGAGGGGCCGGTGGCCCTGCTGCTGCTCAACAGCACCTCCTGGTGGGAGCTCCTCGCGCTGCTGTGGGCCCTCCCCGGCTTCATCGGCCTGGCGTTGCTCGGGTAGGGCCCGCGTAGGGTTGGGGCACCGGACGAAGGGGGCGGTGATGGGTTCGCCGATCGGGGTACTGCAGGCCAGGCTGCTGGCGGAGATCAACTCGACGGTGCACGGGAGCGATCTGCACCTGGAGCGGTACGACCGCCCGGCGGGGGATCCGGGCCTGTTCGGGCCCGACAGCGTGGTGTGGACGGTGCACAGCCACCCGGCCGGGATGCTGACGGGCGGGTTCGCGGCACTGTTCCTGCAGTCGCTGCACCCGCTGGCGATGGCGGGAGTGGACCAGCACTCGGACTACCGCCAGGACCCGACCGGCCGTCTCAACCGCACCGCCCGCTTCGTCACCACGACCACCCTCGGCTCCACGGCCGCCGCCGAGCGGGCGATAGCGAGCGTGCGGAAGATCCACCTGAGGGTGCGCGGCACCGCGGCGGACGGGCGGCCGTACCGGGCGGACGACCCTGCCCTGCTGACGTGGGTGCACACCGCCGAGGTGGCCTGCTTCCTGGCGGGCCACCAGGCGCTGGCCGCCACCCCGCTCACCCCGGCCGAGTGCGACCGGTACTTCGCCGAAGTGGCCACGGTGGCCGAGCGGTTGGGCGCCGAGGAGGTGCCCCGCTCGCGGGCCGAGGTGGCGGCGTACCTGGCCCGGCTGCGGCCCGAACTGCGGGCCACCCCGGCCGCCCTGGAGGCGGTGCGGCTGCTGCGCGAGTTCGGGCGCAGCCGCCGGGAGAAGGCCGCCGTGCGGCTGCTCACCAATGCCTCGATCGGTGTGCTGCCCGGCTGGGCGGTGGCCCAACTCGGCCTGCAGCGGCCGAGGTCGGTGCGGCTGCTGTGGGACCGGCCGCTGGCGCGGCTGGGCGCCCGGGTCATGGTCTGGGCCTGCGGCCCCTCGCAGATCCGGGCCGCCGCGCTGGCCCGGGCCACCTCCGAGCCCCAAGAGCCTTGGCAGGGCCCGGTGATCGCCCTATAGTCGGCCGGACATGAGCGGAGCTCATGTTTGGCCGAGAGGGGGTGCCCGGTGGCGCACCAGGCGTTGGCGGAGCCGACCGAGCGGGTCGGTGCCGGGTGGACGGCCGCGCTGAGCCTGGCCTCGCTCGCGGTGTTCATGGGCTTCTTCACCCCGATCCAGATCCTGCTGCCGCTGCAACTGGAGCGGCTCGACGCCGCGCACAAGGCCGGGCTGCTGGCCTGGGTGACCGGCGTCGGCGCCTTCGTCGCGATGCTGGCCAACCCGCTGGCCGGCGCGCTCTCCGACCGTACCACCTCCCGCTTCGGCCGCCGCCGCCCCTGGATCCTCGGCGGCGCGCTGCTCGGCGCCGCCGGGCTGCTGCTCACCGCCGCCCAGCACACCGTCACCGGCCTGACCCTCGCCTGGGCGCTCGCCCAGCTCGGCCTGAACGCGATGCTGGCCGGGGTGACGGCCCCGGTCGCCGACCAAGTCCCGGTCGCCCAACGGGCGGTGGTCTCCGGCTGGACGGGCATCAGCCAGTCGCTGGGCCTGGTGGTCGGCGCGCTGCTGGTCACCGTGGTGGTGAGCGGCGTCGGCCCCGGGTACGCCCTGACGGCGGGACTCACCGTCGCGCTCGCCCTGCCGTACGTGCTGCGCCACCGCGAGCCCGTGCTGCCGCGCGAGCTGCGGGCGCCGCTGCGGTGGCGGGTGCTCGCGGCCGGTTACTGGGTCAGCCCGCGCAAGCACCCGGACTTCGGCTGGGCGTTCCTGGCCAGGTTCCTGATCAACCTCGGCAACGCGATCGGCACGCTCTACCTGCTGTACTACCTGACCGACGCCGTGCACTACCCCGCGCCGGACACCGGGGTGCTGATCCTGACCGCCGTCTACACCGTGGCGGCGCTGCTCACCGCCGTGCCCTCCGGGCTGGTCTCGGACCGGACGGGGCGGCGCAAGGTCCTGGTGGTGCTCTCCTGCGTGGTGATGGCGGCGGCCGCGGCGTTGCTGGCCTTCGTGCACACCTGGCCCGCCGCGATCGTGGCTGCCGCCGTACTGGGCGCCGGGTTCGGGGTGTACCTGGCGGTGGACCAGGCGCTGGTGACCCAGGTGCTGCCGGCCGCCGCCGACCGGGCCAAGGACCTCGGCGTGATCAACATCGCCAACTCCGGCCCCCAGGTGCTCGCTCCGGCCGTGGCGGCCCCGGTGGTCTCCCAACTGGGCGGCTACCTCGGGCTCTACCTGGCGACGGCCCTGGTCACCCTGCTCGCCGCCGCCCTGGTGCACCGGATCAGGGGTGTGGCCTGAGGGGTGCCGACGGCGTGTCATGGACCAGTCGCCGCAAGCGGACCATCCGTGTGCCGACAGGTGTTCACCTGGCGGCCACGCCCGGCTAGCATGCTGCGTCGCGCATGAGTTACCCGCCGGTACGACCGCCGGCGGGGACGGCCGACCCTCGGGAGCACCAGTATGTCCGCAGTCAGCAGACGACGTTTCGTCTCGGGAGCCTCGGCCGTGGCCGCCTCCGCCGTCGGCCTGTCGGTCTTCTCCACCGGCCGGGCCGCCGCACTCGACCAGGCGCTGACCCTCACCGCGCGACGGGCCGTCAGCACCACCGGCACCACGCTGGACCAGGCCGCCACCGGCACCGGCAGCGGCGGCTACCAGCGCCTGCAGGCCGGCCCCGGCTGGCCGCTGGTGGTGCGCACCGAGCTGGCCGCCGCGAACGACGGCCGGGACGACCGCCGCACCGGCCTGGCCAGCTTCGTCCAGTTCACCGACCTGCACCTGGCCGACACCGAGTCCCCGGTGCGCTTCGAGTACCTGGCCCGATACAACGACAGCGCGCACCGCCCGCAGGAGCTGCTCACCGTGCGCGGCGCCTCCGCGCTGGTCGAGCGGGTCAACGCGGTGGCCGCCGGCCCGTACACCGGCCTGCCGTTCTCGATGGTGATGGCCACCGGCGACAACACCGACAACCACGAGCAGATCGAGCTCGACTGGTACCTCTCGGTGATGAGCGGTGGTCACATCACCCCGACCACGGGCGACTTGAACCGGTACGAGGGCGTGCAGAACTCCGGCAACGCCGGGTACTGGAACCCCGAGCTCGCCTACAGGGACGACTACAAGGCCAAGGGCTTCCCGCAGATACCGGGCTTCCTGGCCGCGAGCATGCGCTCCTTCACCGCCCCCGGCCTGGACACCCCCTGGTACACCACGGTCGGCAACCATGACGACAGTATCTCCGGCACCCTGCCCGACCTCGGCTTCCAGCGCTCGCTCTACACCGGGGACCGCAAGATCGAGGGCCTGGACGACGCGGACGCCGCCAAGCTCGCCGACAAGCTGAAGACCGACCCGGTCGGCGCCGCCTGGCAGTTCATGCTGCTGATGGCCGACAGCGGCCTGGTCCGCAAGGTCACCCCGGACGCCCGCCGGGCGCCGTTCACGCCCACCGACTTCGCCAAGGCGCACCTCAACCCGGCCTACACCGGTGCCGGCCCGTACGGCCACGGCTTCACCGCCGACTCGGCGGCCAGCGGCAAGCTCTACTACACCTGCCAGATCGCCCCCGGCGTGCTCGGGATCAGCCTGGACACCACCAACCGGGCCGGCTGGGCGGACGGCTCGATCGGCACCGAGCAGCTCAACTGGCTGGAGTCGGTGCTGCGTTCGAACAGCAGCCGGTACTACGACAAGAGCGGCAACCTGGTCCGAGGCGGCTCCGCCGACCAGCTGGTCGTCATCTTCAGCCACCACACCAGCACCAGCATGGGCAACACCCTGCCCGACCCGTACCACCTCTTCGACGGCCGCCACACCGGCGCCGAACTGGTCACGCTGCTGCAGCGCTACCCGAACGTGGTGGCCTGGGTGAACGGCCACACCCACCGCAACCAGATCACCCCGCACGGCCACGCGGTGCCCGAGCGCGCCTTCTGGGAGATCAACACCGCCTCGCACATCGACTTCCCGCAGCACGCCCGGGTGATCGAGGTGGCTGACAACGGGGACGGCACGATCTCCCTGTTCACCACCCTGATCGAGTCCGCCGCCGGGTACGCCACCGACTTCGGCGACACCTCCGACGCCGGGCTGGCCTCGCTCTACCGCGAGCTCTCCTACAACGACCCCAACGGCCGCCGCACCGAGCTGATGGGCGGTGCGGCCGATCACAACACCGAGCTGCTGCTGCCCCGCCCGGGCCGCTGAGGCCGACGCCAAATCCCGTGCAAGGGCGCCGCAAGCCGGGGCGCCCAATATCAGTACGCCCAGGCCGGGATCGCCTTCTACTGGCGGATCGAACAGGCCGCCAACGGCATTCCCCTCGTCCACACCCTC
>NZ_JBEOWY010000021.1:0-125113 GCF_040296285.1 Kitasatospora sp. NPDC002227
GCTTCCGAGGACCCTGCGGTGTCCGGTCCTCACGGATCTCGAAGTCCATCGCACCCCTTGAGCTGGGGTGTTGCGACGACCACTAGAACCCAAGGATCGCTCCGGGCCCTGCGCCGTCCTGCGTCGTCAGGACTACTTCTTCGCGTCCTTCGGGGCGTCCGCGTCGGTGGACAGCGCGGCGATGAAGGCCTCCTGAGGGACCTCCACCCGGCCGACCATCTTCATGCGCTTCTTGCCCTCCTTCTGCTTCTCGAGCAGCTTGCGCTTACGCGAGATGTCACCGCCGTAGCACTTGGCGAGGACGTCCTTGCGGATCGCGCGGACGGTCTCACGGGCGATCACCCGGGAGCCGATGGCGGCCTGGATCGGCACCTCGAACTGCTGGCGCGGGATCAGCTTCTGCAGCTTGCCCGCCATCATGACGCCGTAGTTGTAGGCCTTGTCCTTGTGCACGATCGCGGAGAAGGCGTCCACCGCGTCGCCGTGCAGCAGGATGTCGACCTTCACCAGGTTGGCGGTCTGCTCGCCGATCGGCTCGTAGTCGAAGGAGCCGTAGCCGCGGGTCTTGGACTTCAGCTGGTCGAAGAAGTCGAAGACGATCTCCGCGAGCGGCAGGGTGTAGCGCAGCTCGACGCGGTCCTCGGAGAGGTAGTCCATGCCCTGGAGCATGCCGCGGCGGGCCTGGCAGAGCTCCATGATCGCGCCGACGAAGTCGTTCGGCGCCAGGATGGTACCGCGCACGATCGGCTCGTACACCTCGGCGATCTTGCCGGTCGGGAACTCGCTCGGGTTGGTGACGGTGTGCTCGGTGCCGTCCTCCATGACCACCCGGTAGATCACGTTCGGGGCGGTGGAGATGAGGTCGAGGTTGAACTCGCGCTCCAGGCGCTCCCGGATGATCTCCAGGTGCAGCAGGCCGAGGAAGCCACAGCGGTAGCCGAAGCCGAGCGCGACCGAGGTCTCGGGCTCGTAGACCAGCGCGGCGTCGTTGAGGCGCAGCTTGTCGAGGGCGTCGCGCAGCAGCGGGTAGTCTGAGCCGTCCAGCGGGTAGAGGCCGGAGAACACCATCGGACGCGGGTCCTTGTAGCCGCCCAGCGGCTCGGTGGCGCCCTTGTGCATCGAGGTGATCGTGTCACCGACCTTGGACTGCCGGACGTCCTTCACACCGGTGATGATGTAGCCCACCTCGCCGACGCCGAGGCCGTCCGCGACCTTGGGCTCGGGCGAGATGACGCCGATCTCCAGCAGCTCGTGGGTGGCGCCGGTGGACATCATCGCGATGCGCTCGCGCTTGGTGAGCTGGCCGTCGACCACTCGGACGTAGGTGACCACGCCGCGGTAGGAGTCGTAGACCGAGTCGAAGATCATCGCGCGGGCGGGGGCGTCCTTGACGCCGACCGGGGCCGGGATCTTCTCCACCAGGTGGTCGAGCAGGTCCTCGACACCCAGACCGGTCTTGGCGCTGACCTTGAGCACGTCGTCCGGGTCGCAGCCGATGATGTGCGCGATCTCGGCGGCGTACTTCTCCGGCTGGGCGGCCGGGAGGTCGATCTTGTTCAGGACCGGGACGATCGTGAGGTCGTTCTCCAGCGCCAGGTACAGGTTGGCGAGGGTCTGCGCCTCGATGCCCTGGGCCGCGTCGACCACCAGGATGGTGCCCTCGCACGCGGCGAGGGAGCGGGACACCTCGTACGTGAAGTCCACGTGACCGGGGGTGTCGATCATGTTCAGGATGTGGGTGGTGCCCGCCTGCTCACCGGTCTTCGGCGCCCACGGGAGGCGGACCGCCTGCGACTTGATGGTGATGCCGCGCTCGCGCTCGATGTCCATCCGGTCGAGGTACTGGGCACGCATCTGCCGGGGGTCGACGACGCCGGTGATCTGCAGCATCCGGTCGGCGAGGGTCGACTTGCCGTGGTCGATGTGGGCGATGATGCAGAAGTTGCGGATCAGCGCCGGGTCGGTACGGCTGGGCTCTGGCACATTGCTGGGGGTCGCGGGCACCTTGGTCCGATTCTCCGTTGGTCCGGGGGCCGGGTGCCGGTTCAGTTGACCGGGTGGTCACTTGATCGGGTGCCCGGAGACCGGACGGTCTCGTCCGATCGACATGGTTCCGCCCATTCTCCCACGAGCGGCGAGCGGCTCGCCGGTCAGCTCTTCCGCACGCCGGTCGGCACTTCCGTACGCCGCCGTGATCGGCGAGGATCAGGTCGCATGATCCTGGAGAGTGCCCTGCTCGACGTCCTCCCCGGCCGGGAGGACGAGTTCCTCGCCGCCTTCGCCGAGGCCCGGCCGCTGATCGCCGGGCAGCCCGGCTTCCGCTCACTGGAACTGCGCCGCTGCCTGGACGAGGGCGGCGGCTCCCGCTTCCTGCTCCAGGTGGGGTGGGAGACCCTCGCCGACCACACCGAGGGCTTCCGCGGCTCCCCGGAGTACCAGCAGTGGCGGGCCCTGCTGCACCACTTCTACTCGCCGTTCCCGACGGTCGAGCACTTCGGCGCACCGGTGCTGCGGGCCTAGCCGCGGCCCGCCGGTTTGGGGACGTTCGGTGTCCCCTGGTAGCGTGGGGCGCTGCACCTGGTTTCGGCATGCCCTCTCAGCAGACCGGGCCGTCGGTGCAGCCCGTTCAATCCAGACCCGTTTCACAGACTGAGGCTCATTCGTGGCGAACATCAAGTCCCAGATCAAGCGCAACAAGACCAACGAGAAGGCGCGCCTGCGCAACAAGGCCGTCAAGTCCTCGCTGAAGACCGCCCTCCGCAAGGCCCGTGAGGCCGCTGCCGCCGGCGAGACCGAGAAGGCCGTCGTGCTGGCCCGTGCCGCCTCCAAGGCGCTCGACAAGGCCGCCAGCAAGGGCATCATCCACGCCAACCAGGCCGCCAACAAGAAGTCCGCGATCACCAAGATCGCGAACGCTGCTGCCTGATTCGGCTCCGGCTCACGCCGGACCTGTCGGCGCGCCGGCGGCCCTCTACCCGCCTCCGTCGACACCCCCTCAGGTCAACCCGGCCCTCTACCCGGAGACCTGAGGCACACGGACTCTCCGTGCCGCACGCGGCCTGCGTTCGCCACGCCTATCGTCTCCGACGGTAGTCCCTGGCCGCAGCGGTAAGCCTCAGAGGCCCCCAGTACCCACTGGGGGCCTCTTGCTTTTCCCGGCACCCCCGCGTCCCGGCTCCCCCACAGGGGTAGACCTGGTGGGTGACGCGCCGGGCCACTCACGTTCCGTACCCGTCCGGTCACCGGTAGGGTTCGCTGGTCAGCTCAAGGCAGCCAGTTGGGGGCGCAGCATGTCGACACCCACGGACACCGGCTCCGCCGTACCGGTGCCGCCGCCCCCGCCCGCCTCGGGCTACGGCTACCCCGGGCCGGTCTCCTCCTTCGGGCCGCCGCCCCCGCCCGTGGTACCGCCCGCGCCCGTGTTGCCACCCGCGCCCCGGCGTCCCTCGCGCCGACGCGGGCTGTGGTGGGGCGTCGGCGGAGCGGTGGTGGCCTCGGCGGTGTGGGCCACGGCGGTGCTCACCGTGCCGGCCATGGTCGCGCCGGACACCGGGGCGCCCGGCCTGCACGGGTACCACCTGGTCGCCGACCTGTGTGCCACGGCCCGGTTCAACCGGTTCAGCCAGCTCTACCCCTCGCAGTCCGGCCAGCCGTACCACTACTCGACGCGGCATCCGGCGCTGGACGACATGTACTGCAGCGAGTACCTCAAGAAGAGCTCCGGGGACTCCGACTACTACTCCCTCTACGCGGAGGCCGAGCTCCACAAGGAGGTCGACCCCGCACCGGAGTTCGCCGCCCAGCGGGAGAGCCTGCGGCAGCGCAAGTACCAGATCACCGAGGTGCCGGCGATCGGCGAGGAGGCGTACGTCGGCTTCCTGGACGACCCGAGCTCCTCGGACCGCACCTGGCACTACCTCACGCAGGTGCTCTACGTGCGCGACGGCGGGCTCACCTACTACCTGAGCTGGTCCGGCTCCTACCAGGAGGGGCACTCGGCGCCACCGGACCGGGACACCGTCCGCCAGGCACTGATGATGGACACCCGGGACGTCCTGCGCGCCCTCGGCCCGACCGCGACGGCGGACTGACCTGGCGTCAGTACGGGCGGGCGCCGGAGCGGGCGGCGCGGGCCACGGCGACGACGGCGCGCTCCAGGGCGTAGGCCGGGTCGTCGGAGCCGCCCTTGACGGCGGCGTCGGCCTGGGCGATGGCGGTGAGGGCGGTGGCGACGGCGTCGCCCGTCCAGCCGCGCATCTGCTGGCGGACGCGGTCGACCTTCCACGGCGGCATGCCGAGCTCACGGGCGAGGTCACCGGGGCGCATGTTGCGCGGGGCGGTGGCCAGGCGGCCGATGCTGCGGACGCCGGAGGCCAGGGCGTAGGTGATGCCGGTGGGCGGCTGGCCGACGGCGAGGGCCCAGCGGAGCCGCTCCAGCGCGTCGGCGGCGCGGCCGGCCACGGCCAGGTCGGCCACCTCGAAGCCGGTCGCCTCGGCGCGGCCGGAGTAGTAGCGGGCGACCACGGACTCGTCGATGGTGCCCTCGACGTCGGAGGTGAGCTGGCTGCAGGCCGCCGCCAGCTCGCGGAGGTCGCCACCGAGCGCGTCCAGCAGGGTCTGGCAGGCCTCCTGGGTGGCCGAGCGGCCCAGGGTGCGGAACTCGCCCTTGATGAAGGACAGCCGCTCCCCCGCCTTGGTCAGCTTGGCGCAGGCCACCTCGCGGCCGCCGAGCTTGCGGCCCGCGTCCAGCAGGCCCTTGCCCTTGGCGCCGCCGGCGTGCACCAGCACCATGATGACTTCCTCGGCCGGGGCCTCCAGGTACGCCTTGACCTCCTTGACCGAATCGGCCGAGAGGTCCTGCGCGGCGCGGACCACGATCACCTTGCGCTCGGCGAACAGCGAAGGCGTCGTCAACTCGGCCAGCCCGCCGGGCTGCAGCGCGCCGGGCGCGAGATCGCGCACGTCGGTGTCCGGGTCCGCCTCCTTGGCGGCGGCCACCACCTGGGCGACCGCGCGGTCGAGCAGCAGCTCCTCCTGGCCGACCGCGAGGGTCAGCGGGGCGAGCAGGTCGTCGGGTGCACTCTTCCTGGCCATCGCCTACCAGGATCGCACGGGGAGCCGACAGCTCCTGGCCGCGGCGGCCGCGAGGGGCGGCCGGGAGGGGTGGTCACCGGTCCGTACGGGCGGGCTGGAGAATAGGGCCGTGACCACGAATTACTCCCGTCAACTGCTTGTCATGCCCGACCGCGACTCCGCCGAGACCGCGCTGGAGGAGCTCTCCGCCCGCTGGCCGGACCTGGGCGAGGTGGAGATCGTCCGCGACTCCCTCGCCGGGGAGGACGACGCCGAGGACGCCCAGTGGCTGGTCGTCCTGGAGGCCCCCGAGGAGGACGGCTGGACGACCCAACTGCTCAGCGCCCTGGACTCCTTCGCCGCCGAGCACGACGGCTGGCGGGAGGAGGACTAGGGTCGCCCTCGCCAGGGCCGTCCGGGGGTGTGCGGGCCACCGCACGCCCCCGCTGTGTGAACCAGGTAGCCGAGGGAGGGGCCGGTGTTGCTGTCCGAGGACCTGTGGAGCATCGGGGAACTCGCCGAACGGGCGGGCGCCACCGTGAAGACCGTCCGTTACTACTCCGACCGCGGGCTGCTGCCGGAGGCCGGCCGCAGCAGCGGCGGGCACCGCCGGTACGGGCCCGAGGCGCTGGAGCGGCTGCGGCTGATCCGCTCACTGCGCACGCTCGACCTGCCGGTGCCCGACGTCGAGCGGGTGCTCGACCAGGAGCACGCCCTCACCGACGTCATCGCCGGGCAGCTGCGCGAGCTCGGCTCCCAACTGACCGCGCTGCGCTGGCGCGAGGCAGCGCTGCGGCTGCTGCAGGACTGCCCGCCCGAGGAGCGGGCGGAGCGGCTGCGGCTGGTCGGAGCCGTGACCAGCCCGCCCAGTACGGACGCGGTGGCCCGGTTCTGGCGGCTGGTGCTGCCGGTGCGGCTGCCGGCCCGGCTGGTCTCCTCGATCATCGACGCGGCGGTACCGGCCCTGCCCGCCGACCCGGCCCCGGACCAGGTGCTCGCCTTCGCCCGGCTGCACGCCCTCACCTCCGGCGCCCGGCCGGACCTCTGCCGCCCCGGCAGCGCCCGCCCCGAGGAGGGCCCGCGCCCGGCCGTTCTCTACGACGGCCTCGCCGAGGCGTACGCCCTGGCCGCCACCGACCTCACCGCCGACCGCTCCCCCGGCACCGGAGACGCGCTCGACTGCTTCGTCGCCGCCCACGCCGCCTCCCACGGCACCCGGGACACCGCCGCCTTCCGCCACCGCCTGAGCACCGTCCTCACCCAGGCCGCCGACCCCGTGATGAGCCGCTACTGGCACCTCGTGGCCGCCCTCGACCCGACGGCCGGCCCCACCATGGGCGCCGCCCACGACTGGCTGCTCGCCGCCCTCGCGGCAGAGGTGCAGCCAGGGGTGTAGCCAGGGGCGGAGCGCGGGCCGCCGCCGTGGCGCGGCGGTGGGGGTGGGTGGCGGCGTGGAGGGTGGCCGGGGTGCCGAGGACGGCGATGTCGCCGGAGGTGTCGGTGCGCAGGACGGTGGTGCCGAGGGCGTGGAGGTCGGCGAGGGTGCGGGCGGAGGGGTGGCCGTAGGGGTTGTCCGGGCCGCAGGAGATCAGGGCAAGTCTGGGGTTGAGGGCGGCGGTCAGGGCCTGGTCCTGGCTGGCGGAGCCGTGGTGGGCGACCTTGAGGACGTCCACCGTGGGAGCCGGCCAGGCGGTGCGGAGGGCGGACTGGGCCGGAGCCTCCAGATCACCGAGCAGGGCCAGGTGCAGGGCGGCCTGCGGCGGGCCGAGGGTGGCCAGCAGGCTGACGCTGGAGTTGTTGGTGCCGGCCGGATCGCCGGTGGGCCGGTCGGACGGCCAGAGCACCTCCCAGGAGAGTTCGGGCCCGGCCGTGCGGCGCTCGCCCTGCCGGGCGTACACCACCGGGACGCGCGCGGCCGCGGCCCAGCCGAGCACCCGCGCCTGCTCACCGCTCGGCGGGCCCGCTGCGGTGACCTGGAGTGCACCCACGCTGCGCCCCCGGAACACCCCCGGCAGGCCTTCGGCGTGGTCCGCGTGGGTCTGTTCTCCACACTCGGTATGTCTCATGAGACATCTGCCCATCGGCCAGTCCTAGCCTTACTGCTCTGGGCGCCCAGTCGATCGCACGGCGTTGGGGGCACAGAATGAGACACCCATCCCACCATTGACTGTGACGAAGGTCACATTTGACCATTTCCCGTGCACCGCTAGTCCCCAGCGCCCCGAGGAAGGGCGCTTGGAGTACCCGCCGCTTCCGAACCCCAACAGCCACTGGCGCCCTCACCTCAGACGATGAGGTCGGCGAAGAACTTGCCCAGCAGCTTCCTCGGCTCCTCGCTGGCGGCGAACTCGAACCCCCCGAACCGGTACAGCTCGTAGCCGTGAAGGGTGAGCCGCCGGCTATCCCTCGCCGTCTTTGCGTAGGCGGATGCATCCACCCGACCGTCCTGGGTGGCGTAGTGCTCCTTGCCGTCGATCTCCAGGACGACCCTCCGGCCGCCAGGGAGGAACATCATGAAGTCGCGGACCTGGCTGTCGAGCACTCGTCCGCCCTTCATGTCTCGCGCCTTCTGAGTCAGCGGGTCGTCATGGAGGTACACCTGCGGCAGGATCGCCGGCATGGCGCCGAATCCTCTACGCTCCGCCAACTGCCAGTAGAAGCGGAGCAGTTCACGCTCAGGCTCGCTCTTGGGGTTGCAGGAGGCTTCCAGTCGCGCCTGAAGTCGAGCGATCTGACTGTCGGTACTGAGCAGGAAGTTCTCGTCGCGGCGCCCCCACCACTCGATCAGGTCCTGCATGGTGAGGCCGGCAGCCGTGATCGCCCGGTCGTACGTGAGGCAGTGCTCAGCGTTCTTCGTAATGGCGATGATCCCCTGGGCGACATCGACCATGACGATCTCGGGCTTGTACGTTGCTGCGAAGATGACGTTCTTCAGGTCGCCGTTGAGACCTCGATAGCCAGCTGTTGAGAGGCTCCTCTCGCGGTCAGCTAGCTCGGCGAGGATCGGCTGACAGAGATCCGCGATGTCCCTCTGTCCGCCGCGTTCACGGTCGTACTCCCAGTATCCGCGGCGGGTTCGGAACGGGAGTCGATGGAGTATGCCGAGTCGGCCGAGGATGGTGTCGAGGCAACGAAGGGCGTCAGCCACTTCTTGATCGTCCAACGAGCTGTGCTCTTCGTTGGTAGCTATCTCGGCTTCGATGAGGCAGAGCAGGTGGTAGGCAACGTCCTCATCCCGGTGGGAGAGACCGGGGCCGCGCCTGAGATCGTTCAGCAGGTCGTAGTTCAGGTGCTTCTCGAAGCCCCCGCCCCATCCGCCCGGCTCTTGTACGAACAGGTCATCCGGCTTCATCTGGTCCTCCCGAGCACGGCACTCCCCACAGTTTGATGAGGATACGCGCGGCCCCTGACAGGTGGCCTGCTCCCCGTGGATCGTTGGAGCCGGCTGCCGCCCGCGCGGCAGAGTCTCTGCAACGCGGGCGGCGCTTCCGTACTAACGGATAAGGACTCCGCGGACCTCGTCGCTCACCTGGGGCAGCTCGTCGGGGTGTGCCCACCACATGAAGCTGTCGTGCTCGGTGAGGATGATCGGCTCCGCCTTCTCCACGGTGACAGCGAAGTTGAACTGGCGGGTGGTGCCGATGCCGTCGCTGTCGGAGTAGTCGAAGTGGCCGATGTAGCTGGTGATCTGGCTGATGGTGAGGCCGGTCTCCTCGTCGGTCTCGCGGCGGAGCCCGTCGAGGATGGTCTCCCCGGCCTCCACCTTGCCGGAGGGGACCTCCCAGAAGCCGCCCATGAAGTCGTCGGGCAGGCGCCGGACGAGGAGGGTACGGCCGTCATGGATGATCATGGCGGCTGCTACGAAGCCGGTGATCCCGTCGGCGTTGGCCTTGGTGACGAGGTCGTCCAGGAACTCGGGGGAGGTCACGGTCACAGCAGCTCCTTGTGGTGGTCGGACACCTTGATCGCCGCGCGGACGTACTGCTCGGCCAGCGCGAGATCCTGCTCACGATGCCAGACGGGGACCTTGATCGTGGTCGCGTAGGCAGCCTCCGCAACGGGGAAGTCGCCGTCCCTGTAGTGCCGGTGGGCATGGGGGTGGCCGGGGAACAGCCGTCCCGGGGCCTGGTACAGCGGGAGCTGGTTGAGCGGCTTGGTGGAGCCGGGGCGGTCGAACTCGCTGGCGCCTTCGGCGATCAGGGCCTCGTGGAACCGCTCGATCGGGAGGCCGCTCAGCTCGTCCGAGCGGTAGGTGACCGTGAGGCCGTACCACGATGGGGTGATGCTGTCGGGCATCGGCGCGATCTCCAGGCCGGGGACGCCGTCGAGGGCCTGGGTGAGGTAGCGGGCGATCTCGGCGCGTCCGGCGAGGTAGCTGTCGAGGCGGCCGAGTTGGTCGTGGGCGAGGGTAGCGGCGAGGGGGTGGATGCGGAGCTTGAGGCCGGTGCCGGTGACCGCGTACTGGGCGAGCGGGTGCTCGGCCGGGATCTCGTCCTTGGCCCGCTTGTTGTAGTGGGCGAAGGCGATGGAGCGGTAGTACGTCTCGTCGTCGTCGGTGAGGATGAAGCCTCCCTCGCCACCGCTGAGGGTCTTGGGGCCGTTGAGGGAGAACGCTGAGGCGAGCCCGAACGTGCCGGCCTTCTGGCCGCTGTGGCTGGCTCCGTGGGCGTGCGAGCCGTCTTCCAGGAGGACCAGGTCGTGCTCGTTGGCGACGGCGGTGATGCCGGTCATCTCGGCGGGCTTGCCCCAGAGGTGGGTAACCATGATCGCTCGGGTCCGGGGGGTGATCAGCTCCGCGATCCGCTGGGGGTCGAGGTTGCCGTCCGGGGTGGTCTCGCACAGCACCGGCACGGCGCGGAGCTGGAAGAGCGGGGAGGCGGTGGCGTGGAAGGTCCAGGCGGGGACGATCACCTCGTCGCCGGGCCGGATGCCAGCGGCCCAGTAGGCGGCGTGGAGGGCGGCGGTGCCGGAGCTGGTGGTGATGGCGTGCCGGACGCCGAAGTAGTCCTGGAGGGCGTCCTCCAGGTCGGCGACGATCCCGGTCCGGCCGGCGATGGAGACAGCGGTGTCGAGCTGGGCCGCGACCTTGGAGCGGGTCGTGGCGTCGATCGGCGGCCACTCGAAGTGGGGGCCGGTGGCGGTGACGGCGGCGGTGCCGCCCAGCAGCGCGAGGTGAGTCACAGCAGCTCCTTCGGGGTGACGTAGCGTCCGGCGGCCTTGGACTCGTAGCAGGACGCGATGAAAGCGGCGTGGGACAGGTGCTGGTCGGGGCCGGAGAGATTGGTGCGCTCCCCGTCCAGGACCCGGCAGAAGTGGTCGATGAGGGCGGTGGCGGCGGTGGCGGGTGCGTGCGGCCGGGTCAGCTCCTCCAGGACGGAGCCGTCCAAGTCGAGGCGCTGGACGCTGCCCTTGGTCAGGAGGACAGAGCCGCGGGTGCCGACGACGTGCAGCCGCTCGCTCTTGGGGGCCATCCACCGCGAGAGAAGCAGGGAGCCGTAGAGGCCGGTGTCGTAAGCGAGTTGGATGAGCGCTGTGTCCTCGGCGTCATATCCGGCGTCGGGGACTGCGGAGGTGGAGTAGTCGGCGATGATCTTGCTGGGCATGCCGAAGTACCACAGCAGCAGGTCGACCAGGTGGTAGCCCATGTCGATGATGCAACCGCCGCCGGCCTGCTCGATGCTTCCCCGCCAGCCCGCGCCGGGGGTGTCAGTGTGGAAGGTGTACTGGCCGTCGACCAGGAAGGGGGTGCCGATCTGGTCGAGGAAGCCGACGACGCTGCTGTAGATCGGGTTGAAGCGTCGCTGGAGCGTGACCATCAACTCGATCTGGCCGTCTCGGCAGATCTGGGCCAGCTCGCGGGCCTCCTCCGGCGAGGTGGCGAACGGCTTCTCCTTGAGGACGTGCACGCCGCGGGCGGCGCATTCCTGGATGATCTGGCGGCCGGCGTGGTGCGGGACGGCGACCACGACGAAGTCGGGCTCCGTCGTGGCCAGGAGGTCCGGGACGCTGGTGAACGCGGGCACGTCGAGGGTGGCTTTCCGGCTCAGGAGGAGGTCGGCGTCGCTGTCGCAGATGGCGACCAGCTCGGCCCTGCTGGAGCCGGCGAGGCCGGGCAGGTGGTCTTCGATCGCCTGGTGTCCGAGGCCGATGATGGCGGCACGCCGTTTCATGCGATGGCCCCTTCCGTGGGCGTGGTGGACGGGTCGTTGGTGGCGGCCTGGTCTGCCGGGGTGTCGGGCGACCCGGCTGCGGGAGCAGACGAGGTGTGGCTGTAGGCGTCGTGGACGGTGAGGCCCAGAGCGCAGGCGGCGGCGATGTGGAGCGCGCCCCAGGCAGCTGCCAGGGTGGTGCCGACTCGGTCGCGGTCGGCGGTGACGGATCGGGGCATGACGGTGCCCTCCGGCGGGTGTGGGAGTGGAGGTCCGGCCCGGAGAGCGCGTTCTCGTCGGCTGCACCGGGTTGGTATATGACTCTCAGTCAACGCCCGTGCACGGATGAGCAGAAGGTGCCAGGCTGTAGGCCAGTTGTCGGCCAAGTGTCGGCCTGTGTCGGCCAATGGAGGGGAGCCGCTGTGTCCGAAGGCGCGACCATCGGCGAGCTGATCAGGAAGGCCCGGCTCCGCAGGGGATGGTCACAGCCGCGACTGGGGCATGAGCTCGGCGTCGCCGAGGGGCGAGGTGGGGAAGGCCCGAAGCGCGATCAGGTATCGCGCTGGGAGAAGGGGGGCCGAGTCCCGAAGTACTGGCTGCCGTGCCTCATTCAGGTTCTTGATCTTGACTTACCAGATGATGAGGTAGGAGCGCCAACTGATCCTGGATCAGGCGGTTTGGGCGATACCGTGGACTCAGTCATCGAGCTGGGACGGAGGGACGTGGAGCGCCGAGAGTTCATGGCCGCGTCCAGCGCCTATGCGCTTGCGGCCCTGGGACTTCCCGACCCGGAGAGCCTGCTTCGCCGCGTTCGCGTGAAGGCCGGCGGCACGGTCAGGGTGGGACGGGGGGAAGTTGCGGCCGTCCGCAAGATGACCAAGTCACTCGGCGACGTCGCAGCCGAGGTCGGTGGTGGCCACGCGCGCAAGGTGGCCGTCCGGTACTTCGACGATGAGGTTTCGACCTGGCTGGACGGCACCTGGTCCGAGGCCATCGGGCGGGAGATGTACGCTGCGGCATCTCAACTCGTCCACCTCGTAGGGTGGATGTCGCAGGACCAGGGAGACCCCGACGCCGCGCAGGAGTACTACGCCCACTCCTTCCGGCTTGCTTCCGAGGCCGGCGATGCCGAACTCGCCGCAACCGCGCTCCGCGGTCTCGCCGTACAGGCCATCGACCTCGGCTTCCGGGCCACAGCTGTCCGAATCGCCGAGGACTGCGTCAACCACGCCAAGAGCCTGGACGATCACCGCGCGCTGGCCTACTACCAGGCCACTCTCGCCAACGCCGCGGCCATCGACGGAGACCGCCGGACGGCCACGGCGTCGCTCGCAGCCTCCCAGACCTCGATCGAGCGGGCCAGCGGAGCGCCTGGTGAGTCCTGGGCCTCGCACTACAGCATCGGGCGCTGGGCCCACGAGGCCGGCATGATCCTCGCCCAACTCGGCGACTTCGACAGCGCGCAGGACCACCTTCACCACGCACTCGAAATCCACGGACTCGATCGCCAGCGGACCCGCGCGATCGTCCTCGCGGATCTCGGCACGGTCCAACTACGCCAGGGCGATGTCGAAGGGGCCGTCGCCTCGTGGGGCGACTTCGTGGACTGCGCTGACGGCATCAAGTCCGTCAAGATCCAGGACGCGCTCCATGACATGCGAGCGCGGCTCTTCCGACTGCGTGACGTCCCAGGAGTCCAGGAACTGGGCGAACGAGCCTCAGAGCTCAAGTAGTCGAAACAGGTCGTGTGTCTGTCCGGGGGGCGGAAGCCGCCGCGACAAGCTTCCCACGAGCATCTTGGTGGACAACATCTTCGTGGTTGACCACGTCGCTGGCGACCATCCGGGTGCCTAGGAGGACTACTACCTTCTACCGATCATCAAAGTCAGCCAGGCCGGCGTGCGCGGCCGGGTCTGCGGCCGAGGAGGTCCCGGAAGGTCGGCTCGCCGACGGTCGTCTCGGCTGGCAAGGAAGATGCTGCGGTTAGCAACCGCCGGCTGGCGGCGTTCGCCTTGTCCGCCAGAATCTGCCCTAGCCAGTCCTGACGGTTCAGAAGATCCCGAAGCTCTCGTGACCATTCTGCCTTCTGCCTGGCTTCCTCTCCAACGTCGTGATTCCGGTCGTTGCTGAACCACACCGGAGATACAGCCAGAAGGTCAGTAAGCCGCCTCTTGGGCGCCTCCGGAATCTGGAGCGATGCCTGATATGCCTTCAGGGCCAGCAGGCTCTCATTGGAGACGTCCAGCTCGTAGATGTCCTCCGGGTCCACGAAGAGGGATGCGGCCGTCCCGGCCATCTTGACGTTGGAACGGGACGCGGTCCAGGGGACGGAGAAGACCGCCACCGTTGGGGTCGCCAGTGGAGCATCGTCCAGGTACGCCGCGGCGGTGAGGTCAGACAGCTCCACCGTGCCGAGGTCATGGCGGTGCAGCATCCTTGCTGCTGCCTTGAGAGGGTTCTCTCCGATCTCCATGCCGTCCCACAGGATCGACCACCGCTGTGTCCGGCCGCGAGCTGCGAACGGCTTATGCAGGAGGATCTGGCCGTCATGGGCAACCACCACGACGGCCACTCCGTGACCCGGCACCCATAGACCTGGTGCATGCATCCTGACGTTTTCACTCACTTCGCTAGGTTACGTCCCTTTTACGCCCAGTTCGACTACCTCACGCGAAGGCCGAGCCGACTGGGTGGCCGGCACCCACACGGTCATCGGCTTCGATCAATTGCTACGACGTTGTTGTCTCGCGAGACGATGTGCGCTCGAAGGGCCTCGTTGTCGTGGTGGAGGGCGGCGATGACTGTTGCTGCTGCTTCCAGGTCCTTGCGGAGTCCAGTGTTCTCGCGGATCTTGTCGCGGAGCTTCTTCTCCAGCTCGGTGATCACCGCGTCACGCTGGGACTCGCCGACGGTCCGGCGGCCGTTCTCGGCGACATAGGCGTTCCACTCAGCCATGATCTGAGTCGCGCGGTTCATCGTCGCGCGACTGACGCCGGCCTCGCGGTACAAGTTCTCCTTGGTCATCTTGCCGTCGGTCGCCTTCGGGCGGCCGTCGATGAGTCGCTGCATGGCCTCGCGGAGAGCCCGTACTGCGGCGTCAGACGCTTCGCTCACTGCTCTGCCTTCTTGATCACGTTGTTGACGGCTTCGAGCTCACGCAGAAGAACCTGCCGCCGCGGGGTGGCGACCTTAGGTGACGCGATCTGCCTGGTGAGACTGGCTTGTTCAGCTGACCAGATTGGGATGTGCGCTGGGCTGATGATGCTGTTCGCGCATCGGTCGGGGCGGCACATGTCCGGCCTCGGCTCGGTGATGGTCCCGATGCTCGCGTTCTCGATGCAGACGGCGCCCGTTGGGTCACGCTCATCGAAGGTGCAGTGGTTGAGCTTGCCAAACCGTAGAGGCACCCGAGCCTTCCTCAGCAGGTCGTACTCCACCCGGGCATCTCCGTTCCGGGCCCTTCCGGTCGACCGAAGGGTCTCGGCATGCTTCTCAAGCATGGCGAACTCAGCCATGATCTTCTCTGCACCTGGACCGAAGCCGATGGGCCTACCGGCCTTGTAGTCATCGTAGAAGTCCTTGAGGCGATCGAAGTGGGCATCCTCGATCGCGGAATCTAGCATCCGCGACCACTCGGCATCAGTAGACATATAGCCTTGGGTAACTCGGTTTGATAGCGCTCGGGTCGCCACATGCTTGAGCTGAATACCAAGGGCAATCTCTGCTCCATCATGCGTTCCGACAAGCATGCTCATAGTCTTTCGGAATTGATGAGGAGCCGCCTTTCCCGAGGGGATATGCAGGCCATGCCAGGCAGTCAGCCTGTTCACTTGCTCGATAAAGCGACCGATAGCAAGGCCGCTATTGAAGTACTCCCCCACCCCTTCCTCCAGCGCTGAGGTCCGATGGAATGGCCTGGCCGAGAAGATCAGATCATCATGAAGTGAGAGTTTTTCTGCGACGCTGATTGCTTCAGCCACGGGCTCGATGATCCACCAGTGTTCCGTGGGGATCGCCGGGTCGAGCTTTCGCTTCTTGGATACCACAGCAGGAGATCCATAGTATTCGACTACCGATCCCCTCGTAATCTCCCGAACTTCACTATCCCGCATCATCGAGAGTGCACTGACGAAGATATAGCACGCCGCCCGCAGTTGCGTAAGCTCCATGGACAGTGATCGCTTGGAGAAGCCCGGGTGCCACGGGCCGACTGATCCGTCCTGGCGAACTACCTGCCGGGGCTCCCTCAGCAGGCCGCCGCTCATCGTTCGACCTTCGTTGATCATGCTGTAGATCTTGTCCATGGAGCCGCCGAGAGCCTTCTCGTAGCTGGAATCGACCACCGTGCCACTGAGAAGAAGGAGCATGCTCTGATTGAGAGTTCCGCCGGGTGCATTTCGGTCATCCGTGTGTAGCGGGATCAAGCTGTCGGGATCATCGAGATACAACCGCAGGCGCCTCCTTGATCCGGTATATCCACGAATTCCGCCATCTGTAAGCCGGCGAAGGCTATCTCGTGCAGCGAAAATATCAGGGGAAAACTCATGAATATAAGTCCAAGCTGATTTAACTAGGGCAAACCAAACCTCTGGGGAAATGTTCTTCGTCCTCGCGGCAACACCGCCCACGGTTCCCGCAATCTCCCGGGAGGTCATGCCCGGCCATGGATCTCCTACCAGTCCACCGCCCGTGAGGACTCGGGAGAGCCGGTATAGCAATCGCACAACCGAGATGTTTGCACCGAGAGACGTCGGATCAACAGCCTCCCTTTTCTCCTCGATAAACCTTCGAGCATCAGCCAAGTGCCACTGCGACAGATCGTCGGGCAAATTATTCCGACTCGCCCAGATGGCGAGTCCTTTCATTCGATAGGTATGTCCGAATAGAGTAGTTACACCAGCGGGCTCATCGCCGAGATTGATCCTCTGGGTGAGAATAGACGAGTGAGTCGGATTGAGCATGGCCATGGCAATCTCGCGCATCCGAAGGTTCCATGGCCCATCAAGAAGTCGAAGGGGGATCGCCCAGGCCGATGGAGGGGTGTTCGCCGGCCTTTGAGTGGCGAGCAGGGACCACGTGCTTCGTTGCCCAAAGAGTGGAACATCCACGCCTGGAGTCAGTGAGTGGGACTGGAGGACCGGCTCGTCGTCCGCGAAGAAGCTACTGGAGTGCGGGTTGAGGAGATGGTGCACAAGGCTCATCGGTTGAACTCCACGTAGGCAGCGAGGGGCAGTTGCAGACGGTCGCCGGTGACTGTGATTTGCTGACGTGCGGCGTCGAGGTCTTCTGGGGTTCGTTCAGACAGGGCCGCTAGCAGATTGACTCTGCGCTGGCCCCATACTGCTTCGAACATGGGTGGCGAGAGCCGGTTCCTGAGGCCGTCCAGGAAGTCAGCGTAGAGGAGGAGTTGAGGCAGGTTCGATGGCAAGATGATGGCGTTCCTGCACTCCAAGCAACTAAGTGGTGCTGTGGGGCACAGGTCGCCGGCGTTCTTCGCGAAGGGTGAGTTGTACGGGTCCTTGCACTCGCATACGCCCATGTTGAGGGCACCTTCAACGATCATGGTCGCCTGCTCCCGAGTCAGTTGGAGTGCATCGAGCGACTCAGGAGACTTCAAGTTGTCCTCGGCTTCCGCGTCGAGGACGGATGGCCCGCTGACGGCCCTGTCGAACCAATCGTGCTGAGCCTGTGTGATCAACTTTCCGGACACTACCCTCAGCGTGGTGCCGCGGGCGTAGTTTCGGAGGAAGGTCTGAGGGGTGTGATCGTCAGCAACGTGATCCACGGAGCCCTTGCGGGCGATGGCCTTCTCCACCTTGATCGACTTCCGTAGCCTACGGATGTCATGGGGTTCGGAGATCGCCAGGTTGTGCTGTTCGATCCATGCGTGGAAGCGGTCCTTGGGGGACATTGCGGACTGAAGCGGCACCGTCTTGACCGACAAGTCGGGTTGGACGGTGGTCACTAGCAACAGCTTTGCCGACTCCGCTGCCCCCGTCAGGGCGCGTGCTCGCTCTGTGATGGCGATCAATCTGCGGAGGAGGTCTACAACGTTGATCCGTCCGGTCTCCGTGTGGAGAGCTGACTCAGGCTCATCGAAGCGTCGGGCTCCGCGTCTCCTGGCCCTGCGCTTCGTGAGGGTAAGCCGAACGCCTGACTGGATGAAGTCGACGTCACTCATGCAGAGGCCAGCGATCTCCTCCGGCGAGTGCCCAGTAGCAGCGATGAGCAGAATGCGGAAGGCGTGCATGTCGTCGGCTGTCGGGTACAGCGTCTGGACAAGAGAACGCAGGAGGAATCGCCTGGCGTACCTTGCCTGAATCTCGGATCGGGAACCTACCTGAGCATGCATGTCCTCGGTCCACGCTGCAAGCGGGGGCAGCTTCGTAGAGATACCCTCACGGATCAGCTCACTCTGACCGACAGCCCACAGGAGGTTGCCGAGATCACACCAACCGTGTTGATCTGGGTGGCCTTTTGCTGCCGCTACAAGCTGGTCACCTTCGCGGATGCGCTGCTCGGCCGCCCGGACGACTGCCCACGCCTCGCGTACGAGAGCCGCCTTCTCCTTCCTGGAGAACTCATCCACCTCGGTAGTACGACCGGACGGGACTCGATTTCGGGAAGCTAGAAGCTCGCGTAGGCCGCCTTGGAGGTCGACATCTTCGCGCTGGAGGCGGAAGTTGATCAGCGCCCTGAGTTTCGATGAAAGCGAGTGCGGTCGCGGAGACCCAGGCGGGTAGCTTCTAGGAAGCTGACGGCCATACTCGTAGACGATCGGGGCCAGGTCATCCCTAGGGCCGTCGAGCGAGCACAGTTCAGGTGATGGTGCGTGTTGATCCACGTACTCGGCGAACGTGATGATGGCTGCTCTGTAATCGCGTGTGGTGGCTTCGCTGAGCTGCGATACCGCGATCAGCGCTACCCACTCGTCGGCGAGCTGGGCCACAAGGTTCTTGCAGGAGTAGAGGGACGGGTCAAGAACGACCTCGACCTTCTCGCCGCGACGGCCCAGTGTGTGCACAGATCGCAGGCCGATCGTGCGTGGCAGCGTGGGAGTACTGCCAGGCGAGACCATCGGTGCCGGCTTGTGATCGCCGAGCCTAGGCACGGGCTGCCTCCAGGTCCAGGTTCCAGGTCTGGATCGCGATCTCGGCGTAGGTGGCTCCGTCATGGTCGGTCCACCCGTGGAAGGCGTCATCCACGTAGTTCATCGGGTCGTCCATGTATCGGAGGTATCCAAGCGTGCTGGCCAGCCGCTTGTGTCCTAGTCGGCGCTGGACACGAAGGATCGGGCCGAAGAGTACGTGATCATCTGGCGAAGCTTCCCGAGTCGGAGGGAGGCGGCCTTCGCGTTCCCACTTCATGCGGTAGAGCTGCTTGAGGAGCTGGAGGGCGTATGTATGGCGGGCATCGTGGTAGCGCCAGGGCTTCCGGGGGAGCTGCGGGGTGCCGTCGCCGGCATGCTTCTGCATCCGAGACCAGGCCACATGCCGGCAGTTGTCCCAGGCGGAGCTGCTAAGCATCAGGCCGCCCTGACCGATGAATACTGCCATTGATTCCAGGCCGATATCGGTCTCGTGGACGGTGATTCGCCGCATCGCGGGTGGCATCGCCGAGATTTTGAAGGTGCGGCGACGCCCCTGGTAGGTCCCGGTGAGCTTCCCTTGGTCTGCGTTGATCGAGGTGACGACGAAGAGCGTCCTGGCCTTTCTGGCCAAGATCTTGGCGGCGGTCTGGGCGACCTCCAACCGTTCGATCCGTCGGTAGTGGTCCACCATGTACAGGGCGGCCAAGGGGAAGTAGACCGTTCGATGAAGCCCGTACTTGGCGCATGCCTGGATGTCGAACTCGACACTGTGCTGTGGGTTGCCCCAGCCGGTGCCCAGCTCGGGGATGAGGAGTGTCGACCATTCGGTCTTGCGCATGCCAGTGAGGAGGGCTGTCTCGATGCCAGCCCGACCTCGGTGGGTTGTGTTCGTGCCGCGGAAGTCATAGTCCACGGTTCCGTCGGGGAGCATCCCACCGAACCCGACATCGCGGAAGTAGAGGTACTGCTGGCACGTCAGGTGACGGATGTCCATCTCCCGGCGAAGCCCGCTAGTCAGCGGAGTTCGACCATTGACCAGGCGTACGGGCTTACGTCTGATGAGGTCCTGATCCCGCAGCCAGGTGTAGAGCTGGTCGATGACGCCGGCTTCGCGGTCCCAGGTTCCTTCGTCACATGGCGTGTCTTGCAGCTCGGTGCGAGCGTACCGGTAGGCCACAAGATCAGCTTCGGTTGCTGACAGAAGGTCAGTCCCGCGTTCATTCAAGAAGTTGGCCAGCCTGAAAACGATGTAGGCGTAGGTCCTCATCGTCTCCGGGTCGCGCTTGCGGAGCGAGAGCGAGTAGAACCAGCCCGAGATGTGCGGGATGGGCCTCATCTGCGAGTCAAGGAAGACCGGGGTCCGATCTCGGACGGCCCGATGAACGAGCATGTCCCGTACCTGCGCGGCATCAGGTCCGTCGGCGTATGGCCGCCTGTCAAGCAGGTCGGGCTTCACGTAGAAGAGCTTCACAAGTCCCCCTGAGACATTTCAAGGGGCAAGAAGTAACAGAGTTTCCTTGACCTGTCATCTCGTCAGATGGCCTGGCATGAGACAGTCTCAAACTATCAAGAGAAGAAGTGGGAGAGGATCACCAGCGGGACGCTGGTCACCCCGAGCGAGCGCAAGCAGGAGTCCGCGGCGGCCGGGTCGGGGCCGGTGTCGACCACCACGGCGGTGCCGTCCGCCGCACCGACCGGAAGCACCGTCATGTCGCCCTGCCCGACGTCGCACATGACCAGCCGCCAGCCGCTCGGCGGCCAGCCGGTGGCGATCCGGGTGAGCAGCGGCGGCCGGAGCAGTACCGCGAGGAGGGCGGCCGTCAGGGCCGTGCCGAGGAGGGTTGTCCGCAGGGCCCGGCGGGGTGGGTGCGGGCGGCGCGGGCGGCGCCTGGCGGCGAAGGGGTGGGCGGCCCAGCTGAGGGCCAGGGTGGCGAGGGCCAGTACGGCGGCACCGAACAGGCCTGCGGGCAGGTCGAGTTGGGCGCCGGGCAGGGCGGCGCCATGGCGGGCCACGGCGGCCAGCCAGGCCGTGGGGACGGCGGCCAGGTCGGCCAGGAAGCGGGCCGCCGACGGCCAGAGCGGGCCTAGCGCGAGGGCCCCGAACCCGAGCAGGGTGGCCGGGGCCACGGCCGCCTCGGCCAGCACGTTGCAGGGGACGGCGACCAGGCTCACCCGCGGTGCGAGCAGCACGGTGACCGGCGCGCAGAGCGCCTGGGCGGCGGCCGTGGCGACCACCGCCGCCGCGAGGTGGCGCGGCCACCGGCGGGCCAGCAGAGCCGCCTGCCAGCGCGGGCCCAGGGTGAGCAGCCCGGTGGTGGCGAGGCCGGAGAGCACGAAGCCGTAGGAGCGGGCGAGGTAGGGGTCTAGCAGGACGAGGGCGAGGACGGCACCGGCGAGCGCGGTGAGGGCCTGGCGGGGCCGCCCAGTGGCCAGGGCGAGCAGGCCGATCAGGCCGGTGGCGGCGGCTCGGAGGACGCTCGGGTCCGGCCGGCAGATCGTCACGAAGGCGAGGGTGACGGCCGTGCCGAGGATCGCGGTGGTCCGGAGCGAGAGTCCGAGGGCTCCGGCCAGCCCGGGACGGGTGGGCAGGGGGTCGAGTTCGGTCGGCTCCTCGAGGCGGGTGGCGGAGCCGACCAGGACGGTCAGGACGATGGCGAGGTTGGCGCCGCTGACAGCCGTGAGGTGGCCGAGGTCGGTCGCCCGGAACGCCTGTGCCAGGTCGTCCGGGAGCCGGGAGGTGTCGCCGACGACCAGGCCCGGGAGCAGGCCCCTGGCTTCGGCGGGGAGGTGGTCGCAGGCGCGGCGGAGGTCGGCGCGGAACCGGCCGGCCAGGCGCTGCGGGAGGCTCGGGCGGGCCAGGATCTGCGGCGGGCCTCGGACCAGGAGGACGGCGGCGGTGGTTCGGGTGCGGTCGGGGCGGTCGGGGTCGGGGTCGGGCGGGAGGATGCGGGCGGCCGAGCGGAGACGGGTGGACGGGAGCAGGGGCTGCCAGGCGGGGACGTCCTGGGCTCGGACCATCAGGGTGACGGGGGTTCTGGTGCGGACGGGGGCCGGGAGGTCGGGGCTGTCGACGCGCTCGACAGTGGCGCGGAGGGTGAGGAGGGGTTGGGCTCGGGCGGGGTGCGGCTTGGGGTCGCTGCCGACGGTGAGGTCGAGGGAGAGGTCGGGCTGAGTGGCGGTGGTGGCGGTGGCATTGGGGGCGGTGGGGCTGGTCAGGGCGGGGATGGGGCCGCGGTGGAGGTCGGCGGTGTGGAGGAGGGTGGTGAAGGTCGCGGCGGCGGCGGTGAGGAGGGTGGCGGCGGCGGTTGCCGCGGTGCGGCGGCGGGGGCCGGTGAGGGAGAGGAGGAGGACGGCGGTGGCGGCTGCGGCGAGGGCGGCGAGCGGGAGGGCCGGGCGGTAGGCCGGGGGGACGGCGAGAGTGGCGGCGGTGACGGCCCAGGCGGCGAGGGCCGGGGGCACCAGGCGGAGGTCGGTCTGCATGGGCGGCCTCCTTGAGGTTGGGGCGAGGACGGCGGGAGGGTGCGGCTGCTTCTCCGGCTGGGCGCGCAGGCAGTTGATCGGGCGGGGCCCGCGCCCCCTGGGGGAAGGGGTACTCGCCGAACAGAGGTCAGAGGGTGAGCAGGGGGCAGAGGTCGAGGAATTTGCGGTCGCCGATGCCGGTGATCTGGCGGAGTTGGTCGAGGGACTGGAAACCGCCGTGGTCGCGGCGGAAGAGAGTGATGCGTTGGGCCAGGGCGGGGCCTACACCGGGGAGGGCGTCGAGTTGTTCGGTGGTGGCGTGGTTGAGGTTGAGCGGGGTGGTGGGGGTGGCTGGGGCCACGGGTGGGGCGGGGATGCCGACGGTGAGCTGTTCGCCGTCGGTGAGGACTCGGGCGAGGTTGAGGCCGGTGGTGTCGGCGTCGGGCAGGAGTCCGCCGGCCGCGCGGAGGGCGTCGGCGACGCGGGCACCGACGGGGAGCGCGCGCAGACCCGGGTGTTGGACCTTGCCGGCGATGTCGATCACCACCTCGGCCGGGGCCCGGGCCGCCGGGCTCGCCCGCTGGACCGAGGCCGAGGCTGCGGCCGAGCCCGGGACCACGGCCGGGACCACGGCAGGGACGGCCACCTGCTGCGGGCGGCCCAGCCAGAAGTGCTGCACGGCGTACCCGACCGCGAGCACCAGCAGGACGGCCAGCCCGAGGACGGCTCTTCGGTCGAACAGCAGCCCGTGCCGAAGGCCTGGCTCCGGAGCCTCGGGCGACGGTGCCGGAGGATCGAGCCCGTCCTCCTCGGGATCGAACAGCTGGGCCATCCGCCCCCGCACGGTCTCGGTGGTCTCGCGGCGCCCGGCGCCGCCCACGGTCATCGTCTTCATGCCGAGGACGGTAGGCGCAGCACCGCCAAGAACCGACGACCAGTCAGAAACCTGTGGATAACCCGGCCCTGTGGATAATTCCCACCCCAGGATTCACTCGGACGGCCTAGTTTCGAACCGCCGACGAGCCGCCGGCGAGCCGTCAGCGAGCTCCCCGCGAGCCGACGGCGACCCGTCAGCGCGGCGCGACGACCACCGCGAGCAGCCCCGGCCCGACGTGCGCGCCGATCACCGCGCCGACCTCGCTCACCTGCAGCTCGCGCAGCCCCGGCACCCGCTCCCGCAGCCGCTCCGCGAGCGGTTCGGCCCGGTCCTCGGCGGCGAGGTGGTGCACGGCGATGTCGACCGGGGCGTCCCCGGCCTGGGAGACGGCGATCTCCTCCAGGCGGGCGATCGCCCGGGAGGCGGTGCGGACCTTCTCCAGCGGCTCGATCCGCCCGGCGGAGAGGTGGAGCAGCGGCTTGACCGCGAGGGCGGAGCCGAGGAGGGCCCGGGCCGCGCCGATCCGGCCGCCGCGACGGAGGTGCTCGAGGGTGTCGACGTAGAAGAAACCGCTGGTCAGCGCGGCACGCTCCCGGGCCGCCGCAGCGACTCCGGCGGCGTCGAGCCCGGCGGCGGCCGCCTCGGCGGCGGTCAGCACGCAGTGGCCCAGCGCCATGCCGACCAGTCGGCTGTCCACCACCTCGACCGGGATCGGCGCCTCGGCGGCGGCGAGCTGGGCGGCCTCGTACGTACCGGAGAGCTCGGCGGAGATGTGGATGGAGACCGCAGCGGTCGCCCCGGCCTCGGCGGCGGCGCGGTAGGCGGCGGCGAAGGTCTCGGGGTTGGGCCGCGAGGTGGTGACGCGGCGCTTGGCTCGCAACGCCTCGGCGACGTCCTTCGGGGAGATCTCGACGCCCTCGGTCAGCACCTCGTCACCGACCACCACGCTGAGCGGGACCACCGAGATCCGATGCCGGTCGATGGCGTCCTGCGGGAGGTACGCCGTGGAATCGGTGACAACTGCGAGGTGGTCGGGCATGAGGCGGAGGTTACTCCCCGCCCGGCCGAGAAGACAGCAGCCCCCTCACCCGATGAATCTCGACGAAGCCCGACCAAGCCCGAACAAGCCCGACCTAGCCCGAGGAAGTCCGACGAAGCCGGCGGAAGCCCGGCCAAACCCCACGCAGCCCGAGGAAGCCCCCACTCCCCCGAAGGGCTCTCAGCCCTCGGCGATCGCCGCCGCCGAGCGGAACCGGACCTCCGGCCGGACGAGCAGCAGCGCGAACCCCAGCAGCGCCGCGCACAGGTGACCCACCGTCGTGAAGTCCGGCAGCGGGCCGCTCCCCCACTCCGCGCCGCCCAGCGGCCAGGCCAGCACCAGCAGCGCCCACCACGGCCGCGCCCGGCGCGGCAGTGCGGCGGTCGAGGCGGCCAGCACGGTCTGCGAGCCGTAGCTGATGCCGTAGTCCAGGGTGCTGCGCACCTCCTCCCCGTACCAGCCCTGCCGCACCCCGACCACGATCACCCCGGCGGTGAGCAGCGTCGCCCCGACGTGCCCGCCGAGGAAGACCGCGAGGGCCCGCAGCCCGCCCCAGCGGCGCTCGGCCCGGGCCAGCAGCCAGCAGACCCCGAGGCCGAAGGTGAGCACGGTGGAGGCGAAGCCGAGCGAGGTGACCTCGGTCAGGCTGCCGGCCAGGAAGCAGGCGCTGCCCAGCAGTGCGCTCACCGGGTGGTCGGCCAGGTTGTCCAGGTTGGTGCTGACGTGCGCCAGCACAGCGGCGGACTGCTCGGCCGGGAGCCCGTACAGGATCCAGAGCCGGGTGAGCAGCAGCAGGCAGACGAACCCGAAGGTGAACGGCGAACGGCTCGGGTAGGCGAGGAGTGCGCGCAGCAGTCGACGGGCCATCAGCGGGATCCGTTCGGGGTCGGCACTCGGGACGGGGCGACCCGACCCTACCAACCGGGAGGCCGAGGGCCTCACGCCTCCTTGCGCAGCCGCTGCTTGCCGAGGCCGAGCAGCTCCTCCGCGCTCGGCTGCCGGCCGAAGGACAGGCCCTTGGGCGCCGCAACGGCGGCGTCGGCGGGGGCGTCGGCGGCGGCAGAGGCGGGAGCAGGGGCGGGGGCGGGGGTGTCCCAGTGCCGCAGCGCCCCGGCCTCCTGCTCGCACTCCTCTGCGAGCCGCGAGAGCTCGTCCTCGGCGAGGCGGTGGAGCCGGTCCTGGGCGGCCCAGCGCATGGACTCGGCGGCGTGGGTGATGCGGTCGGCACGCTCGCGCAGCTCGGGGAGCTTGGCCCCGACCCGGGCGGTGTCGGATTCGTGCTCGAGCATCCGCAGCTCGCGGTCGAGCTCGGCGGCGTGGGCGTCCAGGCGGGCGAGCAGCTGGAGCGAGTCGGCCAGCTGCGAGTCCTGCGGGAGCCCGGCCTGCAGCACCTTGCGGGTGCTGTCCAGGGTGTCGCGCAGGGCGAGCCGGACGGCGGCGAGCTGCCCCTGGGCGCCGGGCTTGGCGAAGCTCTTGGCCTTCAGGGCGACGTTCTCGACCGTGCGGCGGGCGTTGGCCTCGGCCTGGTCGACCTTGGCGGCCACTGCCTTGGCGGCCTTGACCCCGGCCACCAACAGCAGGGTCAGCACGCCCACGCCGAACAGCAGAATCAGCCCGAACACCACGCCCAGCGCATCCATCGCCCGTCACCCTCCACCGCTCGCCTGGGCCTCCACCGTAGCCCGCCGCACCCGCACGACGTACGCCTACGAGGGAAATCCCGGCAGACTTCAGGGACGACTCAGGGCTCCCCCTGACGCGTGCAAGGGGAGCCCTGAGAACGGTGCGGAGCGTCAGCCGGTGACGATGTTCACCAGCTTCGGCGCCCGCGCGATCACCTTGCGGACCGGCGCGTCACCGATCGCCTCGACCACGGCCGGGTCGGCCAGCGCCAGTGCCTCCAGCTCGGCGTCGGAGATCGCCGGGGAGACCTGCAGCCGGGCCTTGATCTTGCCCTTGATCTGCACGACGCACTCGACGGCCTCGTCCACCGTGTACGCCGGGTCGGCGACCGGGTAGTCGGTGTGCGCCAGCGAGCCTTCGTGGCCCAGCTTGCGCCACAGCTCCTCGGCGACGTGCGGGGCCAGCGGGGCGATCATCAGGACCAGCTGCTCGGCCACCTCGCGCGGGGTCGAGCCGCGCTTGACCAGGAAGTTGTTCAGTTCGATCGCCTTGGCCACGGCGGTGTTGAACCGCAGGCCGGCCATGTCGCCCCGGATGCCGTCGATCGCCTTGTGCAGGGCGCGCAGCGTCGCCTCGTCCGGCGTCTCGTCGGTGACGACCAGCTCGCCGGTGGTCTCCGAGACGATGTTGCGCCACAGGCGCTGCAGGAAGCGGTACGAGCCGACCACGGCGCGGGTGTCCCACGGGCGGGAGACGTCCAGCGGGCCCATCGACATCTCGTACAGGCGCAGCGTGTCGGCGCCGTACTCGTCGCAGATGGAGTCGGGCGCGACCGCGTTCTTCAGGGACTTGCCCATCTTGCCGGCCTCGCGCTTGACCTGCTCGCCCTGCCAGAAGAACTTGCCGTCGCGCTCCTCGATCTCGGCGGCGGGCACCGGGAAGCCGCGCTCGTCGCGGTAGACGTCGGCGGTGATCATGCCCTGGTTGAACAGCTTGTGGAACGGCTCGACCGAGGAGACGTGACCCAGGTCGTGCAGCACCTTGTGCCAGAAGCGGGCGTACAGCAGGTGCAGCACCGCGTGCTCGGCACCGCCGACGTACAGGTCCGCGCCGCCGCCCGGCTTCTGCTCGGTCGGGCCCAGCCAGTAGCCCTCGTTGGCCGGGTCGACCACGGCGGTGGAGTTGGCGGGGTCGATGTAGCGCAGCTCGTACCAGCAGGAGCCGGCCCAGTTGGGCATGGTGTTGGTCTCGCGGCGGTAGCTGCGCACGCCGTCGCCCAGGTCCAGCTGGACGTTGACCCACTCCTCGTTCCGGGACAGCGGGGTCTTCGGCGAGGAGGTGGCGTCGAACGGGTCGTAGGTGTGCGGCGAGTAGTCCTCGACCTCGGGCACCTCGACCGGCAGCATCGACTCGGGCAGCGCGTGCATCACGCCGTCCTCGTCGTAGACGATCGGGAAGGGCTCGCCCCAGTACCGCTGGCGGCTGAACAGCCAGTCGCGCAGGCGGTAGTTGACGGTGCCCTCGCCCAGGCCCTGCGAGGCCAGCCACTGAGTGGCGGTCGCCTTGGCGTCCACGACGCTCAGGCCGTCCAGCGACAGGCCGTCACGCGACGAGGCCACGATGACGGAGTCATAGGTGTCGAAGGCGTCGTCCCAGGTCGACGGGTCGTCGGAGCGGCCGTCGGTCGGCTTGACCACGCAGCGCATCGGCAGGTCGAAGGCGCGGGCGAAGGCGAAGTCGCGGTGGTCGTGCGCCGGCACCGCCATGATCGCGCCGGTGCCGTAGCCCATCAGCACGTAGTCGGCGATGAAGACCGGCACCTGCTCGCCGCTGACCGGGTTGGTCGCGTACGCGCCGGTGAAGACACCGGTCTTGACCTTGGCGTCGACCTGGCGCTCGACGTCCGACTTGGCGGCGGCCTCCGCGCGGTAGGCGGCCACAGCCTCGGCGGGGGTGGCGTGGCCACCGGTCCAGTCGCCGTGGGTCCCGTCCGGCCAGGCGGCGGGGACGATCGAGTCGACCAGCGCGTGCTCGGGGGCCAGCACCATGTAGGTGGCGCCGAACAGGGTGTCCGGGCGGGTGGTGAAGACGGTGATCGCGTCGGAGCCCACCGCGAAGTCGACCCGGGCGCCCTCGGAGCGGCCGATCCAGTTGCGCTGCTGCAGCTTGATGGCCTCGGGCCAGTCCAGCAGGTCCAGGTCGGCGATCAGGCGGTCGGAGTACGCGGTGATCCGCATCATCCACTGGCGCAGGTTCGACTTGAAGACCGGGAAGTTGCCGCGCTCGGAGCGGCCGTCGGCGGTGACCTCCTCGTTGGCCAGCACGGTGCCCAGGCCGGGGCACCAGTTGACCGGCACCTCCTTGCTGTACGCCAGCCGGTACTCGCCCAGCAGCTCGTCCCGCTCGACGCCGGACAGCGAGGACCACTCGCGCCCGTCACCGGTCGAGCGCTCACCCGACTCGAACTGCGCGATCAGGTCACTGATCGGACGGGCCTTCCGAGCGGCCTCGTCGTACCAGGAGTTGAAGATCTGCAGGAAGATCCACTGCGTCCAGCGGTAGTACTCCGGGTCGATGGTGGAGATCGACCGGCGCGGGTCGTGGCCCAGGCCCAGGCGGCGCAGCTGCTGCCGCATGTTGGTGATGGCCGCCTCGGTGGTGATCCGCGGGTGCTGGCCGGTGGCCACGGCGTGCTGCTCGGCGGGCAGGCCGAAGGCGTCGTAGCCCAGCGTGTGCAGCACGTTGTGGCCGGTCATCCGCTGGAAGCGGGCGTAGACGTCGGTGGCGATGTAGCCCAGCGGGTGGCCGACGTGCAGACCGGCGCCCGAGGGGTACGGGAACATGTCCATGATGAAGCTGTGCGGCTTCGCGGCGACGTCACCGGCGGCCGCGTCGGCCAGGGCACCGGCCGGGTTGGGGGCCTGGAAGGTGCCCTCCTTCTCCCAGACGTCCTGCCAGCGGGACTCGATCTCGGCGGCCAGCGCCGCGCCGTAGCGGAAGGGCTCGGTCGCGGCCTCGGCCGCAGGGGTCGTCTCGCTCATGATCCTTCGGGCTCCATCGATGTCAGTTCGCGAACCGGCGGCCAGGGGGAGGGTGCTCACCGGGAGAAGGGGCGGGAAACAAAAAAGCCCCTCGCAGGAGGGGACGCCACGCCGACTCCGGCACCCGGGCCGGTACTGGTCAGCGCGGCCGGCTAAGGAGCAGGCGCACGGTTCGCATGGGCTCAGGGTACCGCACGCCCCGAAGCCCTCCCGCGAAAACCCCTCAGGCCACCTCGCGCACCGCCGCGTCGAAGTCCCGCAGGGCCCGGGCCACCCGGACGGACTGCATGCCCGCGGCCAGCGCCCGCGCCTCGTCCGCCGTCCGGGCCGCCTCGGCCTCCGCACCCGTCCGGCGGCAGGAGTCCGCGAGCCGGACCATCAGCAGCGCCTTGACCCGGGCCCGTTCGGGCGCGAGCGCCGCCACCGCGCTGCGCAGCAGCCGCTGGGCCCGCTCGTGGTCGCCCAGGAAGAGGTACCCCTCGCCGACCATGCCCTCGAGGTCGGCCAGCTCCTGGCTGTGCCCGGCCTCCCCGTCCAGCGCCAGGAAGGCCCGGTCGGCCACCGCCTCGCAGCTGATCTGCTCGCCCTTCTTGCCGTGCGCCCGGGCTATCCGGCCCAGTTGCAGGGCCCGCTCACGCGGGGTCAGCACGCCATCGGCCGCCCGGAGCGCGGTGGAGAGCATCGCGACCGCGTCCAGGCCGCGCCCGCCGGAGTTGTGGGTGGCCTGCGCGGCCAGGCAGCCGACCACGCTGACGCCCAGGCGCGGATCCCCCGAGACGTGGGCGGCGCGCAGGGCGGCGACGAAGGCGCGCTGGGCGGCGGCGTCGTTGCCCAGGTCGTAGTTGGCCCAGCCGACCAGGCGGGCCAGCCGGCTGGCCGCGCCGTACAGCTCCCGGCCGAGCTTCTCGTCGTAGGCGCCGAGTTCGAGCAGCTTGCCGGTCATCGCCAGCTCGGCCTTGGCCAGGTCGAGGATCAGCCCGCCGCCGTAGGTGCGCTCGAGGCGCTGCTTGCTCTCGTAGCTGAGCCGCAGGTCGGTCAGCTGCTCGGCGGCGATCCGCAGCGCGCCCTCGCCGCCGGTCACCTCGGGCGGCGGCGAGGACCAGTGCCGGGCGGCCTGTTCGAGCTCGTCGCCGCGGAAGAGGTCGGTGAGGCGCACCGGCGCGGCGTCCGCCCCGGCCTCGCGCAGGGCGGTCTGCGCGGTGTCGGCCGTCCACGGGTCGGTGAGCAGCTTGGGCGAGAGGATCTTGGCGCCCCGGCTGCTGCCCATCTGGCCCCAGAGCTGGTCGTACGTGACGGCGATGCCCAGCGTGCGGCCCAGCACCTCGCAGACGGCCTGGTCGTGCGGGGCGCGCGGCACCATGCCGCGGTCACGCCACTTGTACGGGGCGGTGGAGCTGATCGCCAGCGCGACGGGCAGGGCCGCGTTCACCTCGCGGGCCAGCCGCTCGGGGCTCCAGCCGAGCTGGTGCAGTATCCGGGCGAGCTCTTCGTTGCGTTTGCGCGCCAGATCGGCCATGCGACGACCGTAACGGCCCGGCCCGGCCGAGCGGAAGCCGACGGGAAGAGCAGAAGGCCGCCTCCCGCAAACAGGAGGCGGCCTTCTCGCCTGTGGAGCTACGGGGAATTGAACCCCGGACCTCTTGCATGCCATGCAAGCGCTCTACCAACTGAGCTACAGCCCCGTGACCTTCGGTGCCCCCGGCGTTTCCCCCGGCGACACCGATTACTTTACACGGTCATCGGCCCGGCCCCTAATCCGTTCCCGCAGGCCTCCCCCTCCCTCTGTATCTCAGACCGCACGCCGTGTCCGCCCCGCGAACAGCGCCGCCGCGGCGAAACCGCCGGCGATCGCCGCGCAGGTCACCAGGAAGGCGCCGCCCGAGGCCGCCGCGCCGGCCGGGTAGCTGACCTGGCCGAGGAAGACGGTGCCGAGCAGCGAGACCCCGACCACCTGGCCGAGCTGCACGATCGTCACCATCACGCCGCTGCCGTCCGCCGCGTCCGCGGGGTCGACCTTGCCGAGCGCCCGGCCGAACAGCGGGCTGTACGCGCACCCGGCGGCGAAGCCGGCCAGCGTGAGCAGCACCTCGGCGAGCAGGCCGATCTCGCCGCCGTCGCCGAGCAGCAGCCCGAGCCCGGCGTAGGCGGGCGCCATCAGGGCCAGCGCGAGCACCGGCAGCGGGCGGTGCAGCAGCTTCGGCAGCCGCTGCCAGTGCAGGCTGGAGAGGCCGAAGCCGACCGCGACCGGCCCGGAGAGCAGCCCGGCGCGCAGCGCGCTGTGGCCGAGCCCGGCCTGCTGGTGGAGGGCGAAGGCGAACATGAAGCCGGAGAAGCCCGCCATGATCAGGAAGATCGCCCCGGCCGCCGGCAGCAGCCCGGGCGCGCGCAGCACCCGGCCGGGCACCAGCGGCTGCCCGCCGCGGGCCGAGATCCGGCGCTCGACCAGCCCGAAGACGCCGAACAGCAGCGCGCTCGCCGCCAGCATCGCCCAGCCCCAGGCCGGCCAGCCCAGCTCGTGCCCGAGCACCAGCGGCACCACCAGGGTGCCCAGCGCCGCCGCCAGCACCACCAGGCCGGGGATGTCGAAGCCGCGCGAACTGTCCCCGGGCAGGGACGGCAGCAGCCTCGCGCTGGCCGCGAGCAGCACCAGCCCGAGCGGCACGTTCACCAGGAAGACCGGCCGCCAGCCCGTCCCGAACAGGTCGGCGCTGACCAGCAGCCCGCCGACCACCTGCCCGACCGCCATGCCCCCCGCGAGCACGGCGGAGTAGAACCCGAGCGCCCGGGTGCGGGCGGCACCGGTGAAGGTCCGCTGCACCAGGCTCATCACCTGCGGCACCATCACCGCGGCGCCGACCCCCTGGGCGATCCGAAAGGCGATCAGCGTGCCGGTGCTCGGCGCCAGCCCGCAGGCCAGCGAGGCCCCGGTGAACACGGCGAGCCCGTACCGGAACAGCCTGCTGTACCCGTACCGGGCGCCGAGCCGGGCGCCGGTGATGAGCAGCACCGCGTACGCGATGGTGTACCCCGCGATGACCAGTTGCAGGCCCGCGCCGGTGGCGTGCAGGTCGGTGCGGATGGTCGGGACGGCCACGTTGACGACCGAGATGTCCAGCACGGCCATGAACTGGCCCGAGAGTACGAGGGCGAGCAGCAGGCCCGGCCTGACCTGACGGTTCGTCGGCCCGGCCGGAGCCCCCTGCGGTCTGATCTGAAGGTCCGTCATGCGACCATCGTGGCGGCCGCCCGGTACTGGTGGTTAGAGCCTGCTGATCCTGGTACTGGCACCACCCTGTTACGGGTACCGGAGTTCGGCCACCATGGACGCATGACCGTGCTGGACGAACGCAACAGGACCGCCCCCACGCCCGGCCGGGACCAGCGGCGCACCGAGCTCGCGCAGTTCCTCAAGGCCTGCCGCTCCCGGGTGACGCCCGAGGCCGTCGGCCTGCCGCCCGGGATCCGCCGCCGCACCCCGGGCCTGCGCCGGGAGGAGGTCGCCCAGCTCTCGGGGGTCGGGGTCACCTGGTACACCTGGCTGGAGCAGGGCCGGCCGATCAACGCGAGCGAGCAGGTGCTCGACGCCGTGGCCCGGACGCTGCGCCTGGACCACACCGAGCGGGACCACCTCTTCCGGCTGGCCGGGCTCACCCCGGCGGCGGCCGCCGAGCCGTGCCCCGTCCTGGACCCGGCGATCCAGGTCATCCTGGACCAGCTCGCGCCGCTGCCCGCCGGGGTCTTCAACCACCGCTACGACCTGCTGCGCCACAACGCGGGCTACGACGCGCTCTTCCCCGCCGCCACCCGCCCGCGCCTGCCCAGCGGGCGGCGCAACAGCATGTGGTGCGCCTTCACCGCGCCGGAGTGCTGCAGCCCGTTCCTCAACCGCGACGAGGAGCTGCCCCGGATGGTCGCGGTGCTGCGCGGCGCCTACGGGCGGCACGTGGGCGAGCCGGCCTGGGAGGAGTACATCCGCGACCTCTCGGCGGCCAGCCCGCTCTTCACCGAGCTGTGGGCCCGTCAGGAGGTCGGACCGCCCCGGACGTCACGGAAGGTCTTCCGGCACGCGGCGGTGGGCGTGCTGCACTTCCAGGCCTCGTACCTGACCCTCCCGGCGGCCCCGGAGACCTACCTGGTGGTCTACACCCCGGAGAGTGACCAGGACCGCGAGCGGATGGAGTACGTGACCGCGAACCCGAGCTCGCCGGTGCCCGCCGGGCACGTCTGCGCCTGAGGCCCCGGCCGCCGGACAAGCGAAAGGGCCGCCTCCCGGGTGGGAGGCGGCCCTTCGTCGCTGTGGAGCTACGGGGAATTGAACCCCGGACCTCTTGCATGCCATGCAAGCGCTCTACCAACTGAGCTACAGCCCCGCGTCGCGACCGACCCTCGCGGGCCGGTGGTGCGGAGTGGAGCTACGGGGAATTGAACCCCGGACCTCTTGCATGCCATGCAAGCGCTCTACCAACTGAGCTACAGCCCCGCACTCTCAGGATTTCCCGCCTCCCTCTCGGGCGGCGTTCTTTCCTGCGAACGAGGAAGACTCTAGCTGGTCAGGCCCGGAACTGCGAAATCCCGTCCGTGAAGCTCCGTCGGCACCCGGTACCGACGCTCAGGTCTCGTCGCCGATGACCGGCTGCGGCAGCGTCCCGGCGTTGTGCTCGAGCAGCCGCCAGCCGCGCGCGCCCAGACCGAGGACGGACCAGCAGCAGTTGGAGAGGCCGCCGAAGCGCTCCCACTGCGCGGGCTCCAGGTCGAGCAGTCGGCCGATCATGGTCCGGATGGTGCCGCCGTGGCTGACCACGACGACCGTGCCGTCCTCGGGCAGCTTGTCGACGGCCTCGAGCACCACGGGCACGGACCGGTCCGCCACCTCGGTGCTCAGCTCGCCGCCGCCGCGCCGGACGGGCTCGCCCTTGGCCCAGGCCTGGTACTGCTCCGGGAACCGCTCCTGGATCTCGGAGTTGGTCAGGCCCTGCCACTCGCCCGCGTACGTCTCCCGCAGCCCCTCGTGGTGCTGCACGTCGAGCCCGGTGATCTTCGCCAGCTCGGCGGCCGTGCGGGCCGCCCGCTTGAGGTCGGAGGAGATCAGCAGGTCCGGGTGGAGACCGGAGAGCAGCGCCGCCGACCGCCGGGCCTGGAAGACGCCCTGGTCGGTCAGCTCGATGTCGGTGCTCCCCTGGAACCGGTTCTCGAGGTTCCAGGAGGTCTGGCCGTGCCGCCAGAAGACGATGCGCGGCCCCCGCGCGGCGCGGCTCAGCTCGCGTCCTCGGCGGCGGACACCGCGTTGCCGGCGGCGTCGGTGACGGCGTTCTCCGGGCGGTTGCGGGTGGCCAGCGCGTCGGCCGGGATCGGCAGCTCGGGGCAGTCCTTCCACAGGCGGTCGAGCGAGTAGAAGGAGCGCTCCTCGGAGTGCTGGACGTGCACGACGATGTCGAGGAAGTCGAGCAGGATCCAGCGACCCTCGCGCTCGCCCTCGCGACGCACCGGCTTGATGTCCAGCTGCTCGCGCAGCTGGTCCTCGATCTCCTCCGCGATCGCCTTCACCTGGCGGTCGTTGGGGGCCGAGACGATCAGGAAGGCGTCGGTGATCGACAGCACGTCGCTGACGTCGAAGGCGATGATGTCGTGGGCCAGCTTGTCGGCGGCCGCCTGCGCGGCGACCTTGACGAGTTCCTGGCTGTGGTCCGTGGCAGTCACAGTGTTCTTCCGGCTCGATGGCGTTGATTCGCCTTCCAGGATCTCACGAACGGCGCGGGGCCCCGGTCGATCACGACCGGGGCCCCGCTCACACCCGTGCCTACTGCGGCTGCTTCGGCACCTGGTAGTCCTTGCCGAGCACCAGCACGATGTCGGCGTTCTGCACGTCGGTGCTCTTCTTCACCGCCGAGTCCGGCAGTCCGAGGCTGCTCGCCAGCGACTTCGCGACACCCTGCCGGGAGTCGTCGGTGTAGCGGACCTCACTCGTGGGCTGGGTCGCGGGGGCCTTGTCACTGCTCGGCACCGCGCTGAGCCCGGCGTTGGTGATCTGCACGATCGCGCTGTCGCGCGCCTTGTCGTCACCGGTGGCGTTGATGATGCTGACCCGAGCGGTCCCGGAGGTCGACTGGGCGCTGTGCACGGTGCCGCCGAGGACGTCCTTGACCTGCTGGCCGGCCACCTTCTCGTCCAGCGTGCCGTCCGGCTGGACCTTGAGCGTGCTCACCGCGAAGTGCCCGGCCTTGGCCTGCTGGGCCAGCTGGGCCAGCACTCCCGCCAGCGCCTGCTCGGGCAGCGAGGGGTCGAGCACCTGGTTGAGCCGGTGCACGGTGTCCTGCGCGTCCGAGAGCTCGGTCGGCATCGCCTTCACCACCCCGCCGAGGACCTGGCCGAACCGGGCCAGCTGGGCGTCCCGGCTCTCGTTCGGGGCCTGGTAGGTGGCGTACAGCAGCGCGGCCCGGCCGTTCAGCAGCACGTCCTTGCCGACCTGCGCCAGCACCTTGCCGTTGTCGGAGATCTCCACGTTGGCGTCGATCCGGATCCCGCCGAGCCCGTCCACCAGCAGCGGCAGGTACGGGGTGTCCACCCGCCAGGTTCCGGCCACCGGGGCACCGAGCACGGTGCTCAGGCCCTCCCGCAGCCCGGAGTCGCCGAGCGCGCCGGCCCCCTGCGAGACCGGCACGGGCGAGCCGTCGCCGCCACCGGGCACCTTGAGGCCGTCCGGGAGCAGCAGGGCCGCGCCCTTGCCGCCCGCTTCGTCGTCCACCAGCAGCGCGGTGGAGACCTTGCCGTTGAGGTCCTTCAGGTACATCACGTTGACCTGCCGCTTGCCCACGGCCTTGGCCACGGTGGCCGTCCCGCCGAGCTTGCCGGTCCACCACAGGTACCCGGCACCGCCGGCGGCCAGCACGACCAGCGCCACCACACCGGCGACGGCGCGGTTGCGCAGCTTGCGCCGCCGCTCGGCGCGCACCTCGGAGCGCGACTCGGCGAACTTCAGCCAGTCGATGACGTCCTCGGTCTCCTCCGCCTCCTCGTCGACGAAGGTGAACTCACCCGTGGCGTAGTCGTTGTCCGCGTCGCTCTGCGGCACCCGGGGGCGCGGCGGCGCCGGCTGCACGGGCGGCCGCGCCGGGGCGACGGGCGGCTGGACCGGCGCCGGAGCGGGAGCCGGGGCCACGGGCCGGACGGGCTGGGCGACCGGCTGGACGGGCTGGGGCGCGACCGGCTGCTGGTAGTACTGCTGCGGCTGCTCGTAGCCCCCCTGCTCGTAGTAGCCCTGCTGCGGGTACTGCTGCGGCTGCTGGTAGTACTGCTGCGGCGGGTACTCCTGGTACGGCTGCTGCTGGTACTCGGGCTGTACGTACTCCTGCTGGTAGTACTGCTGCTCGTAGGCGGGCTGCTGCTCGTACCCGGGCTGCGGCTGCTGCTGCTCGTAGTAACCCTGACCCTGCTGCGGGTACTCCTGGTAGGGGTAGTCCTCCGGCCGTCCGGTCACGTCGCACCTCCCGGCGCGTAGAGCGCGCGCTTGTCGATGTAGCGGACCACGCCGTCCGGGACGAGGTACCAGACCGGTGCGCCCTTGGCGACCCGGATCCGGCAGTCCGTGGAGGAGATGGCCAGTGCCGGAACCTCTATCAGGGAGACCCCGCCGACGGGAAGACCCGCGTCGGAGAGGGTGTGCCCGGGGCGGGTGCAGCCGATGAAGTGCGCGAGGGAGAAGAGCTCCTCGGAGTCACGCCAGGAGAGGATCTGGGCGAGGGCGTCGGCGCCGGTGATGAAGAAGAGGTCGGCGTCCGGGTGGAGGGCGCGCAGGTCGCGCAGCGTGTCCACGGTGTAGGTGGGGCCCTGGCGGTCGATGTCGATCCGGCTGACCGAGAACTGCGGGTTCTCCGCCGTCGCGATGACCGTCATCAGGTAGCGGTCCTCGGCGGAGGTGACCTGGCGGTCGCTCTTCTGCCAGGGCTGTCCCGTCGGTACGAAGATCACTTCATCGAGGTGGAACGCACTGGCCACCTCACTCGCCGCGACGAGGTGCCCGTGGTGGATCGGATCGAAAGTCCCGCCCATCACGCCCAGGCGCTTCCTCAGCGGTGCGTGCTCGGCCTGCTGTCCCATGCCGCCACACCTTACGCGACGCGCGTGACGGCGGGGAAAGCCGAGCCACCGCCACGCTGCGCGAAGGGGCGCCGCAGGCTCAGCGGTCGCGGTTGAAGCGGGTGGTCACGTAGAGCAGCAGCAGCAGGATGAAGAGCGCCGCACCGCCGGTGAGGTACGGGTTCAGGCTCTCGTGGTTGCCGCCCTCGGCCAGCGAGGTCAGGACGGGCAGGGTGTTAGCGCTCATGGTCGGCGGGCTCTTCTCGGCTCGACGGGCGGGGCAGGTGCGCGGGCCGTGCGGCTCGCGCGCTCATCGTACGGGGGCGGCCCGCGCAACCGCGCGGCGGCCCACCGCGTCTGACTCCCGGTGAGCTGTCCCTCGTGACGGCGTCAGTTGTTGCGGCCGGCCCGCACCAGGATCCATGCCAGCAGGCCGACACCGACGATCGAGGCGATCACGACCAGACGCAGGAACAGGCCCGGCCCGTTCTCGCTGGAGATCGGGGCGGCCAGCGAGGTGAGGGTGGCGGGGTTCATGGACGGGCTCCTCGGGGCGGTACGGCACGGCCCGCGGCTTCGGGTCGTACCGCCAGGGTAGACCGGCTCACACCCGCTCCCCGCCCGGCCCCCCGGGCGTAGCGTGGCGGTGGGGACGAGTACGCACGGCAAGTCGTTGAGTGGACAACCGACCTGGACCAGGAGGCACCCGACCATGACCGACCCGACCAAGCCCAACTCCCCGAGCCGTCGCCGCCAGCGCTTCCCCGGGATCTCCACGCGGGCCTGGGAGCACCCCGCCGACCGCTCGGCCCTGGTCGCCCTGCGCAAGCTCTCCGGCTTCGACGAGATCCTCAAGAAGCTCGCCGGCCTGATCTCCGAGCGCAGCGTGCGGCTGATGTACCTGGCCACCGCCGTCCGCACCTCCGAGCGGCAGTTCCCCGAACTGCACGCGATGGTGCGCGACGCCGCGTACCTGCTGGACCTCGAGAAGGTGCCCGAGCTGTACGTGACGCAGGACCCGACGGTCAACGCGATGTGCGTGGGGATGGACACCCCGGTCATCGTGCTGACCACCGGGCTGGTGGAGCTGCTGGACGAGGAGGAGCTGCGGGCCGTGGTCGGCCACGAGGTCGGGCACGCGATGTCCGGCCACGCCGTCTACCGGACGATGCTGCTGGTGCTCACCAACATCGCCACCCGGATCGCCTGGCTGCCGCTGGGCAACCTGGCGATCAGCGCGGTCATCACGGCGCTCAAGGAGTGGTTCCGCAAGGCCGAGCTCTCCTGCGACCGGGCCGGGCTGCTGGCCGGGCAGGACCTGCAGGCCTCGATGCGCGGCCTGATGAAGCTGGCCGGCGGGCACAACCTGGCCGAGCTCAACGTGGACGCCTTCCTGGAGCAGGCCGAGGAGTACGAGCGGGCGGGTGACCTGCGGGACGGCGTGCTCAAGCTCCTCCAGGTGCTCCCGCAGACCCACCCCTTCGCGGTGGTCCGGGTCGCCGAACTGAAGAAGTGGGCCGAGAGCCCGGAGTACCGCGCGATCATGGCCGGCGACTACCCGCGCCGCGAGGACGACCCGGCCACCTCGGTGGGCGAGCAGTGGAAGGCGGCCGCCGACTCCTACGCCAAGTCGGTCAAGGAGAGCAAGGACCCGCTGATGGGGCTCCTGCGGGACGTCGCGGACGGCGTCGGCACCGTGGGCGGCAAGCTCCGCGACACCTTCACGAAGCCGCAGCCGTAGCCCTGGCCGTGGCCGTGGCCGCTCAGCGGAGCGTGCCGCAGAGCTGCCAGGCCGGGTGGGTGTGATCGGCCGGGTCGACCGGGGACGGCGCGGCCGGGGCCGGGCCCGGGGCCTTGGCGGCCAGCACGGGCTGGAGGTGGTCGGCCAGCTGGGCACTGCAGGAGGTGGGGCCGGACTGCTCGGCGGCGTCGACCAGCCGCAGGCGGCCGGCCCCCAGGTCGGTGCGGTCGAACTCCATCCGCAGGTCGCGCCGGACGGAGAACAGGCTCACCACGAGCGGGTTCTCCGTCCCGGCCGCCCGCAGCGCGTAGACGAAGGTGTGGTCGGTGGTGACCTGCAGGGTGCCGCTGTCCGCCTCCGCGAAGGCCATCACGCCGGTCACCTTGACCACGTCGGTGGCCAGCGCCACCTGCCCGGGGTCGAACCGCACCACCCAGCCGGTGGCGGCGTGGTGCTGGTCGTCCTGGGGGTTGTTCATGCTCTCGTCGTACTGGGCCTGCTCCCCCGGCGTGAGCAGCGCCCGCACCTCGGCCGTCTCACCCTGGGTGAGCACCGCCGGGCTCAGGTCGGCGACGGTCAGGTAGTGCTCGGCGACCTCGAGCGCACGGGTGACCTCGATCTTGGTGAAGTGCGCGGTCGCAGCGGCCGCGGGCACGCCGAAGCCGGCCGGGCCGTCGGCGTAGCCGGCGGGCAGGGCGGCGAACGGGTTGCGGAAGTCGGCCACCGGCGTGACGGCGGAAGAGGGGCTCAACGCGAGCATGCTGACGGTCAGTTGGTTGCCGGTCGGCGCGGCGGCCAGCCGCCTCGGGGAGCTCACGCCGAAGTACACGGCGGCCGCGAAGGCCATCGCGACCAGGAGCAGCAACGCCACCGCTTGGCGGGGCAGCGAGCCGAGCGGCCCGAACCCGATCCGGGCGCGCACCGCCCGGGGGTGGTGGCCCCCGAGCCGCTCGATCGCCGACAGTTCCTGGATCCGCGCAGCCCGGACGAACGACTCGTCGAAGACGACGGATCGGTACTCGTCCTCATTGCCGGACCCACCGTCGGGCGTACCCTCCGGAGGCTCGCGCGGGTCACCCATACCACCAGAGTAAGGCGGGGAATCGGCCGCTACGAGAGTCTGAACACCATGAGTTGCCGCCGGCCCCGCGGTGGTGCTCAGCCCGGCAGCAGGACGGCCGCCGAGGGGGTCGGGGCCTGGCCCGAACCGGTGCTGCTGCTGGCCCCGCTCTCCGGACGGCGCGGGGATTCGGGGCCGGCGCCGCCGGTGCCCCGGTAGATCGCGGCCACGGCCACGGCCACCACGCTGACGCCCATCACCACCGCCAGCACCCAGGCGATCGGCCGGTGCCAGCGCTGCTGGGCCACGTGCCGCCCGCCCGCCCGGCGGGCCGCTTCGTACCGGGCGGCCCGGCCCCAGGTGGACCGCCGCAGGTACGCCCGGCGCTCGGCGCGGGCCGCCCGGGCGGAGGCGGTGAACGGATCGGGGTAGTGGCGGTCGTCGTCCAGGCCGCCCGGGTGCGGGCGCAGCTCCAGCGGGATCCCGTCCGCCTCGAAGCCGCGGCCCGGCGCGGCACTGTCGGGCTCGAACCGCGCCTCGGCGGCGGCCAGCTGCCGCTCCCGGGCACTCGGCTCGTGCACGGCGGCGGACCGGACGAAAGCCTCGTCGAAGACCACGGTGGCGAACTCGTCGTCCGCATCACCGTGGTCGGCGCCGCCGGAGTACGGCGAGCCCCCCACATCCTCAGCCATGGGGCTCAGCGTATTACCGGGCGGGCGATTTGTCTGTGGCTCCCGGCAGACGGCCTACGGCGGCTACCGGACGTGGCCGTCGCCGGTGACCACGTACTTGGTCGAGGTGAGCTCCGGCAGACCCATCGGGCCGCGGGCGTGCAGCTTCTGGGTGGAGATGCCGATCTCGGCGCCGAAGCCGAACTCACCCCCGTCGGTGAACCGGGTCGAGGCGTTGACGGCCACGGTGGCCGCGTCGACCAGCTGGGTGAAACGGCGGGCGGCGGCCTGCGAGCTGGTGACGATCGCCTCGGTGTGGCCGGAGGACCAGCGGCGGATGTGCGCCACGGCGGCGTCCAGCGAGGGCACCACGGCGGCGGCGAGGTCGTAGGAGAGGTACTCCGTCTCCCAGTCCTCCTCGGTGGCGGGCACCACGGTGGCGGCCGAACCCTCGGCGGCCCCCAGCACGGCCTCGTCCCCGTGCACCGTCACCCCCGCCTCGGCCAGCGCGGCGAGCGCCAGCGGCAGGAACTCCTCGGCGATGTCCTGGTGCACCAGCAGCGTCTCGGCCGAGTTGCACACGCTCACCCGCTGCGCCTTGGAGTTGAGCAGCACCGAGACGGCCATCGCGAGGTCGGCCTGCCCGTCCACGTACACGTGGCAGTTGCCGGTGCCGGTCTCGATCACCGGGACGGTCGAGCCCTCGACCACCGTACGGATCAGCGAGGCGCCGCCGCGCGGGATCAGCACGTCCACCAGGCCGCGGGCGCGCATCAGCTCGGTGACGGACTCGCGGCTCTCCCCCGGCACCAGCTGCACGGCGTCGGCGGGCAGCCCGGCGGCGGCGACGGCGTCGCGCACCACGGCGACCAGGGCGGTGTTGGATCGGTAGGCGGAGGCGGAGCCGCGCAGCAGCACGGCGTTGCCGGACTTGAGGCAGAGCGCGGCGGCGTCCACCGTGACGTTCGGGCGGGCCTCGTAGATGATGCCGACCACGCCGAGCGGCACCCGCACCTGCCGGATGTCCAGCCCGTTCGGCAGCGTGTACCCCCGGACCACCTCACCGACCGGGTCGGGCAGGCCGACCACGCTCCGCACATCAGCGGCGATGGCGGCCACCCGCTCCTCGGTCAGCGTCAGCCGGTCGATCACCGACTCGGCCGTCCCGGCGGCCCGTGCCTTGGCCACGTCCTCCGCGTTGGCCGCGGTGATCTCCGCGCTCCGCGCGACCAGCGCCTCGGCGATCGCCAGCAGCGCGGCGTCCTTCACCTTGCGCGGCACTGGGGCGAGCTCGGCGGCCGCCTCCCGGGCACGGCGCGCGGCGGCGAGGACGGGGCTGTCGGAGAGGCTGGTCGTCATGGCGCCAAGGTTAGCGACTGCCCCGGCGGGCTCCGAACGGCTTTCACCCGCTGAGACAGGCCCTCTCGCACAACACCAGGTTGCACTGTCCAGGGGCGCGGGGAACGGCGCGACCAGCCACGCGCGGCCTGCGGCCTACCGCTGCGCGCAGTTCCTCGCGCCCCTCGATAGTGCAAGTGAATCTCTGCGGCAGCCATCAGGACCGCTTCTTCCGACCTCGCGCCGTTCCCCGCGCCCCTGACGGGGCTAGTAGGGGTGCACGCCGCCCAGGTGCGGGGGCGGATCCCCGAAGCCCTCGGCGATGCGGTGGTGGTAGGTGGGGCGGTCGACGACCTCGAGGCCGACGATCTCCCAGGGCGGGAGGTTGGCGGTGGCCTTGTGCTCGCCCCACAGCCGCAGCGCGATCGCGGCGGCGTCGTGCAGGTCGCGGGCCTGCTCCCAGTACCGGATCTCGGCCCGGTCGGTGGCGTAGCGGGCCGTCAGGAAGAACGAGTGGTCGTGCGCGAGGCGCTCGAGACCGGCCCGCAGCTCGTCCAGCGGGGTGGCTCGGCCGGCCACACTGAGCACCACGTGCCACAGCCGGGCGTGGTCCTGCTCCGCCTCGGCCTCCGGCCCGGCCGACACGGCCTCCCCGTCCGGGACACTGACCAGCCGCCGCTGCGGGCGCCCGGGCAGTGCTTCCTGGCCCCTGCGTCCCACCGGCGGCCTCCTTGTCGACAACGCGTCCCCCGGGCCGACGCCCGCTCGGCCCGCCCCTCAGGGAGGGCTCGCCCCTCAGCCGCGCAGCACGACCAGGTCGTCGCGGTGGATGACCTCGCGCTCGTACGCGGGACCGAACTCCTGGGCCAGGTCACGGGTGGACCGGCCGAGCAGACGGGGCAACTCCCTCGCATCAAAGTTGACCAGCCCACGGGCGACGATGTGGCCGTTTTCGCCAAGAAGGTCCACCGGATCACCCGCGGCGAACTCCCCGTCCACCCGGGTGACCCCGGCCGGGAGCAGCGACTTGCCGCCCGAGACCACGGCCTCCACGGCCCCGGCGTCGAGCTGCAGGGCCCCCCGCGGGGTGCTGGCGTGCTCCAGCCAGAGCAGGCGGTCGGCCGAACGGCTGCCGGTCCGCAGAAAGAGCGTTCCGGTCGGGCGGCCGGCCAGGGCGTCGGCCGCGTGGCTGGCGGCGGTGAGCACCACCGGGATGCCCGCGCCGGTGGCGATCCGGGCGGCCTCGACCTTGGTGACCATGCCGCCGGTGCCGACCCCCGCCTTGCCCGCGCTGCCGATCTCGATGCCCGCGAGGTCCTGCGGACCGCGCACCTCGGCGATCCGGCTGGTGCCCGGACGGCTCGGGTCGCCGTCGTAGAGGCCGTCCACGTCGGAGAGCAGGACCAGCAGATCGGCCCGGACCAGGTGGGCCACCAGCGCGGCCAGCCGGTCGTTGTCGCCGAACTTGATCTCGGCGGTGGCGACGGTGTCGTTCTCGTTGACGACCGGCATCGCGCCCATCGCGAGCAGCTGGTCCAGGGTGCGGTAGGCGTTGCGGTAGTGGGCCCGGCGGCTGGCGTCCTCGGCCGTCAGCAGCACCTGGCCGACGCGGATGCCGTACCGGGCGAAGGAGGCCGTGTACCGGGCCACCAGGAGGCCCTGGCCGACGCTGGCGGCGGCCTGCTGCCGGGCCAGGTCACTCGGGCGGCGCTCCAGGCCGAGCGGGGCGAGGCCGGCCGCGATGGCACCGGAGGAGACCAGCACGACCTCGGGCGCGTCGGCCCGCCCGCGCACCTTGGCCAGCGCGTCCACCAGGGCGTCCACCCGGTCCGCGTCCAGGCCGCCGGCCGCGGTGGTCAGCGAGGAGGAGCCGACCTTGACCACGATCCGACGTGCCGTCAGGACTTCCTGACGCAGGGTCTGCTCGGTCACCACGTGCCTCCACTCGCTGTACACGGCTCTGATCCAAAACCGTGGGCCCGCCGCCCGGTGCGTAATGTACGCGATCCGGGCGGCGGGCCCGCTCACAGCTCAGCCGTTGGACCGGCTCAGTAGTCCTCGTCGCCCTCGACGGCCTGGCGGCCGCTGGAGAGCGCCTCGAAGGCCAGGTACTCGGCCTCGGCGGCGTCGCGGCCCTTCTGCTTCTCGCGGCGGCGGTCGACGGCCGGGCGCTGGGTCTCCATCCGGTGGTCCTCGCCACGGCGGCCGAGCATCTCGGCGCCGGCGGCCATGGTCGGCTCCCAGTCGAAGACCACGGCGTTCTCGTCCGGGCCGATGATGACGGTGTCACCCTCCTTGGCGCCGACCTTCCACAGCTGGTCCTCGACACCGAGGCGGGCCAGGCGGTCGGCCAGGTAGCCCACGGCCTCGTCGTTGGTGAAGTCGGTCTGGCGCACCCAGCGCTCCGGCTTGACGCCGCGCACGCGGTAGGCGCCGTCCTCCTCGACCACGGTGAAGCCGGCGTCGTCCACAGCGGCCGGGCGCAGCACGATCCGGGTGGCCTCCTCGACCGGCTTGGCGGCCCGGGCCTCGGCGACGATCTGCGCCATCGCGAAGCTCAGCTCGCGCAGGCCCTTGCGGGAGGCGGCGGAGACCTCGAACACGCGGTAGCCCGCCTGCTCCAGGGACTCACGGGTGATGTCGGCCAGGTCCTGCCCGTCCGGCACGTCCACCTTGTTCAGCGCGACCAGGCGCGGGCGGTCGTCCAGGCCGCCGTACTCGGCGAGCTCGGCCTCGATGGTCTCCAGGTCCGAGAGCGGGTCACGGCCCGGCTCCATGGTCGCGCAGTCCAGCACGTGCACCAGCACGCTGCAGCGCTCCACGTGGCGCAGGAACTCCAGGCCCAGGCCGCGGCCCTGGCTGGCGCCCGGGATCAGGCCGGGGACGTCGGCGACGGTGTAGATCGTCTCGCCGGCGGTGACCACGCCGAGGTTGGGGATCAGGGTGGTGAACGGGTAATCGGCGATCTTCGGCTTGGCCGCCGAGAGCACCGAGATGAGCGATGACTTGCCCGCGCTCGGGTAACCCACCAGGGCGACGTCGGCGACGGACTTGAGCTCCATCTGGATGTCGCGGGCCTCACCCGGCTCGCCGAGCAGCGCGAAGCCGGGCGCCTTGCGGCGGGAGGAGGCCAGCGCGGCGTTGCCCAGGCCCCCGCGGCCGCCCTGGGCCGCGATGAAGCTGGTGCCGTGGCCGACCAGGTCGGCCAGCACGTTGCCCTGGCGGTCCATGACGACGGTGCCGTCCGGCACCGGGAGGATCAGGTCCCCGCCGGTCGAGCCGGTGCGGTGGCCGCCCGCGCCGGGCTTGCCGTTGGTGGCCTTGCGCTTGGGCGAGTGGTGGTACTCGAGCAGCGTCGTCACCTGGGAGTCGACCATGAGGATGACGCTGCCGCCCTCACCGCCGTTCCCGCCGTCCGGACCGCCGAGCGGCTTGAACTTCTCCCGGTGCACGGAGGCGCAGCCATGGCCCCCGTTACCCGCGGCGACGTGCAGCTCGACGCGGTCCACGAAGGTGGTCATTGGTTGTGCCTCCACTTGATACGACTGAGGAATTCCGGGGCACCCGGGAGGGGCCGCCCCTACAAGCATGCCTGGCCGAGCGGCGTTGGCCCCGCTTCCGGGGCAACGACTCCCAAAGCACGAAGGGTGGACCGGAAATTCCGGTCCACCCTCCGAAAAGCCTTGACGCTAGGTCAGAGCTCAGGCCTCGACGGCCACGATGTTGACGACCTTGCGGCCGCGGCGGGTGCCGAACTGCACCGCACCGGCGGTCAGCGCGAACAGGGTGTCGTCGCCACCGCGACCGACGCCCGCACCCGGGTGGAAGTGGGTGCCACGCTGGCGGACGAGGATCTCGCCGGCGCTGACGACCTGGCCGCCGAAGCGCTTCACGCCGAGGCGCTGAGCGTTCGAGTCACGACCGTTACGGGTAGAGCTTGCGCCCTTCTTGTGTGCCATCTCGCTGCTCCCTTACTTACTTCGCGGAGTCGATGCTCGTGATGCGGACGGCGGTGTGGCGCTGGCGGTGACCCTGGCGCCGACGGTAGCCGGTCTTGTTCTTGTAGCGAAGGATGACGATCTTCTCACCCTTGGTGTGGTCGACGACCTCGGCGTGAACCTTCACACCGGCGAGGACCCACGGGTCGGAGGTGACAGCGTCGCCGTCGACAACGAGGACGGTCGAGAGCTCGACCGAGTCACCCGGCTTGACGTCAACCTTGTCGATCTCCAGCACGTCGCCGACGGCGACCTTGTGCTGGCGGCCGCCGGCGCGAACGATCGCGTACATGCGGTTACCTGCTTTCCTTGCTCGGTCGGAACTCTCGATGCCAGCCGCTGGGCACTGACACAGCGGCCTCCCCCGGCCGTACCGGCCCAGGAGGTGATGTGCTCGGGAGCGTGGCGTAGACACGCCGAGGGTCAAGAATACAGATGCCGCCTGCTGCGGCCAAACCGAGGCGGTGAACACGGCAGGGGCGCGGTCGCCCGCGCCCCTGCCGTGGTGCAGCTACCTCTTACTCGGCAGCCGGAGCGTCGGGCTCGGCAGCCGCGGCCTTCTTGGTCGTCCGCTTGGTGGCGGTCTTCTTGGCCGTGGTCTTCTTCGCGGCGGCCGTGGTCTTCTTGGCCGTGGTCGTCTTCTTGGCGGCCGTCTTGCGGGCGGCACGCTTCTTCGGGGCCGGAGCCTCCTCCGCGACCTCCTCCACCGCGACCTCCTCGACCACCGGCTCCTCGGCGGCGGCCTCGGCCGCAGCCTCGAGCGCGGCGGCCACAGCGGCCTCGGCACGGGCCTGCAGGACGACGATCTCGGCCTCGGCCGGAGCGCCGGCCGGCGCCGTCGCCTTGCGGACCGCACGGCGGCGGGCCCGCGGGGCGGCGGAGGTCACGGCCGGGATCTCGACCAGGCTCGGCTGCTCCGCGGCGGCCTCGGGGGTCTCCTCGACCACCGGAGCCTCCTCGACCGTCTCGACCGCGAGCTGCCCGCCCGACGGCACGAGCTCGAACTCCTCGTGCTCGTGCGGCTCCTCGGTCTCCTCGATCTCGTGCTCGGTCAGCTCCGCCGCGGGCTGGGCGGCGCCGCCCTTGCCCCGGCGACGGCGCTTGCTGCCACCGGACAGAGCCTCGCCCGAGGTGCCCACAGAGCCACCGCCGCCACCGTGCGAGGCCGGCTGCTCCATGTGGACGATGACGCCCCGGCCGTTGCAGTGCACGCAGGCCTCGGAGAAGGACTCGAGCAGGCCCTGGCCGACCCGCTTGCGGGTCATCTGGACCAGGCCCAGCGAGGTGACCTCGGCCACCTGGTGCTTGGTCCGGTCCCGGCCCAGGCACTCCAGCAGACGACGCAGCACCAAGTCCCGGTTGGACTCGAGCACCATGTCGATGAAGTCGATCACGATGATGCCGCCGAGGTCGCGCAGCCGCAGCTGGCGCACGATCTCCTCGGCCGCCTCGATGTTGTTCCGGGTGACGGTCTCCTCGAGGTTGCCGCCCTGGCCGACGAACTTGCCGGTGTTGACGTCGACCACGACCATCGCCTCGGTCCGGTCGATCACCAGCGAGCCGCCGCTGGGCAGCCAGACCTTGCGGTCCAGCGCCTTCATCAGCTGCTCGTCGATCCGGTACGTGGCGAACACGTCCACGTCCGAGGTCCAGCGCTGCAGGCGCTCCGCCAGGTCGGGGGCGACCCCGCCGACGTACTCGTGGATGGTCTTCCAGGCGACGTCACCGGAGACGATGACCTTGGTGAAGTCCTCGTTGAAGATGTCGCGGACGACCCGGACGGTCATGTCCGGCTCGCCGTAGAGCAGCGCCGGGGCGTTGCCGGTGGCGGCCTTCTTCTGGATCTCCTCCCACTGCGCCTGCAGGCGCTGCACGTCGCGGGTCAGCTCCTCCTCGCTCGCGCCCTCGGCGGCGGTGCGCACGATGACGCCCGCGTCCTCGGGGACGATCTTCTTGAGGATCTGCTTCAGACGGGCGCGCTCGTTCTCGGGCAGCTTGCGCGAGATGCCGGTCATCGAGCCCTCGGGCACGTAGACCAGGTAGCGGCCGGGCAGCGAGATCTGGCTGGTCAGGCGGGCGCCCTTGTGACCGATCGGGTCCTTGGAGACCTGCACCAGGACGGACTGGCCGGACTTGAGCACCGACTCGATCCGGCGCGGGCCGCCGTGGCCGCCGAGCGCGCCGAAGTTGACCTCACCGGCGTACAGCACCGCGTTGCGGCCCTTGCCGATGTCGACGAAGGCGGCCTCCATCGAGGGCAGCACGTTCTGGACCTTGCCCAGGTAGACGTTGCCGACGTAGCTGGTGGCCTGCTCCTTGTTGACGTAGTGCTCGACGAGCACGCCGTCCTCGAGGACGCCGATCTGGGTGCGCTCGCCGTTCTGGCGGACGACCATCACGCGCTCGACCGACTCACGGCGGGCCAGGAACTCGGCCTCGGTGATGATCGGCACCCGGCGGCGGCCCAGCTCGCGGCCCTCGCGGCGGCGCTGCTTCTTCGCCTCCAGGCGGGTGGAGCCCTTGATGGACTGCACCTCGTCAGGGTCGAAGGAGGGCTCGGTGGAGCGGCGGCGCGGCTCGCGCACCTTCACGACGGTACGGACGCCGTCCTCGGTGGTCTCGGCACCGACCTCGACGCCACCCTCGCCACCACGGCGACGACGACGGCGACGGCGACGCGAGGAGGCCAGGCCGCCGGCCAGGTCGTCCTCGTCCTCCTCGGCCTCGGGCTCCTCCTCGGCGACCGGCTCGGCCACCGTCTCGGTGGTCTCGGCCTCGAAGTCCTCGGCCTCACCGCGGCGACGGCGACGGCCGCCCCGGCGGCGACGGCGGGACGGACGGTCGTCCTCCCACTCGCCCTCGGTCTCCGGACCGGTGGTCACGGCGGCGGCGGGCTCCTCGGCGGCGGCGACCGGCTCGGCCGGCTTCGGCTCGGCCTTCGGCTTCACCGGGGCGGGCGCCTCGGCGCGCGGCTGCACCCGGACGGGCTGACGAGTCCGGCGGCGGCGGCCGACGCCGCTGTACTCGAACTCGTCCTCCTCCGAGGCGGCCGGGGCGACGGCCGCAGCAGCGGGCTGCTCGGCGGCGGCCGGGGCGGCGGGCGCCTCGAACGGGGCCGGCTCCTGGAAGACCGGGGCCTGGAAGATGGCGGTGGACGGGCGGACGGCCCGGCGGCGCACGCGGTGGGTCGGGGCCTCCTCGGCCACCGGCTCGGCGGCGGGGGTCTCCTCGACGGCCTCGGGCTCCTCCTCGGGAGCCTCCTCCTCGACGGCCTCCGGCTCCTCGGCCACGACCGGCGCGGGCTCGGCCACCCGGCGCGAACGGCGGGTGCGGCGCGCGGGAGCGGCCGGGGCCTCCTCGGCCACGGGCTCGGCGGCGGGCGCCTCGACGGGCGCCTCCTCCGCGGCGGCCGGCTCGGCCTCGGCCGGGGCACCGGCGGGCGCCTCGGCACGCTTACGGGTACGGCGGGCGCGGACCGGCTTCTCCGCCACGGGCTCGGCGGCGGGCGCCTCGACGGGCGCCTCCTCCGCGGCGGCCGGCTCGGCCTCGGCCGGGGCGCCGGCGGGCGCCTCGGCACGCTTACGGGTACGGCGGGCGCGGACCGGCTTCTCGGCGGCGGGCGCCTCGGCCTCCGCGGCGGCCGGCTCGGCGGCCACGGGCTCGGCCGGGACGACGACCTCGACGGCCGCGGTCTCGGCGCCCTGCGGGGTGCCGGCCGGGCGGCTGACCGCGCGGCGACGGCGGCGCGGCGGCGCGGCGGAGCTGTCGGTATCGGTGCCTGCCGCAGACTGCTGCGGTTCGGTGTTGTCGAGCATGCGGGTGGATCTCCCGTCAGGCCCCCGGGCTCCGCATCCGGGCACGACCGGGCACCAAGGGCGCCGGCGGCCGCGGGTAGCGCGGGCCCGCCGGAGCGGTGCAGTCGTGCGGACGCGAGGCCGCACAGGAGCTCGTAGTCTCGCTCGGCTCCCCGCACGGTGCGAGGGCCGAAAGTCTTCTGGTGCTTGACCAGTCTTCTGGGTTTTCAAGGCCGAGCCGTCCCCGGGCCGGATGGCTGCCGGACGGGTACCTCGGGCGCACCGACCATCCGGGTCGGCGAGCCGCAAGGGGCTGGCCTGCGCGACGGCGCTCGCTCCCCTGGGGAGCCGCGGGGGCCAGGCGGGCGCTCGGACCGGAGGTCAACCCCCGGCCCGGGCCCGCCCCCCGCTAGGCGGACGCAGTGTGCGCGCGGCCCAACAGCCGCTACCGGCCAGTCGGTGCCGCGGCGCGGTCGAGCGCCAGCGGGTCGGTCACCGTGCCGGTCTCCTCGTCGAGCGGCCCCTGCGCCAGCCTGGTCACCTCAGCGGGGACCGGCGGCGCGAGGTCGGCCGTCACACGGAGACCGGACAAAACGTCGTCGGGTCGTACGGCGGGTGTGGCGTGTCGTACTACCAGCCGCAGTATCGCACAGGGACCGCCCTGGCGGACATCGGCAGCACTTTCCGTACCGGTGTCGTTACCATCGCCGACCTGCGCCTCGGCGAGCTCCAGCGCCGCGACTGCGCCGCGCGCGTCGAAGACCCGCAGCCCGTTCTTGGTCTGGCGGCTGACCTCGACCTCTTCGGCCGCCAGGAACTTCTCGGCCGCGCGGGCCGCCTCGGCCGGCTCCACGCCGTCGAGGCGGATCTGCCACTCGGAGGCCTCCAGCCGCTCCACGAAGTTCGGGGTGTGCACCTCGACGGCGTCGATGATGTCCAGCCCGATGGGCAGCGACTCGTCCAGCAGCGCGCGCAGCGCCGCCGGGTCACGGAAGTCGGCCAGGCCGATCTCCAGGTACTCGGCCTCGCTGGCCACCCCGGTCGGGGCGGCGTTGGCGTACGAGACCTTGGGGTGCGGCGTGAAACCCGCCGAGTAGGCCATCGGGACGGCGGAGCGGCGCAGGGCCCGCTCGAACGCGCGCTGGAAGTCACGGTGGCTGGTGAAGCGCAGACGGCCGCGCTTGGTGTAGCGGAGACGGATGCGCTGCACCGTCGGCGCGGGCGGCGGACCGTCGGGCGTGCGGCGTGCCAGGGCTGCTCAGTCCTTAGTCAGTAATCCCGGTCCGGCAGCTGGTGCCCGGACTCTGTCACCCCAAGGGTACTGGCCCGTCCGGTGCGGCTATGACGGCCCTTCCGGCGCGGAACGCGCGGAAAGGGCCGTCGGTCTGCCCTAGTAGGGGTACGGAGACCGGTCCGGATCGGCCTGCTGGATGCCGAACCCGTCCTCGCTGGCACCGCTCACCCGCCGGGTCAGCAGGTCGTGGCCGTCGGCGGCGATCCCGTACGTCCCGATGATGTGCCCGATCGCCGCGGCGCAGTTCGCCACCGGGTCGTAGATGCTGAGCGAAGTCCCGGCGACGTGGTTGTCCGCGAAGGTTGCGGGGATGCACTGCCAGCCGCCCCGGGAGCAGCCGGCCGGCGCGCCGGGGTGCGCGGAGTCGTGCGGGACGGGCGGTCCGACGGCGTTGCTGTCGTCCAGGTTGATCAGGTTCGCGTTGTAGGAGGACTCCCGCAGCGCGATGGTCAGCATGCCGGGCAGCCAGTGGGTGAGCGGCGCCCCGCGCAGCCGGCACGCCTCGGTGATGTAACCCGTGCACGCCGCCCGACCGATGCCGAAGGTACCGGCGCCGGAGTAGTCGACCTCTGCGACGGAGATGCTGCCGGGGGTCCGGAGCGCTGGCGGCCGCAGGACTTCCTCGTCGGCCGACCAGCTCATCCCTGGAGCACCGCCTGCACGATCCAGCTCACCGGGGCGGTGTCCAGCGTGTTGCCGGAGTCCTGGGGCACCCTGGCCAGCGAGACGATGCTGTCGTGCTCCCGGATGGGCAGCCCGACCAGCCCCTTCTTGTGGTCCACCACCACGAACCCGACCTGCCAGTCCCGGATCACGTCGTTGTACAGCGCGTACCGGATCTTCGCGGTGCCGTTCTCCGCGGCGAGCGAGACCCAGGTGAAGGCCCACGGGATCGCGGGCGGACCGGGATACGCCGGGATGGGTACGAGGACGACGTTGGGGCTGCCGTCGAGGAAATTGCCGAACACGTCCGTCCCGAAACCCGTCGGGAGCTGACCCGTTGCGTACGCCACGCGAACCACCTCTTGGTCGATGCCCGGACAGGGCGACGTGCCCTGCCCGCTCCCCGACGCTACGGCGCCCCGGCCGATCGTTCGTGCACAGCAGTGGTGGCCTCACGGGATCGGGTGACATCCGGAGCCCGGACAGTCCATGCGGCGACCGTCGGCACTCGCGGGGCCGCTCCGGCCGACCGAAGACTTCTGCCATGACGGCACAGAACATCCAGACCTTCCGCGGCGTCCTCCTCGACCAGATGACGATCGACGCCCTCCTGCTGGCCGAACAGCTCGCCGGCCTGGGCCAGTTCCCGATCATGCAGGGCTCCTTCACCCAGGGCGCCGTCTCGGCGTCGGCCGGGACACACGACGGCGGCGGCGCGATCGACGTGGGGATCCACTCCGGCGACGACCCGTGGGACGTGCAGGTCACGAAGGTCCGCTCGCTCCGTCAGGCCGGCTTCGCCGCCTGGCGCCGGACACCGCCGGCCTTCCCGTACCACATCCACGCCATCCTGATCGCGGACCCGTGGGTGTCCCCTGGCGCGGCGGAGCAGATCGACCAGTGGCACCAGCACCTGAACGGCCTGGCCGGCCACGGGCCGGACGACGACCCGGTGGACGTGGAAGCCGGCCGCCCGTCCGTCGTCACCACCCCGCCGCCGGCGCCACGCCCGAACCGCCGCAAGCTCGACGAAGAGGTGGTCTGACACCACGCAGCGGCGCCCTCCCCGACCGGAGTCGGGAAGGGCGCCGCTCATGTGTCCTGTCGCCAGGTCAGCCGTGCGTGTGACCGGCGCCCGCGCCGGGCCCGCCGTTGACGACGGCGAGCGGCAGCAGCTTCACACCCGTCGGGCCGATCTGGATCTCGGTCTGCATCTGGGGGCACACGCCGCAGTCGAAGCACGGGGTCCAGCGGCAGTCGTCGACCTCGACCTCCTCCAGGGCGTCCTGCCAGTCCTCCCAGAGCCAGTCCTTGTCGAGACCGCTGTCCAGGTGGTCCCAGGGGAGGACCTCCTCGTAGCTGCGCTCGCGGGTGGTGTACCAGGCGACGTCGACGCCGGTACCGGCCAGGCCCTTCTCGGCGGCGGCCATCCAGCGGTCGTAGGAGAAGTGCTCGCGCCAGCCGTCGAAGCGGCCGCCGTCCTCGTAGACCGCGCGGATGATGCCGCCGGTGCGGCGGTCACCGCGGGAGAGCAGGCCCTCGACGATGCCGGGCTTGCCGTCGTGGTAGCGGAAGCCGATGTTCTTGCCGAACTTGCGGTCGCCGCGGATGGCGTCGCGCAGCTTGGCCAGGCGCTCGTCGGTGCCCTCGGCGGAGAGCTGCGGGGCCCACTGGAAGGGGGTGTGCGGCTTGGGGACGAACCCGCCGATGGAGACGGTGCAGCGGATGTCGTTCTGGCCGGTGACCTCGCGGCCCTTGGCGATGACGTTCTTCGCCATCTCGGCGATCTGCAGGACGTCCTCGTCGGTCTCGGTGGGGAGGCCGCACATGAAGTAGAGCTTCACCTGGCGCCAGCCGTTGCCGTACGCGGCGGCGACGGTGCGGATCAGGTCCTCCTCCGAGACCATCTTGTTGATGACCTTGCGGATGCGCTCCGAGCCGCCCTCGGGGGCGAAGGTGAGGCCGGAGCGGCGGCCGTTGCGGGTCAGCTCGTTGGCCAGGTCGATGTTGAAGGCGTCGACCCGGGTGGAGGGGAGGGAGAGGCCGATCTTGTCCTCGGTGTAGCGGTCGGCCAGGCCCTTGGCGATGTCACCGATCTCGGTGTGGTCGGCGGAGGAGAGCGAGAGCAGGCCGACCTCCTCGAAGCCGGTGGCCTTGAGGCCGCGCTCGACCATCTCGCCGATGCCGGTGATGCTCCGCTCGCGGACCGGGCGGGTGATCATGCCGGCCTGGCAGAAGCGGCAGCCGCGGGTGCAGCCGCGGAAGATCTCGACGGACATCCGCTCGTGGACGGTCTCGGCGAGCGGGACGAGCGGCTGCTTGGGGTAGGGCCACTCGTCGAGGTCCATCACGGTGTGCTTGGAGACGCGCCACGGCACGCCCGGCGCGTTCGGCACCACACGGGCGATCCGGCCGTCCGCCAGGTACTCCACGTCGTAGAAGCGCGGGACGTAGACGCCACCGGTCTTGGCCAGGCGCAGCAGCAGCTCGTCGCGGCCGCCGGGCTGCCCCTCGGCCTTCCAGGTGCGGATGATGTCGGTGATGTCGAGCACGGCCTGCTCGCCGTCGCCGATCACCGCGCAGTCGATGAAGTCCGCGATCGGCTCGGGGTTGAAGGCGGCGTGGCCGCCCGCGAGCACGATCGGGTCGTCCACGGTACGGTCCTTGGCCTCCAGCGGGATGCCCGCAAGGTCGAGCGCGGCCAGCATGTTGGTGTAGCCGAGCTCGGTGGAGAAGGACAGGCCGAAGACGTCGAAGGCCTTCACCGGCCGGTGCGCGTCCACGGTGAACTGCGGGACGTCGTGCTCGCGCATGAGCGCCTCGAGGTCCGGCCAGACGCTGTAGGTGCGCTCGGCGAGCACGCCCTCGCGCTCGTTGAGCACCTCGTAGAGGATCATGACGCCCTGGTTGGGCAGGCCGACCTCGTAGGCGTCGGGGTACATGAGCGCCCAGCGGACGTCACAGGCGTCCCAGTCCTTGACGGTCGAGTTGAGCTCGCCGCCGACGTACTGGATCGGCTTCTGGACGTGCGGGAGGAGGGCCTCCAGGCGCGGGAAGACCGATTCGACTGTCATAGAACTGGCTACCTCGATGTGGCTTGAAGAAGGTGACTTTCAAGGGTAGCCGAGGCGCCGAACTGCTCAGGTCCCTATCGGGCGCTGGGAGCGGACCGACTGCAGTATCCCGACCGCCATCCAGACCGCGAACATCGAGGAGCCGCCGTAGGAGACGAACGGCAGCGGGATGCCGGCGACCGGCATGATGCCGAGCGTCATGCCGATGTTCTCGAAGCCCTGGAAGGCGAACCAGGCGATCACGCCGCCCGCCAGGATCGTGCTGTAGAGGTCGGTGGCCTGCCGGGCGATCCGGCAGGCGCGCCAGAGGACGATGCCGAGCAGCAGGATCAGGGTGAGCCCGCCCACGAAGCCGAGCTCCTCGCCGGCCACGGTGAAGACGAAGTCGGTCTGCTGCTCGGGGACGAACTGGCCGGTGGTCTGGGTGCCGTGGAACAGGCCCATGCCGGTCAGGCCGCCGGAGCCGATGGCGATCCGGGCCTGGGCGGTGTTGTAGCCCACACCGGCCGGGTCGAGGGCGGGGTTGGCGAAGGCGGCGAAGCGGTCGATCTGGTACTTGCTGAGCACGCCCAGCTTCCAGATCGCCACCGCACCGAGGCCACCTGCGGTGAGCAGGCCGAAGACCCAGCGGTTGGGCGCGCCGGAGACCAGCAGGATGCCCATGATCGTCACGGCCATCACCATGACCGAGCCGAGGTCGGGCATCAGCATGACGACGGCCATCGGCACGGCGGCCAGGGCGAGCGCCTGCAGCACGCTCTTGTCGGACGGTATGGCCCGCTCCCCCGCGTCGACCCGGGCGGAGAGCACCACGGCCATCCCGAACACGATGGCGAGCTTGGCGAACTCGGCCGGCTGCAGCGAGAAGCCGCCGCCGAACTGGATCCAGGAGTGCGCGCCGTTGACCCGTGAGCCCAGCGGGCTGAGCGCGGCGAGCAGTATCCCGATCACCGCGAGGTAGATGAACGGGACGGCGGTGCGCACCCGGCGCACTCCTATCACGATCACCGTGCCGCAGAGCACCAGCCCGATCATGAGGTTGGTCAGGTGCCGGTAGAGGAAGTACTGCGGGTCGCCGTGGGTCAGCGAGTCACGGCCGCGGGTGGCCGACCAGACCAGCAGCGAGCTGCCCAGCGAGAGTGCCAGGGCGGCCAGGATCATGATCCAGTCGAGCCGCCGCAGCGGGGAGTCCTTGGCCAGCGCCCGCCCGATCACCCCTCGCTGAGGGGAGAGCCGGACGGGGCGGTACGAGCCGTACGCGCTCATGCCCGGCTCCTTCCGTACACGCGGGTGGGTTCGACGGCCGCGGGGAGCGACAGGTCGACGGCGGGGGTGAGCGGGAGGGCCGGGTCGGCGAAGGCCTTGCTGCCCGACAGGGCGGCCGTGAGGATCGCGGTGCCGTCCGGGTTGAACTTGGGCAGCTGGGCCTGCGGCTTGGGCAGCAGGGCCTTGGTGTTGTCGATGTTGCCCTTGTCGTCCACGCCGTACAGCGCCTGGTAGATCCGGCGCACGGAGTCACCGGAACCGCCGGAGCCGGTGCCACCTTGGCTTATCGTCATCACGACCGCGTAGTCGGAGCTGTAGGTGGTCAGCCACGAGGTGGTCTGCTTGCCCATGACCTCGGCGGTGCCGGTCTTGGCGTGCAGCTCGATCTTGCCCTGCGGCCAGCCCGCGCCGACGAACTTCCAGGCCGCGGTGCCGCTGGTGATGACGCCCGCGGTGGCCTGGTTGATGTAGCTGAGCAGCTCGCCGGAGGCCGGGATCTTCGCGTCCGCGTGCGGGGCGATGTCGCGGACCAGCTGGCCACCCGGGCTGACCACGGCCTTGGCGATGGTCGGGCGGTAGAGGGTGCCGCCGTTGGAGAGGGCCGAGTAGATCCGGGCCATCTGCAGCGGGGTGACCAGGGTGTCGCCCTGGCCGATCGCGAAGTTGACCGAGTCACCGGCGCGCATCACGGCGCCGTCGACGCAGTTCTCGCGGGCAATCTCGTCGGTGTACTCGTGACCGCCCTTGGCCGCCTGCTCGCACCAGGAGTTCTTGTTCGCGTCGAAGAAGGACTGCTTCCACTGCCGGTCCGGCACCCGGCCGGTCACCTCACCGGGCAGGTCGATGCCGGTCTTGGCGCCGAGGCCGAACTGGTGGGCGGTCTTGAAGAACCAGTCCTGCGGGTTCTTCGGCTTGATGCCGCCGTCCTTCATCCACTGGTCGTAGGAGAGGCCGTAGAAGACGGTGTCGCAGGAGACCTCGAGGGCCTTCTCCAGCGAGATGTCACCGAAGCTCTCGCTCTCGAAGTTCTTGAACTCACGGCCGCCGATGACCATGCTCTTCGGGCAGGGGTAGTGCCCGTCCAGCGAGTAGCCGGCCTGCACGGCGGCGGTGGTGGAGATCACCTTGAAGGTCGAGCCGGGGGCGGACTGACCCTGTATGGCCCGGTTGATCAGCGGGGTGTTGGCCTCTTTCGAGTTCAGCGTCTGGTAGTCCTTGGCCGAGATGCCGCCGACCCAGAGGTTGGGGTCGAAGGTCGGGGCTGAGGCCATCGCGATGATCCGGCCGGTGTGCACGTCCATCACGACGGCGGCACCGGAGTCGGCCTCGTAGTTCTTGTTGGTCTCCTTGTCGAAGACCTGGCGGGCGTCGGTCATGGCCTGGGCGAGCTGCTGCTCGACCACCGTCTGCACCTTGGCGTCGATGCTGGTCACCAGGTTGTTGCCGGGCTGGGCGGGGGTGCTGCCCGCGCTGCCGATGACGCGGCCGAGGTTGTCCACCTCGAGCCGGTCGACCCCGGTGGTGCCGCGCAGGTCGTTGTCGTACACGTATTCCAGCCCCGCCCGGCCGACCTGGTCGGAAGGCAGCCGGCGGTCCCGGCCGGTCTTGTCGGCGGACTTGGCCACCTCCTCGTCCGTCACCGGGGAGAGGTAGCCGAGGACCTGGGCGGCGTTGGCGCCCTCGGTGCCGGGGTAGTTGCGCACGGCGGTGGGCTGGGCGGTGACGCCGGGGAAGTCCTCGCGGCGCTCCATTATCTGCATCGCCTGCTGGGTGGTGGCCTGCTGGGTCACCGGGATCGGCTGGTACGGGGAGCCGTTCCAGCAGGGCTGCGGGGTCTTGGGGTCGCAGAGGCGGACCTTGTCCTGGACGTCCTTGGCCGGCACGCCCAGCACCCCGGCGAGCCGGGCGAGGACGGCCTTGCCGTGGTCCTTCTGCTGCAGCAGCGAGGTGCGGCTGACCGAGACCACCAGCCGGGTCTGGTTGGCGGCCAGGATCCGGCCCGAGGCGTCCAGGATCTCGCCGCGGATGGCCGGTTCGACCACCTCGCGGATGTGGTTGCCCTGGGCCTTGGCGACGTACTGGTCACCGGTGCGGATCTGCAGGTACCAGAGCCGCCCGCCGAGGGTGGCGAGCAGCGAGAGCACGAGCACCTGCAGGACGACCAGACGGATCGTCACCCGCTGGGTGCGGCCGGTCTCCGGGATGTTGCTCAACGGGGTTCGCTCCTGCGACTCGGACGATTACGGCCGCTTGGCCAGGCCGGGGATGCGCTTCTTCCGCCCGAAGGCGCGCTTGCCGTACGTCGGCACGGCGGACACCTCCCGGGTGGTGCGGTAGCGCGCGAGGGTGCCCAGGCCCGAGCCGGAGCTGTCGCCGCTCTCGGCGGCCACCGGGTCGTAGTCGAAACGGCGGGCCAGCACCATCACGGCGGGCACGACGAACGGCGCGAGCAGCACGTCGTAGAGCAGCGCGCTGAATGCCAGCCCGACCAGGCCGACATGGCGGGCGGCGCCGTCGCCGACCAGGGCGCCGACCATCGCGTACAGCAGCGTGGAGAGCACGGCGGCACCCGCGACCACGATCAGCGCGCTGAGCGCGGAGCGCTGGCGGCCGCCGTCGGGGCGCAGCAGGCCGGCCGCGTAGCCGAGCACGCAGAGCACCAGGGCGTAGCGGCCGATGGCGTGGTCCGAGGGCGGGGCGAGGTCGGTCAGCAGGCCGCCGAAGAAGCCGACCAGGCAGCCGGCGGCCGGGCCGTAGACCAGGGCCAGGCCGACCACCACCAGCATCAGCAGGTCGGGGGTGGCACCGGGCAGTTGGAGCCGGCCGAGCACGCTGACCTGGAGCACCAGGGCGAGCAGCAACAGGACGGCGGCGAGCGGGATGCGGCTGAGGCGCACGGTCAGTTCCCCCCGGTGGGTGCGGCCGCGGGCGGTGCGGCGGGCTGCTGCGGTGCGGGGGCGGCCGGGGCGCCCGCGGCGGGGGCGGGCGGCAGCACGGCGTCCCGCGGGTCGGTGCGCGGCGGCACGACCACCACACCGACCAGGTCGAGCCGGGTGAACTGGACGAAGGGCTCGACCTGGATGGTCTTGGTCAGCTCGCCCGGGGTCGCCTCGACCTTGACCACCTTGCCGACCGGCACGCCGGGCACGAACGGGCGGCCGCTCTGCGAGCCGAAGGTGACCAGCCGGTCGCCCGGCTTGACCTGGGCCTTGCCGTTGAGCAGGGAGACCCGCAGCGGGCCGGTGCCCTGGCCGTTGGCGAAGCCGATCTCCCCGCTTCCCTCGAGCCGGGCCCCGGCGGTGAAGCCGGGGTCGGAGGCGAGCAGCACGGTGGCGGTGGTGCGGGCCACGGTGGTGACCCGGCCGACCAGGCCCTGGCCGTTGATGACGGTCATGTCGCGGGTGAGGCCGTCGTCGCTGCCGGCGTCGATGGTGATGGTCCAGGAGAAGCCCTGGGCGGCCCCGATCGCGATGACCTGGGCCGCCTTGACGGTGTAGCCGCCGGCTCCGGCGGTGCGCAGCAGCTCGTCGAGCTGCTTGGTGCGGCCGGTGGCGGCGTCGGAGGAGGCGACCCGCTGGCGCAGCTCGGTGTTCTCCCGGGTGATCTGGTCGAGCCGCTGCTGGTGGGTGCTCGCGTCCCGGACCGCCCGGATCGTCCCGGCGACGGGGTCGACGGCCCCCGAGGCGGCCCGCTCGACCGGCCCGAGCGCACTCGCGGCGGCGCGTCTGGCGCCGCCCAGCGGCGAGCTCTCCCCGCCCTTGATGTCGACCGTGATGAGCGCGAACGCCACGGCGACCAGCAGGATGAGCAGGAGTCGGCTCTCTCGGGTGTCCCTCACGGTGGTGGAGCAGCCCCTTCTGGATTTGAGGTGGTGTCAGCGGCGCGGCTGCGCGTCGAGCACCTGCTGGAGGGCCTCGAACTCCTCGACGCACTTGCCGGAGCCGAGCGCGACGGAGTCCAGCGGGTTCTCCGCGATGTGGATGGGCATGCCGGTCTCGCGGCGAAGCCGCTCGTCCAGACCGCGGAGCAGGGCGCCGCCGCCGGTGAGCACGATGCCACGGTCCATCACATCACCCGCGAGCTCGGGCGGGCACTGGTCCAGCGTGGTCTTGACGGCGTCGATGATGGAGTTGACCGGCTCGTCGATGGCCTCGCGGACCTCGGCGGCCGAGATCACCACGGTCTTGGGGAGGCCGCTGACCAGGTCACGCCCGCGGATCTCGGCGTGCTCGTCCTTCTCACCCTCCAGAGCGAAGGCCGAGCCGATGCTCATCTTGATCTGCTCGGCGCTGCGCTCACCGAGCAGGAGGCTGTACTCCTTCTTGATGTGCTGGACGATCGCGTTGTCCAGCTCGTCGCCGGCGACCCGGATGGACTGCGCGGTGACGATGCCGCCGAGCGAGATCACGGCGACCTCGGTGGTGCCGCCGCCGATGTCGACCACCATGTTGCCGGTGGCCTCGTGCACGGGCAGGCCGGCGCCGATGGCGGCCGCCATCGGCTCCTCGATGATGTGCACCTGGCGCGCGCCGGCCTGCGAGCTGGCCTCGATCACGGCGCGGCGCTCGACCCCGGTGATGCCGCTGGGCACGCAGACCACGACCCGCGGGCGGGCCAGGTAGCGACGGCGGTGGATCTTGAGGATGAAGTAGCGGAGCATCCGCTCGGTGATCTCGAAGTCAGCGATCACGCCGTCCTTGAGCGGACGGATGGCGACGATGTTGCCGGGAGTGCGGCCGATCATCTTCTTCGCCTCGGAGCCCACCGCGAGGATGCCGCCGGTGTTGGTGTTCACCGCGACGACGGACGGCTCGTTGAGGACGATCCCCTTGCCCCTGACGTACACCAGCGTGTTGGCAGTGCCGAGGTCGATCGCCATGTCACGGCCGATGAACGACAGGTTGTTGGCCATGGAGAGTGGAAGCCTTCCCGGGCTCGGAGTCATCAGATGGCGGGGAGATGGGCGGAATTCAGCTTCAGCGCCGTACCGGGCCCAAGAGTTGAGTCCATCGTAGCCACGCCGGTCAGCTCGGACGCGATGTCCGGCATACCGCCCATTGTCCGGGGTGCGACCGCGTCTCACTGGATTGGGACGCCGTGTCGGAGCGTGGAGTTCCGTGATTTGACGATCAAACTCTGGTGTTAACACCGTTGGCCGACAGGTGGGGCCGGGTGTCGGTCAGCACCCGGCCCCACCTGGGCCTGCCTGCGCCGCGATCAGGCGTGCGCGGGGAAGAAGATCTTGATCTCGCGCTCGGCCGAGGCCTCGGAGTCGGAGGCGTGGATCAGGTTCTCGCGGGTGATGGTCGCGAAGTCGCCGCGGATGGTGCCCGGGCCCGCCTGCAGCGGGTCGGTGGCGCCGGCCAGCGCGCGGATGCCGGGGACGACGTTCTCACCCTCGACGATCAGGGCGATCGACGGGCCGGAGGTCATGAACTCGAGCAGCGGCTCGTAGAACGGGCGGCCGACGTGCTCCTCGTAGTGCTGCTCCAGCGTGGCGCGGTCGAACGTGCGCAGCTCGACCGCCGCGAGCTGCCAGCCCGCCTTGCGCTCGATCCGGCTGATGATCTCGCCGGCCAGGCCGCGCTTGACGGCGTCGGGCTTGAGCAGGACGAGAGTGCGCTGGGACACGGTGCGGCTCCTGGGGATTCGGTTCGGCATGGTGTATGCGGCCTTGCCCGAAACATTACCTTGCGTGAGCAGGCCGGGCCGCATACCCCTGGGCCCTGGTCAGGCCGCCTGGGCGGCCCGCTCGGCCTTGATCGTGTCGATCTTGCGGCCGTAGTGCACCGAGCACCACCACAGACCGGCGAACACCGCACCAAGTCCGAACATCGTCGGCAGGATGAAACCGCTGGCGATCAGGCCGAGCTGCAGCGCCCAGCCGATCGCCACCGCGCCCGGACGGCTGAGCATGCCGCACAGCAGGACGCACAGCACCATGGCGACTCCGCTGACGGCCCAGATCGCACCGGTGGAGACGTCGGTCGAGCGCATCGCCACCAGCGCGGCGAACAGCACCAGCAGGACTTCGCCGATCAGCGTCGAGGAGCAGAGGGTACGCACGGTCAGTTCCTCCCGAGCAGCAGGCGGGCCTCGCCGACGGTGATGACCGAGCCGGTGACGAGCACGCCGCAGCCGCCCAGGTCACCGCCCTCCTCGGCCAGCGTGACGGCGGCGTCGATCGCCTCGTCGAGGCGGGGCTCGACCTGCACGCGGTCCTCGCCGAAGATCTCCACGGCGACGGCGGCCAGCTCGTCCACCGGCATCCGGCGGTGGGTGGAGTTCTGGGTGATGACCACCTCGGCGAGCACCGGCTCGAAGGCCTCGAGGAAGCCGGAGACGTCCTTGTCGCCGCTGGTGCCGATCACGCCGACCAGCTTGGTGAAGCCGAAGGACTCGGTCAGCGCGGCCACCGTGGCCTGCGCGCCGCCCGGGTTGTGCGCGGCGTCGAGCAGGATGGTGGGGCTGCGCCGGACGACCTCCAGGCGGCCCGGGGAGCTGACGCCCGAGAAGGCCTGGCGGACCTTGTCGATGTCGAGCTTGCCGCCGCGCGCGCCGCCGACCCCGAAGAAGGCCTCGACGGCGGCCAGCGCCACGGCCGCGTTCTGCGCCTGGTGCTCGCCGTGCAGCGGCAGGAAGATGTCCTCGTAGTCCTCGCCGCTCAGCCCGCGCAGCGTCACCAGCTGCCCGCCGATGGCGATCTCGCGGTGCCGGACACCGAACTCCATGCCCTCGCGGGCCACCGTGGCGTCCACCTCGACGGCGCGGCGCAGGATGGTCTGCGCGGCGTCCAGCGGCTGCTGGGCCACCACCGCGACGGCGCCCGGCTTGATGATGCCGGACTTCTCCACGGCGATCTCGCCGGTGGTGTTGCCCAGCTTGTCGGTGTGGTCCAGCGAGATCGGGGTGATCACCGAGACCGGCGCGTCGATCACGTTGGTGGCGTCCCAGGAGCCGCCCATGCCGACCTCGACCACCGCGACGTCCACCGGGGCCTCGGCGAAGGCGGCGTACGCCATCGCGGTGAGCACCTCGAAGAAGGACAGTGCGACGGGCTGCTGCTCGTCCACCATCGCGAGGTAGGGCTCGATGTCCCGGTAGGTCTCGACGAAGCGCTCGGCGCTGATCGGGGCACCGTCCAGGCTGATCCGCTCGGTCACCGACTCGACGTGCGGGCTGGTGTACCGGCCGGTGCGCAGCTCGAAGGTGTTGAGCAGCTGCTCGACCATCCGCGCCGTGGAGGTCTTGCCGTTGGTGCCGGTGATGTGGATGGCCGGATAGGCCCGCTGCGGCTCGCCCAGGATGTCGAGCAGCGCCTCGATCCGGACCAGCGAGGGCTCCAGCTTGTTCTCGGGCCAGCGCTGCGAGAGCGCGAACTCCACCTCGCGCAGCGGATCGGCGCCTTCGGCCTGCTCGGCGGGGCGCATGGTGTACGGGTTCTGCTCGGCCTTGTCACTCACGCGCCCAGTCTACGGACGGGCCCCGGGCACCCCGACGGCGCGGTGACCTCCCCCACTTGGTAAAGACTTCCCCAAGTTGATCATATAGTCTTTCATTCGCAGGCGAACAGTGACGTTGTGCCTAAGTATCCAAGGCTTTCTACCCACGGGGGTCACTGTTGCGAAGCTTCTTCCAGGCCCATGAGGCTGCCGTCCTCCTGGTGGCACACACCCTCTCGCTCCTGCTGCTGGCCTACATGCTCTTCGTCTTCGGCCGCTTCCTGCTCTACTGGGCGGGCTCCGCGCACGCCTTCCGCCGCAACCGGCCCGCCACCCCGGGCGACCCCGCCTCCTTCCACTGGCACCTGGTCATCCCCTGCCGGGACGAGGAGGCCGTGGTCGAGCAGACCCTGGCCCGGCTGCGCGCCGCCTGCCCGCAGGCCCACCTGTGGGTGGTGGACGACGACAGCGAGGACGCCACCCGCACCCTGGTGCTGGCCGCCGCCGAGCGGGAGGGCGGCATCCACCTGGTGCAGCGCCGCCGCCCCGAGGCCCGGATCGGCAAGGGCGCCGCGCTCAACGCCGCGTACCGGGAGATCTCCGCCTGGCTGCCGCCCGGCACCGACCGCGGCCGGGTGGTGCTCGGCGTGATCGACGCCGACGGGCAGCTCGCCGCCGACGCGCTCGCGCAGGTCGCCAACGACCGGGCGATGGGCCGCCCCGACACCGGCGCGGTGCAGATCGGCGTCCGGATGCGGAACGCCGACGCGCGGCAGCCGCTGCCGGAGCGCGGCCGCCTGGCCAACGCCTTCGCCCGCGCGCTGGTGCGGATGCAGGACATCGAGTTCCAGGCCGGCAACGCCGGAATGCAGCTGCTGCGCCGCCGCACCGGCTCGGTGGGCCTGGGCGGCAACGGCCAGTTCGTCCGGCTCTCCGCGCTCGACTCGCTCACCGGCGGCCACGGCTCCCCCTGGCCCGAGCGGGCCCTGCTGGAGGACTACGAATCCGGCCTCGAGCTGCGGCTGGCCGGCTGGCGGCTGACCCACGTGCACGAGACCAGCGTCTCCCAGGAGGGCCTGGTCTCCGCCCGGCGCTTCCTCACCCAGCGCACCCGCTGGGCCCAGGGCAACCTGCAGTGCCTGCGGTACACCGGGCGGGTGCTGCGCTCGAAGGAGTACACCGCGAGCGGCAAGGCCGAGGTGTTCTACACCTTCCTCCAGCCGCTGGCCGCCGTGGCGCTGGTGCTGCTCACGCCCGTCTCGATCGGTATCTCCTTCGCCACCCGGGTCTTCTACCCCTCGGACGCGGCCGGCTTCGAGGAGCGGTTCGGGCCGTGGATGCTGCTGGCCTTCGTGGTCGCCGCCACGCCCCTGATGCTCTGGGGCCTGACCTACCGGCGGCTGGTGACGCCGGACCGCCGGTGGCTGACCGGGCTGCTCTGGGGCCTGCTCTTCTGGCTCTTCACCTACCACCTCTTCCTCGTGGCCACCCGGGCCGCGCTGCGCATCCTGCTCGGCCGCAACGGCTGGGCCAAGACCCGCCGCAACGCCGAGACCACCACCGCCGGCGCGCCCACCGCCCTCGAAGCCTGATCGGAGACCCGAGATGACCGTGCACCACCTCCCCCGCCGCACCGGCTCGCCCCGGATCGCCGTCGTCCTCGGCACCCGCCCCGAGCTGGTCAAGCTCGCCCCGCTGATCCACGAACTCGGGCCCGCCGCCCGCCTGGTGCACACCGGCCAGCACTGGGACGAGGCGATGTCCGGCCGCTTCCTGCGCGAACTCGACCTGCCCGAGCCCGAGTTGCTCACCGGAGTGGGCGGCCGCCCGCGCGCCGGGCAGATCGCCGCCTCGCTCGACCAGCTGGACGCCGCCTTCGCCGCCGAGCGCCCGGGCGCCGTCGTCGTCCAGGGCGACACCAACGCCACCCTGGCCGGCGCGCTGGCCGCCAACGCCCGGGGCATCCCGCTGGTGCACGTCGAGGCCGGGCTGCGCAGCCACGACCGGGCGATGCCCGAGGAGCACAACCGGGTCATGGTCGACCACATCGCCGACCTGCTCTGCGCCGCCACCGAGGACAACCTGGCCAACCTGCGCGCCGAAGCCGTCCCCGCCGAGCGGGTGGCCCTCACCGGCAACACCGTGGTCGAGGTGGTCCGCGCCGGCCTGCCGTCCGCTGCCGAGCGTGCGGCCCTGCTGGCCCGGTACGGCCTGCGGCCCGACGAGTACGTGCTCGCCACCGTGCACCGCCCCGAGAACACCGACACCGCGGAGGCGCTCGGCGCCGTGCTCGCCGAACTCGCCGCGCTGGGCCGCCCGGTGCTCTTCCCCATGCACCCCCGCACCCGGGCCGCCGTCGAGCGCTTCGGGCTCACCCCGCTGCTCGCCGGGCTGCGGGTGACCGAGCCCGTCGGGTACGCCGAGTTCCTGGGCCTGGCCCGGCACGCCGCGCTGCTCGTCTCCGACTCCGGCGGGGTGCAGGAGGAGTGCACCGTGCTCGGCCGCCCACTGCTCGTGGTCCGGCGCTCCACCGAACGCCCCGAGGCCGTCGCCGCCGGCTTCGCCACCCTGGTCGAGCCCGGCCCCGAACTCGGCCGCCTCGCCGCGGAATGGCTGGCCGACACCCCCGCCCGCCTCGCCTGCCTCGCCACCACCCCGAGCCCGTACGGCGACGGCCTCGCCTCCGCCCGCATCGCCCGCCTGACCACCGAACTGGCCGGTCCCTTTCAGGCAGCCGCTTAAGTGGCAACCACCCCAGGGGCGCGGGGAACTGCGCTGCCAACCGTGCACGGCCCGCACCCTCCCGCCGCGCGCAGTTCCTCGCGCCCCTGGGTAGTGCAACCGCGCGCCCTGCCCGAAGGGCCCCCTACGAGTGCCTGGCTTCGGGGATCCGGGAGCAGTGCCGCCGCCGCAGTTCGGCCGTGATCTCCTCCGCCTCCCCCTCCGGGAGGAGCGGGAGCATCATCGCCACCGCCTGCAACAGCCCGCCCAGCAGGTACGTGGTGTCCGGGGTCGCCGCAACGAGCCCCCGGACCAGGGCGACGTCGCCCTGCCCCACCGCCTCCACCAGCCGGGCGACGTCCGCCGCCTCCTCGTCCACCGCGACGGCCGAGGTGTCGGACGGCGCCCGCTGGGCCATCACCCGCAGCACCCGGTCCCCCACCTCGGGCGCGTACGCCTTGCGGACGGACTCCGCGGCGATCCAGACCAGCAGCGTCGTCACCTCACGCTCGACGTGCCGCTCGAAGAGCTCGTCCAGCTGCCGGTCGAAGGCGAGTTGGTTGCCGTGCCGGAAGGCCAGCAGCAGCGTGGCCGCCCGCGCCTTCGCCGCCTCGACCTCGGCCGCGGGCAGTTCGTCGGCCAACTCCACGGTCATCACCACGCCGTGCCCTCCCGTCATGCGCCACCGCTGCAGAACTTCTGCTCACCGTACACAGTGGAACTGCAAGTTCTGGTGAACTCGCGCACGCAACACAACTGGCCGCGACAATTACCACCCGCCGCAATAACCGGAAAGCCCCCGGGGTTTCGCCGTCAATTCCCGTCGGCCGAAACGGAATCCGCCCCCTACGCGCTCACCGCGAACACCCGCCGAAGCGCCTCGACCTCCTCGACGCAACTCCCCGACCCGACGGCCACACAGTCCAGCGGATTCTCCGCGACCCGCACCGGCAGCCCGGTCTCCCGGGCCAGGCGCCGGTCCAGGCCGCGCAGCAGCGCGCCGCCGCCGGTGAGCACGATGCCCTGGCCCATCACGTCGCCGGAGAGCTCGGGCGGCACCTCGTCCAGGGTCAGCTTCACCGCCGCGACGATCTCGGCCACCGGCTCGTCCAGGGCCGCGCGGATCTGCTCCGCCGTCACCACGGCCGTCCGGGGCAGGCCCTCGACGGCGTCCCGGCCCCGGACCTCGACCTCCGCGGGCTCCTCCGGGCCGAAGGAGCCCGGCTCGGCCGAGCCGATCACCAGCTTGACGTCCTCGGCGGTGCGCTCGCCGATCAGCAGGCCGTGGTCCTTCTTCACCTGGCGGATCACCGCGGCGTCCAGCCGGTCCCCCGCGCAGCGGATCGACTGGGCGGCGACGATCCCGCCGAGCGACAGCACCGCCACCTCGGTCGTGCCGCCGCCGATGTCCACCACCATCGAGCCGGTCGGCTCCTGCACCGGCAGCCCGGCCCCGATCGCGGCCGCCATCGGCTCCTCGATCAGGTGCACCGAGCGGGCTCCGGCGCTGCTCACGGCCTCGATGACGGCCCGTCGCTCGACGCCCGTGATACCGCTCGGCACGCAGACCACGACCCGGGGCTTGGCACCGAAGAAACGGCCCGGCCGGCCGGTGACCTTGGCCAGCAGGTGGCGGAGCAGGTGCCGGGTGCCCTCGAAGTCGGCGATCACACCGTCCTGCAGGGGCCGGCCGGCCACGATGTCGCCAGGGGTGCGGCCGAGGGTGCGCTTGGCCTCGGCGCCGACGCTGAGCACCTCGCCGGTGCGCCGGTCCATCGCGACCACGGAAGGCTCGTTGAGCACGATCCCCTTGCCGCGGAGGTAGACCAGGGTGTTGGCCGTTCCGAGATCGATGCCAATGTCCTGACCGCGCCTTGCTTGCGTACTCGCCATTGGCCCGCCCTTTTCTCTTCGTGCACGTCCGCAGAGGGCCAAGGGTACGTCAGGAATTTCGGCCGAACGGCCTATCAGGAACGGGCGATTACCTGCCGAATAGCGCTCGGCCCGAAGGTCCCTGACGAAGCAGGACTTTGGACCCTGGAAAAACGCCGCAGGGGCACCCGGACGACGTCCGGATACCCCTGCGGTACGCGCGGCGACTAGCTCGCGGGCAGCGCCGCCAGCTGGGCGGTGATGCGGGCGATGTCGGCCTCGGCGGTCTCCTGGCGGGCCTTGATCTTCGCCACCACGTCGTCCGGGGCCTTGGCCAGGAAGCCCTCGTTGCCGAGCTTGCCGGCGCACTGCGCCTTCTCCTTCTCGGCGGCCGCGAGGTCCTTCGCCAGGCGCTTGCGCTCGGCGGCGACGTCGATGGTGCCGGAGAGGTCCAGTGCCACGGTGGCCCCGGCCACCGGCAGCGAGGCGGTGGCCGAGAAGCCCTCCTCGGGCGCGGTCAGCCGCAGCAGCGAGCGGATCGCGTCCTCGTGGGCGGCAAGCTGAGTACCGTCCAGCGTGAGGGTGGCGGGCACCTTCTGGCCGGGCTTGAGGCCCTGGTCCGAGCGGAACCGGCGGACTTCGGTGACGACCTGCTGCAGGGTGGCGATCTCGGCCTCGGCGGCCTCGTCCCGGCGGGTGGGGTCGGCCTTCGGCCACTCGGCGATCACCAGCGACTCGGCGCCGGTGAGCGTCGTCCAGAGCGCCTCGGTGACGAAGGGGACGACCGGGTGCAGCAGGCGCAGCGTCACGTCGAGCACCTCGCCGAGCACCCGGCGCGCGGCGTCGGCCTGCGGGCCGCCCTTGGCCAGGGTGGTCTTGGAGAGCTCGACGTACCAGTCGAAGACCTCGTCCCAGGCGAAGTGGAACAGCGCGTCCGAGAGCTTGGCGAACTGGTAGTCCTCGTAGAGCGCGTCCACCTCGGCCGTGACGGCCTGCAGGCGGGAGAGAATCCAGCGGTCGACCGCCGTCATCTCCTCCGGCGCGGGCAGCGGGCCCTCGACGGTGGCGCCGTTCATCAGCGCGAAGCGGGTCGCGTTCCAGATCTTGTTGCAGAAGTTGCGCGAGCCCTTGACCCAGTCCTCGCCGATCGGCACGTCCGCGCCGGGGTTGGCGCCGCCGGCCAGGGTGAAGCGGACGGCGTCGGCGCCGTAGGCGTCCATCCAGTCCAGCGGGTCGACGGCGTTCGGGTTGGACTTGGACATCTTCTTGCCGAACTCGTCACGGACGAGACCGGTGAGCGCGATGGTGTGGAACGGCGCCTGGCCGTCCATCGCGTACAGGCCGAACATCATCATCCGGGCGACCCAGAAGAAGATGATGTCGTGGCCGGTGAGCAGCACGTCGGTGGCGTAGAACTTCTCCAGGTCCGGCGTCTGCTCGGGCCAGCCCAGGGTCGAGAAGGGCCACAGGCCGGAGGAGAACCAGGTGTCCAGGACGTCGGGGTCCTGGTGCCAGCCCTCACCGGCGGGCGGCTGCTCGTCGGGGCCGACGCAGACGACCTCGCCGTCGGGGCCGTACCAGACCGGGATGCGGTGACCCCACCACAGCTGGCGCGAGATGCACCAGTCGTACATGTTGTCGACCCAGTCGAAGTAGCGGCGCTCCATCTCCTTCGGGTGGATCTGCACCCGGCCGTCGCGGACGGCGTCGCCGGCGGCCTGGGCCAGCGGCTCGACCTTGACCCACCACTGCAGCGAGAGCCGCGGCTCGACGATGGTGTGGCAGCGCGAGCAGTGGCCCACGGCGTGCATGTAGGGGCGCTTCTCGGCGACGATCCGGCCCTGCTCGCGCAGGGTGCCGACCACGGCGGCACGGGCCTCCAGGCGGTCCAGGCCCAGGAAGGGGCCGTGCGCGGTGATGACACCGTGCTCGTCCATCACGCTGAGGTTCGGCAGGTTGTGGCGCTGGCCGATGGCGAAGTCGTTCGGGTCGTGCGCCGGGGTCACCTTGACGGCGCCGGTGCCGAACTCCGGGTCCACGTGGGCGTCGGCCACGACCGGGATGCGACGGTCCGTCAGCGGCAGCGCGATGGTCTTCCCGACCAGGTGCGCGTAGCGCTCGTCCTCCGGGTGGACGGCGATCGCGGTGTCACCGAGCAGGGTCTCGGCGCGGGTGGTCGCGACCACGATCGAATCGTCACCGTCCCCGTAGCGGATCGAGACCAGCTCGCCGGGGCTGTCCTCGTGCTCGACCTCGATGTCCGAGAGCGCGGTGAGGCAGCGCGGGCACCAGTTGATGATGCGCTCGGCGCGGTAGATCAGGCCGTCGTCGAAGAGCTTCTTGAAGATGGTCTGGACGGCCTTGGACAGGCCCTCGTCCATGGTGAAGCGCTCGCGCGACCAGTCCACGCCGTCACCCAGGCGCTTCATCTGGCCGAGGATCTTGCCGCCGTAGTTCTCCTTCCACTCCCAGACCTTCTCGACGAAGGCCTCGCGGCCGATGTCGTGGCGGGAGAGGCCGGATTCGGCGAGCTGCTGCTCCACCTTGTTCTGGGTGGCGATGCCGGCGTGGTCCATGCCGGGCAGCCAGAGCGTCTCGTAGCCCTGCATGCGCTTACGGCGCGTCAGGGCGTCCATCAGGGTGTGCTGGAAGGCGTGGCCCAGGTGCAGGGCACCGGTCACGTTCGGCGGGGGGATGACGATGGTGTACGGCGGCTTCTCGCTCTTCGCGTCGGCCGTGAAGTAACCGCGGTCTACCCAGCGCTGGTACAGCTCGCCCTCTACGTCGGCCGGCGCGTAGGTCGTAGGGAGGGTGGCTGCTTCGTCCCCGGGGAGCACGGGCTGCTCGGGGCGCTGGTTCGTGGTGTCGGTCACGACGCACAGTTTACGGTAGCGTGCCCCGGTGCCTGAGCGATCTTGATTCGGGTGCGGACAGTGACCGACCCGGGGGAGAGACGCCGATGTACGGCCAACCACAGCCACAGCAGCCCTACGGACAGCCGCCGCACCCCGGCGCGCCGCAGCCGGGGTACGGCCAGCAGCCGACCCCGCCTCCGTACGGACAGCAGCCGTACGGACAGCCCCAGCAGCCGTACGGGCAGCAGCAGCCCCCGGCCTACGGCTACCCGCAGCAGGCCCCCGCCTACGGCTACCCGCAGCAGCCGTACGGCGCGCCCGGCGGCTACCCGCCGCCCCAGCCCGCGCCCAAGAACCGCGCCGGCCTGGTGATCGGGCTGGTCGTCGGGGCCCTGGTGCTGGTCGGCGGCGGCCTCGGGGTGTACGCGCTCACCAGCAAGGGCGGAGCCCCGCTCGCCGGACCGAAGCACAAGGTGGTGCTTCCGAACGAGTTCAAGGGCCTGCAGCGGAACGACAGCAGCCCCACGGCGGGCCGGCTCAACAGCAGCGTGTCCGACAACTACGGCAAGGACGGCGGTGGCTGGACCTCGACCGCGACGGTCAGCGCGCTCTACAGCTCCCCCGACATGAGCCAGATCATCATGGTCGCGGGCAGCTACGGCAGCACCTCCGTCGACCCCGGTCGGCACGTGGACGCCTTCTTCAAGGGTTTCACCTCCTCGGCGACGACCCCCGTCGTGTCGCAGAGCGAGGCCCCGGGGCCGCTCGGCGGCACCATGAAATGCGCCATCGTCCCGAACGGAGCAGTCCAGCTGGGCGCCTGCACCTGGGCGGACAACAGCACCGTTGTGACGGTCACGGAGATGGGCAAGACCCTCGACGTCAGCGCGCTCGCCGCCGATGCCCGCGAGCTGCGCCGCACCGCCGAAGTTCCGCTGTAACGCAGGAAGGGGCGGCCCGCCGAAGCGGGCCGCCCCTTCTCCGTCGGACTTACGCGCTCTTCTCCCGGCGCTCGCGCTTGATCATGTCGCGCGGGACGAGGGTCGGGATGGCGTGCTTGGAGACCACGTCACCGGTGACGACCACGCGGGCGACGTCCTGGCGCGAGGGCACCTCGTACATCACGGACATCAGCACCTCCTCCATGATCGCCCGCAGGCCTCGGGCACCGGTGCCGCGCAGGATCGCCTGGTCCGCGATGGCCTCCAGCGCGTCCCGGGTGAACTCCAGCTCCACGCCGTCGAGTTCGAAGAGCTTGCGGTACTGCTTGACCAGCGCGTTCTTCGGCTCGGTGAGGATCTGCAGCAGCGCCTCGCGGTCGAGGTTGTGCACGCTGGTGATCACCGGCAGACGGCCGATGAACTCGGGGATCATGCCGAACTTGACCAAGTCCTCCGGCATGACCTGGCGGAAGTGGTCGCTCGAGTCGATCTCGCGCTTCGAGCGGATGTTGGCGCCGAAGCCGATGCCCTTGGCACCCGCGCGGCCCTCGATGATCCGCTCCAGGCCGGCGAAGGCGCCGCCGACGATGAAGAGCACGTTGGTGGTGTCGATCTGGATGAACTCCTGGTGGGGGTGCTTACGGCCCCCCTGCGGCGGCACCGAGGCGGTGGTGCCCTCCAGGATCTTCAGCAGCGCCTGCTGCACGCCCTCGCCCGAGACGTCCCGGGTGATCGACGGGTTCTCGCTCTTGCGGGCCACCTTGTCGATCTCGTCGATGTAGATGATCCCGGTCTCGGCCTTCTTGACGTCGTAGTCGGCCGCCTGGATGAGCTTGAGCAGGATGTTCTCGACGTCCTCGCCCACGTAGCCGGCCTCGGTGAGGGCGGTGGCGTCGGCGATCGCGAACGGCACGTTCAGCATCCGGGCCAGGGTCTGCGCGAGCAGCGTCTTGCCGGAGCCGGTCGGGCCGAGCAGCAGGATGTTGGACTTCGCCAGCTCGATGGCGTCCTCGCGGCCGTTGCCGCCGCTGCGGCCGGCCTCGCCCGCCTGGACGCGCTTGTAGTGGTTGTAGACCGCGACCGAGAGCGACTTCTTCGCCAAGTCCTGCCCGACCACGTACTGGTCGAGGAACTCGTAGATCTCGCGGGGCTTCGGGAGCTCCTCGAACCGGACCTCGGAGGTCTCGGCGAGCTCCTCCTCGATGATCTCGTTGCAGAGATCGATGCACTCGTCACAGATGTACACGCCAGGCCCGGCGATCAGCTTCTTCACCTGCTTCTGCGACTTGCCGCAGAACGAGCACTTGAGCAGGTCGCCACCGTCTCCGATGCGTGCCACGAGGTGCTTCCCCTTCGCCAGGGGCCCCGCGGGGGTCCGGGGCCTGGTGCTGTGAGCCGGGCCGCAGTCAGCCAGCCGGTCTCGCTATTCGACGGTACTCTGCCGAGCCGGTGAATCCGCCGTCTTCGGCAGGTCTGCCGTACGCCCTGGGCGAATTGATACCGAACAGATGCCGCCGCGCGGGGTTCGGCACCGCAGTGCGCGGTACCGGCCCACCACTGAATTGTGCCGGGCCGAGCGCCCGACCGGAACGGGGCGGGGAGTGACGTACGCCCCGCCCCGCCCCCTTGCAGCACGCCGTCAGTCGGTCAGCGACGTCTTGCGGGTCGAGATGATCTGATCGATCAGGCCGTACTCCAGCGCCTCCTCGGCGGTGAGGATCTTGTCGCGCTCGATGTCCTCGCGGACGGTGGCGACGTCCTTGTTGGAGTGCTTGGAGAGCATCTCCTCCAGCTGCTCGCGCATCCGGAAGATCTCCTTGGCCTGGATCTCCAGGTCGGAGACCTGGCCGCGGCCGGTCTCGGTGTACGGCTGGTGGATCAGGATCCGGGCGTTCGGCAGCGCCATCCGCTTGCCGGGGGTGCCGGCCGCGAGCAGCACGGCGGCGGCGGAGGCCGCCTGGCCCATGCAGACCGTCTGGATGTCGGGCTTCACGAACTGCATGGTGTCGTAGATCGCCGTCAGCGCGGTGAAGGAACCGCCCGGGGAGTTGATGTAGAGCGAGATGTCACGGTCCGGGTCCATCGACTCCAGGCACATCAGCTGGGCCATGATGTCGTTCGCCGAGACATCGTCCACCTGCGAGCCGAGGAAGATGATGCGCTCCTCGAACAGCTTGGCGTACGGGTCGTACTCGCGGACGCCCTGCGAGGTGCGCTCGACGAAGCGCGGGACGATGTACCGGCCCTCGGCGCGGGCGCCGTAGAACTCGCCGCGGGGCGACTGGGGGGTGTTCATGGGGTGTTCTGTCCTCCGAAGCGTACGGTCAGGTCAAGTCTCTGAGCTGCGCGGCGGCCGTCAGGCGCCGGTGCCGCCACCGCCGGGGACGTCCGCGGCGCTGTGCATGATCGAGTCGATCAGGCCGTACTCCTTGGCCTCCTCCGGCGTGAACCAGCGGTCACGGTCGGAGTCGGCGGTGACCCGCTCGAAGGACTGGCCGCTGTGCTGGGCGATCAGCTCGGACATCCGCTTCTTGGTGCGCAGCAGCTGCTCGGCCTGGATCCGGATGTCCGTGGCGGAGCCGCCGAGGCCCGCGGAGGGCTGGTGCATCAGGATGTTGGCGTTCGGAAGCGAGAAGCGCTTGCCCTTGGCGCCGGCGGTGAGCAGGAACTGGCCCATCGAGGCCGCCATGCCCATCGCGATCGTCACCACGTCGTTCTTGATGTACTGCATGGTGTCGTAGATCGCCATGCCCGCGGTGATCGAGCCGCCGGGGGAGTTGATGTAGAGGTAGATGTCCTTGTCCGGGTCGGCGGCCAGGAGCAGCAGCTGAGCGGTGATCTTGTTGGCGATGTCGTCGTCGACCTGCTGGCCGAGGAAGATGATGCGCTCGTTGAGCAGCCGGTTGTAGACCTGGTCGCCCAGGCCGCCGAGCACGTCACCAGCGGCGGCGTGCGGCGCCATCAGGCCAGGCATCTGCATCTGCGGGAACGTCACTTAGGCACCTGCTCAATCGAATTGAAGGCCGCCGGGCAGCCGTCAATGCTTCGGTGGGACCACGCCGCCCTCATCGCTACAGGAGGCGCAGTATCGCTGTCTATGGACCCTAACGCGCAGGCCGGGCCGCTGAATCCCCCACGCAGAGCTGTTCGCTGTGAGCGCAGGGTCCGCACGGACGCGAACAGGCGGGCCCGGCACCCCCGAAAGGGGTGCCGGGCCCGCCTGCTGGAGCGTTACCTGGATCAGGCCTCGGTGGTCTCGGCGGCAGCCTCGACCTCGGTGCCCTCGGCCTCGGCCTCGTCCTCGTCGTCCTCGAACGAGACCGGCTCGCCGTTGGTGTCGGTGACCTTGGCGGCCTCGACCACGGTGGCCAGCGCCTTGCCGCGGGCGACCTCGCCGACGAGCAGCGGCACCTGGCCACCCTCGACGACCTGCTGGGCGAACTGGTCCGGGGTCATGCCGGAGCCGGCGGCGCGACGGATCAGGTGCTCGGTCAGCTCCTGCTGGTCGACACCGATCTCCTCCTTCGCCACGATCTCGTCCAGGACGAACTGGGTCTTGATGCCCTTCTTCGCCTGCTCCTCGGTCTCCGCCTCGAAGTCCTCGAGGGACTTGTCCTGGGACTTGAGGTAGGTGTCGAGGGTCAGGCCCATCGGCTCGAGCTGGTGGTGCTCGAGGTTGTGGCGACGGGTCTGGATCTCGTCCTTGAGGAGCTTCTCCGGGTACTCCATCTCGATGAGCTTCAGCAGCTCGTCGAGGACCCGCTCCTGGGCCTGGGTGGCCTGGTCGAACTCACGCATGCGCTCCAGGCGCTTGCGGGAGTCGTCCTTCAGCTCGTCCAGGGTGTCGAACTCGCTCGCCAGCTGGGCGAACTCGTCGTCCAGGGACGGGAGCTCCTTCTCCTGGACGGTGGTCACGGTGACGGTGACCTCGGAGCTCTGGCCGGCCTGCGAGCCGCCCTTGAGCTCGGTGGTGAAGGTCTTGGACTCACCGGCGGCGAGGCCGACGACGGCCTCGTCGATGCCGTCCAGCAGGCGGCCGGAGCCGATCTCGTAGCTCACGCCGGTGGCGGTGCCGTCCTCCGGCACCTCACCGTCGACCTTGGCCTCCAGGTCGATCACGACGACGTCGCCCTCGGCGGCGGCGCGCTCGACGTCCTTGACCGAGGAGAAGCGCTCGCGCAGCTGCTCCAGGGACTTCTCGACGTCGGCGTCCTCGACCACGATCGGGTCGACGACGACCTCGATGGTGGAGAAGTCCGGCAGGGTGATCTCGGGGCGGACGTCCACCTCGGCGACGAAGGTCAGGCCGTTGGCGTCCAGGTCCTCGACGCCCTTGATGTCGGTGATGTCCGGCTGTCCGAGGACCTCGATCTTGCCCTCGTCGACGGCCTGCGTGTAGAAGCGCGGAAGAGCGTCGTTGACGGTCTCCTCCAGCACCGCGGCACGGCCGAAGCGCTGGTCGATCACCTTGGCGGGAATCTTGCCCTTGCGGAAGCCGGGGATGGAAACCTGCTGGTTGATCTTCTTGTACGCCGCGTCGAGGCTGGGCTTGAGCTCCTCGAAGGGCACCTCGACGGTGAGTCGAACCCGAGTGGGGTTCAGAGTCTCGACGGCGCTCTTCACGGTTGGGTCTCCTAGGGGCTTGCGGTCTGGATGTCTGCGCCCGGCACCGGCCCGGCCTGGTGGCCGGTACGGACGGGCGAGACGGGCGATGGGCAGAAAGGAGCTGCATCTCCCGTACGGGGTGGACGGTGAGCTTGACTCCTCGCCCTCGGGCGGCTGACCTGCGCGCATGCGCAGGGACCACCGCCAGCGGCCCATCCTACCGGTACCACGAGATGAACAGGCAGGGCCCCGTCCGCCGGACGGGGCCCTGTCGAAAAGTCGGGGTGACCGGATTCGAACCGACGGCCTTCCGCTCCCAAAGCGGACGCGCTACCAAACTGCGCCACACCCCGTGGTGCCGAGCAGAAGCGTACACGTAGCCCTACCCTCACCCGGCGTCATTATCGGGGGGTCTCCGCGCCAAGTGGTGTGCGCGCAACCGGCCCGACCAGGTACGCTGTTCCCGTCCTCGCGGCAGCTGCCGTGCGGTGCGTTGCGGGTGTAGCTCAATGGTAGAGCCCCAGTCTTCCAAACTGGTCACGCGAGTTCGATTCTCGTCACCCGCTCAGCAGCCTTCGGCCCCAGGTCACCGACCTGGGGCCGAAGTCGTATCCGGCTCCGTCGCGGGCGTTCTGAGCACCCCTCAGCATTGGCTACGCTCTGCCCGTTCGAGTCAGACAACAGGTGTTCGACCAAGGAGTTGCCGGTGCGTCCGCAGGAGCGGCTGGCCGTGATTCAGCGCAGCGTGGTCCGCGAGATGGCGCGCTACGGGCAGGAGTTCCACGTCGAGGGCGAGCTGGTCCGGGGCCCCGGCAGCACGGCGGTGGCCGTCCGGGAGCACCCGGGGGACGGCGGGCACGTCGATCTCGGCTACGTGCTGGAGCTCGGCCGGGCCGACGGGCCGGTGGTCTGGGACTGCACGGCCGGCCTCGGCAAGACCGAGGAGGAGAAGCTCGACAGCGCGGTGCGGATGTGGGCCACCACCACCGCCTCGGCCGTGGTGGAGCTCACCGAGCGGCGCGGGGCGCACGGGGACCACTACCGGCCCGAGGCGCTGCCCGGGTGGCACGCGGTGCAGGGCCCGGCGGCCGTCTTCGGCTTCGGCAGCGAACGGCTGGCCGGCTGGCTCGCCGACCACCAGGTGCTGCCGGATCTCGCCGCGGCACTGGGGCCGGAACTGACCGGCCCCGAGATCAACGGCGTGAAGCTCTTCCTCGGCGGCCGGACGGGTGAGGACGTGGCGGAGGTGCGGGTCAACGGCGAGGTGGCCGAGGCCGCCTCGGCCGCGCTGCGCGCCCTGCCGTGGCCGCGCGGCGAGCGCCTCTGCTGGGCCCGGCTGTTCGTCCTGCTGGCCCGCGACCGGGCTCCCGAGCCCGTGCCGGAGGTACCGACCACAGCCGTGCCGCTGCCCGCCCGGGCAGCCGGGCGTGGTGCGCTCGGGCGCTGGTGGCGGGCCCGCCGAGCGGAGCGCTGACTCAGCTCGCGACGGAGGAGATGGTCTTCGCGAGCTGGCTGAGGAAGTCCTGGATGGGCTTGGCCGCCGTGGACTGGCTGACCATGAAGCCGAAGAGCGCGGCGAGGATCGCGTGGCTCAGCTTCATCTGCTTGTTCCGGATGAAGATGACGACGATGACACCGAACAGGAACAGCGCGGAGACGGAGAAGGCCACCCGAGTTCACTTCCCTATTTCTTCGTAGCGAGGCTGCGTTACGGGACCTCCGTGTGAGGCCCCGCGGCGACGCCCCCGCGCCCTGCGGCGCGGACCGTCCCGGGCGGAAGTCGACCCGGTGCCCCCATGCCCCCCGAAGAACCGTCCAGCCCCGCCCGGACTCAGTGTGGTCGTTCGTGCGGACTGCGTAAAGCACTTGCCGGAACCCCGGCTCGAAGATCCTGCGATGTGAGACGAATTTCCGCCGACCGAGACGATAGCGGACGGCCCCTGACGGACCGTCGACCGGGGGCATCCAGGCAGCTCAGGGCCCATGACGGCGGTGCGCTCCGGGTACGTAGATCCACTCGCCCGGGCCCGGGTCAGGTTTGGCCGAAGATCACCGCACGGACTTGACACCGCCCGCTCACCCGACGTGCACCGGTCACACCCCGTTCACCCCCGCCACCCCTCGGCTCACTGCCGCCACAGCAGCAGCACCGCGCGGTCGTCGTTGACGTCCTTGGCCACCGTCTCGATCAGCCGTACCGCCGCACCCCGGCCACCCGCCGCCAGCTGAGCGGCGGCCACCAGCCGGTCGGCCTCCCCCATCAGCCGGTCCATGCCCTCGGTGAGATCCCGCCCCGGCACCTCGACCATCCCGTCGGTGCACAGCAGCAGCACGTCGCCCCGGTTCAGGCGCCCGCGTACGCCCTCGAACTTCGCGCCGTCGTAGATCCCGAGCAGCGGCCCCTCGACCGACTCCTTGACCTCCCAGTGCCCGGCGCCCGAGAGCCGCTGCATGCCCGGCAGGTGCCCGGCGGAGAGCAGCTCGTACTCGCCGCTGTCCAGGTCGAGCACCAGGTGGACGGCGGTGGCGAAGCCCTCCTCCCAGTCCTGCCGGAGCAGGTAGCCGTTGGCGGCGGGCAGGAACTCGTGCGCCGGCAGCGAGCCGAGCAGGCCGCCGAAGGCGCCGGAGAGCAGCAGGGCGCGCGAGCCGGCGTCCATGCCCTTGCCGGAGACGTCGGCCAGCACCACCTCGAGCACCCGCCGCCCCGGGCCGGTGCGGGCGGCCACCACGAAGTCGCCGGAGAAGGACTGCCCGCCGGCCGGGCGCAGCGCCATGTCGGCGTGCCAGCCCGCGGGCAGTTCGGGCACCATGCTCTGCACCCGCAGCCGCTCGCGCAGGTCGAAGAGCATCGAGCCGCCGCCCCGCCAGGGCACCCCGACCCGGCTGCGGAACTGCGCGAGCAGCAGCCCGGCGACCCCGACCGCACCGACCACCAGGGCGGCACCGGGTGTCACGCCGAAGACATAGGTGTCGGGGCTGCTGCTGGCGACCCGCTCGCCGGTGTGGATCAGCGACTCGGTGGACAGGCCCATCGCGGCGGCCGCGTACAGCAGCACCAGGGTGCCCGGCCGCAGCAGCAGCGAACCCGCGAGGATCGGCAGCACCAGGGCGGTGGGCGGGACCCAGGCGGGGATCCAGACGTTGAGCATCACCAGCAGCGGCACGGCGGCCAGGAAGACGGCGAAGGCCAGCCAGTCCGAGGCGTCGCCCCGGAAGTAGTCCACCCCGGTGCGGCGCAGCCTTCGTCGGGCCCGGTAGAGCCGCGCGCGCCACCGGGCCGTCCAGGGCTCCGGAGCCGCGGTCGCGGGGGAGCCCTTCGCAGTCGTCTGGGGCGCAGTGCCCGGCGTGCTGCCAGCCATGGGGTCCGACCTTATCCACCGGCGTACCCCGGCGTCGACGGGGCGGTCAGTGTCGGCCACCGTTTGGGCCGATCTGCCGGAGGCGGGCAAATCGGTCGCGCACGACACAAACAGGTGATAGCTGTGACACATGACTGCTGACCTGCCCTTCGGCCCTCATACCGTCCAACCGCTGCGTCCCGAGGACTGGGACGAGTGGTACCGCTGCCTGGAGACGGCCTTCGGCGGCCAGGAGGAGCCGCCGGAGGAGCGCGCGCTGTGGCGGGGGCTGACGGAGTTCGACCGTTCGCTGGCCGTCCGCGACGGTTCGGAGGTCGTCGGCTGCGCCGGGGCGTTCAGCTTCCGGCTGTCCGTACCGGGCGGCGCGGTGCTCCCCGCGGCCGGGGTCACCATGGTCGGGGTGCTGCCCACGCACCGCCGCCGCGGGCTGCTCACCGCGCTGATGCGCCACCAGCTCGACGACGTCCGCGCCCGGGGCGAGGCGCTCGCCGTCCTCGGCGCCTCCGAACCGGTGATCTACGGCCGGTTCGGCTACGGGCAGGCGACTTGGCGGGCCGCCCTCTCGGTGCCCAGCCGCCGGGTCACCCTCCCCCACTCCCCCGGCCCGGGCGTCCGGCTGCGCCTGGTCGACCCGGCGGCGGCCGTCCCGGCCTGCGAGGAGGTGTATGCGGCCCTGGTCCCGCTGCGTCCCGGCATGCTGGAGCGCCGCCCGGGCTGGGAGCGCCTGGGGGTCACCGATGCGCCGGGCTCGCGCGACGGCTTCTCCCCGCTGCAGTGCGTGCTCGCCGAGGACGCCGCGACCGGGCGCCCGCTCGGGTACGCGCGGTACGCGGTGCGGACCAGCTGGGAGGGGGACGTCCCGGGCGGCGAGGCGAAGGTCCGGGACGTCCAGGCGCTCACCCCGCAGGTGTACGCCCGGCTCTGGGCGTACCTGCTGGAGCTGGACCTGGTGGACACCGTCACGCTCTACAGCCGGCCGGTGGACGATCCGGTGCTGCACCTGCTGAGCGATGTGCGGCGGGTGCGGCCGACGCTGGGCGACGCGCTGTTCGTCCGGCTGGTGGAGGTCGGGGCGGCGCTGGCCGGGCGGGGTTACCTGGCGCCGGTGTCGGTGGTGTTCGAGGTGGCCGACGAGTTCTGCCCGTGGAACGCCGGGCGGTGGCGGCTGCGGTGCGCCGGCCCCGGCAAGGCCGTCAGCTGTGAACGGACCGAGGATGCGGCCGACCTGGCGCTCTCCGTCCGGGAGTTGGGCGCGGCCTACCTGGGCGGCGTCTCGCTCGCGGCGCTCGCGGGCGCGGGGCGGGTGACCGAGCTACGGCCGGGGGCGCTCGCGGAGGCTTCGCGCGCCTTCGGCTCTGACCTGGCCCCTTGGCTGCCGCACGGTTTCTGAGTGAGCAACCACCGGGGGCGCGGGGCGCCCCCGGATGGTGCAGCTACAACTGAGCGAAAATGTCAGCCCTGGGGGTGGTGGGCCGGGATCGGGGGCAGCTCGCCCGTGGTCTCGTACTCGCTGAGCATCTCGATCCGGCGGGTGTGGCGCTCGGCGCCGCTGTACGGGGTGTTGAGGAAGACCTCGACGAACTTGGTCGACTCCTCCTCCGTGTGCATCCGGCCGCCGATGCTGATCACGTTGGCGTTGTTGTGCTCGCGGCCGAGCGCAGCGGTCTGCTCGCTCCAGGCCAGCGCGGCCCGCACACCCTTGACCTTGTTGGCGGCGATCGCCTCACCGTTGCCCGAACCACCGATCACGATGCCCAGCGCCTCCGGGTCGGCGGCGGTGCGCTCGGCGGCCCGCAGGCAGAACGGCGGGTAGTCGTCCTCGGCGTCGTAGATGTGCGGCCCGCAGTCGACCGGCTCGTGGCCGGCCTCCTTCAGCCACTGGACGAGGTGGTTCTTGAGGTCATATCCGGCATGGTCGGAACCCAGGTACACGCGCATGCGTATGAGTGTGGCATGCGCGTGCAGCTGACGGGTGACCGGCTCAGCCGCGGCGGCCCAGCAGCTTCCAGGTCAGCGGGAGGGCGCCGACGGCCAGCGCGGCCTTGATCGCGTCGCCCACCAGGTAGGGGTAGAGGCCGAGTTCGGCGGCGCGGGCGAGCGGGACGTGCAGGGCCAGCGCCAGGTACGGCACTCCGACGGCGTAGATCGCCAGGTTGCCGAGCACCATCGCCAGGCCGGTGCGCAGCGGGCCGCGGTCGGCGCCGCGGCGGGCGAGTGCGCCGGTGAGCCCGGCGGCGAGCACGAAGCCGATCACGTACCCGAAGCTGGCCATCGCCCAGCCGGAGCTCGCCCCGGCGAACCACGGCAGTCCGGCCGCGCCGGCCAGCAGGTAGAGGCCGAGGGAGGCGATGCCCCGGCGGGCGCCGAGCGCGGTGCCGACCAGCAGGGCGGCGAAGGTCTGGCCGGTGACGGGCACCGGGGAGCCGGGCACGTTCACCGAGAGCTGGGCGGCCAGGCCGGTGAGCGCCGCGCCGCCGCCGACCAGCGCCAGCTCACGGGCCTGGGCGCCGAGCCGGGTGGCGGCCTTCGGCAGCAGGTCGGCGAGGACGGGGGTGGTGGCGGGTGCGGCGGTGACGGTGGCCATCAGGCGGGCTCCAAGATCGACGAGGGTGGACACCTGCGAACCTACGCGGCAGGTCGCACCCGCACGGCGTCGTCCCCGACAAAGCGTCAGGGTCCGAACTTGTCGGAACCGGCACAGATCTGTCGGGTCGGGTAGCAATCTGATCACGTCGGGTCACCACTCCGTCCGTATACCGGTCCATCCGGGGGAGCTCCTTGGCGCTCCCGCCGGGCGTACCGAATAGTGGAGCGGACCTCTCCGCAATCCGTACAGTCTGGACCTGCCCATGCCGACCTCCACCCCCCAGCCGACGCTGGTGCCGCAGGACGACGCGTCCGGCACCACCGGCGGTCAGCTCGGCCACGGCCTCAAGCCGCGCCACCTGTCGATGATCGCCCTCGGCGGCGTGATCGGCGCCGGGCTCTTCGTCGGCTCCGGCGCGGGCATCGCCGCCGCCGGGCCGGCCATCGTGGTGGCCTTCGCGGTCTCAGGCCTGCTGGTCATGCTGGTGATGCGGATGCTCGGCGAGATGTCGGCGGCCCACCCGGCCAGCGGTTCCTTCTCGGTGCACGCCGAGCGGGAGATCGGCCCCTGGGCCGGGCTGACGGCCGGTTGGATGTACTGGACGCTGCTGTGCGTGGGCGTCGCGGCCGAGGCGATCGGCGCCTCGCACGTGATGGCCAACTGGCTGCCCGGGGTGCCCTCCTGGGTCTGGGTCGCGCTCTTCATGGCCTTCTTCTGCGGCACCAACCTGGCGGCCGTGAAGAACTTCGGCGAGTTCGAGTTCTGGTTCGCGGCCGTGAAGATCACCGCGATCGCGGGCTTCCTGGTCGTCTGCGTGCTGGCCATCCTGGGCGTGCTGCCCGGCACCCACGCCCCGGGCACCGGCAACCTCACCGGCCAGGGCGGCTTCCTGCCCAACGGCACCAGCGGCCTGATCACCGGCCTGCTCGCCTCGGTCTTCGCGTACGGCGGTCTGGAGACCGTCACCATCGCCGCCGCCGAGTCCGAGGACCCGCGCCGCAACGTGGCGGGCGCCGTGCGCACCGCGATGTGGCGGATCGCGCTCTTCTACGTCGGCTCGATGGCCGTGATCGTCACCCTGGTGCCGTGGAACTCCGCCGCCGTGGTCAAGGACGGGCCGTACGTCGCGGTGCTCGACGCCCTCGGCATCCCCGGGGCCGGGCAGCTGATGAACGTGGTCGTGCTGATCGCGCTGCTCTCTGCGATGAACGCCAACATCTACGGTTCCTCGCGGATGGCCTACTCGCTGGTCCAGCGCGGGCAGGGGCCGCGGGTGCTCGCGAAGGTGAGCGGCGGGGTACCGCGGCTCGCGGTCCTGGCCTCCTGCGCCTTCGGGTTCCTCGCGGTGCTGTTCAGCTACTGGTGGCCGGAGACCGTCTTCCACTGGCTGCTCAACATGGTCGGCGCGGCCGTGCTCGTGGTCTGGGCGTTCATCGCGGTGGCGCAGCTGCGGATGCGGCGGCGGCTGGAGCGCGAGGCACCCGAGCAACTGACGGTCCGGATGTGGCTCTACCCCTACCTCACCTGGGCGGCCCTGGTGGGCATCCTCGCGGTGCTCGCGCTGATGACGCTCGACGCGGACAACCGGGTGCAGCTCTACTTCACGGCCGGGCTGGCGGCCGTGCTGGCCCTGGTCGGAAAACTGAAGCGTTAACCACCGGGGGCGCGAGGAACTGCGCGACCGGGCCTCTACGAAGGTGCCTGGTCGGCAGCGCAGTTCCTCGCGCCCCTGGATAGTGCAACTCACTCACTCAAAGTTGGGACCGGCAGTCCGGGTCCGCTTGATCTCGTAGAAGCCAGGCGTGCTGGCAACGAGCACGGTGCCGTCCCACAGGCGGGCGGCGGCCTCGCCGCGCGGGGTGGGGGTGACGACCGGTCCGAAGAAGGCGACGCGGTCGCCGTCCGGGCCGTCGACCGCGATCACTGGGGTGCCGACGTCCTCGCCGACCAGCGAGATGCCCTCCTGGTGCGAGGCGCGCAGGGCCTCGTCGTAGGCGTCGGTGTCGGCGGCGTCGGCCAGCTCGACCGGGAGGCCGGCGGCGGTGAGGGCGGCCTCGATGGTGGCGCGCTCGTTCGGCAGGCCCTGGTTGTGGAACCGGGTGCCCAGCTCGGTGTAGAGCGGGCCGATGACCTTCTCACCGTGCGCCTGCGCGGCGGCGATCACCACGCGGACCGGACCCCAGGCCTTCTTGAGGCCCTCGCGGTACTTCTCCGGCAGGTTCTCGTTGTGCTCGTTCAGCACCGCGAGGCTCATCACGTGCCAGCGGGTGTCCACCGGGCGCAGCTGCTCGACCTCGAGCATCCAGCGGGAGGTCATCCAGGCCCAGGGGCAGATCGGGTCGAACCAGAAGTCGGCGATCTTGCGGGAGTCGGCAGTCGTCACGGACGGCGTCCTTCGCTCGGAGGAGGGAGATTACCTCCCTGCCCAACGCGCCTCCCCCGCCGAGCATTCCGGTCGGCCGGTACGGACCTGTGCAATGGTACGGGCGGGGGTGCGTGCGAGGATGCTCCCCGGGGAAGAACCCACCGCCAACCGCAACCGTGCGAGCCGGACAAAGGAGTACCGCCCGTGCCGGGTAAGAACCTGAGCCGAGAGGAAGCCCAGCAGCGGGCCGACATCCTCACCGTGGACAGTTACCGCGTCCACCTCGATGTGTCGGCCGCGGAGGACCAGGCGCAGGCCACCTTCCGCTCCACCACGACGCTGAACTTCCGCTGCGCCACCCCGGGCGCGGCCACCTTCGTCGACCTGCTGGCCCCGGCCGTCCGCGCGGTGACCCTCAACGGCCGCGCCCTCGACCCGGCCGTGGTGTTCGACGGGGCCCGGGTCAGCGTCGAGGGCCTGGCGGAGCAGAACGAGCTGGTGGTCGAGGCCGACTGCGCGTACAGCCGCACCGGCGAGGGCCTGCACCGCTTCCTCGACCCGGCCGACGGTGAGACCTACCTCTACACCCACTTCGAGCCGGCCGACTCGCGCCGGGTCTTCGCCAACTTCGAACAGCCCGACCTCAAGGCCCCGTTCAGCTTCACCGTGACCGCCCCGGCCGCCTGGGACGTGTACGCCAACGCCGTGCACGAGAGCGTCACCGCCGAGGGCGGCGCCAAGGTCTGGCAGTTCGCCCCCACCCAGCCGATCTCCACGTACCTGACCGCCGTCGTCGCCGGTCCGTACCACGTGGTCCGCGACCACTACAGCCGCAAGCTCTCCGACGGCAGCACGCTGGAGATCCCGCTCGCCGCCACCTGCCGCAAGTCGCTGGCCCGGTACTTCGACGCGGACGAGATCCTCACCGTCACCAAGCAGGGCCTGGACTTCTTCCACGAGGAGTTCGACTTCCCCTACCCCTTCGGCAAGTACGACCAGTGCTTCGTGCCGGAGTACAACATCGGCGCCATGGAGAACCCGGGCTGCGTCACCTTCCGCGAGGAGTTCGTCTTCCGCTCGAAGGTCACCGAGGCCGCGTACGAGGGCCGGGCCAACGTCGTCCTGCACGAGATGGCGCACATGTGGTTCGGCGACCTGGTCACCATGAAGTGGTGGGACGACCTCTGGCTGAAGGAGTCCTTCGCGGACTTCATGGGCTCCTTCTCGCAGATCGAGGCGGGGACTCGGTACCGCGCCGCCTGGATCACCTTCGCCAACAGGCGCAAGGCCTGGGCCTACCGGCAGGACCAGTTCCCCACCACCCACCCGATCACGGCCGACATCCCCGACCTGGAGGCCGCGAAGCTCAACTTCGACGGCATCACCTACGCCAAGGGCGCCTCGGTGCTCAAGCAGCTGGTGGCGTACGTCGGCCGGGACGCCTTCCTCGAGGGTGTCCGGCAGTACTTCAAGCGGCACGCGTTCGGCAACACGGTGCTCGGCGACCTGCTGGAGGCCCTGGAGGCCACCAGCGGGCGTGACCTGACGGCCTGGTCGGCCGCCTGGCTGCAGACCTCCGGGGTCAACCTGCTCACCCCGCAGGTGACCTGCGACGCCGAGGGCCGGATCACCGAGTTCGCGATCGAGCAGGACGACGCGAGCGGCCTGCGCCCGCACCGCCTCGCGGTCGGCTGCTACGACCGGGCCGCGGACGGCACACTGGTCCGCACCGACCGGATCGAGCTGGACGTGACCGGCGCCCGCACGGTCGTCCCCGAGCTGGCCGGGCGGCCGCGCCCCGCGCTGGTGCTGCTCAACGACGACGACCTGACGTACTGCAAGATCCGCTTCGACGACCACTCGCTGGCCACCCTGCGCTCCTCGCTCGGCGACGTCGCCGATCCGCTGGCCCGTGCCCTGGCCTGGTCGGCGGTCTGGAACCTCACCCGGGACGGGCTGATGCCCGCCCGCGACTACATCGACCTGGTGCTGCGCTTCGCCGGGACGGAGTCGGACATCGGCGTGCTGCAGTCGCTGCACCAGCAGTCCAAGGCGGCGCTCGACCTGTACGCCGCGCCCGAGTGGCGCGCCGAGGGCGCCCGGCTGCTGGCGGAGGGCGCGCTGCGCGAGCTGCGCGCCGCCGAGCCCGCCAGTGACCACCAGCTGGCCTGGGCCCGGTTCCTGACCCAGAACGCGGGCGGGGCCGAGCACCTGCAGCTGGTCCAGGGGCTGCTCGCGGGCACGGCCCGGATCGACGGTCTGGAGGTCGACCAGGAGCTGCGCTGGGAGCTGTGGCTGGCGCTGGCCGCCGCCGGGCACGCGGATGAGGCCGAGCTGCGGACGGAGCTCGCGCTCGACAACACCGCCAGCGGCAAGCAGCACCTCACCCACTGCCTGGCCGCCCGGCCCACGGCAGAGGCCAAGGCCGCCGCCTGGACGGCGGTGGTGGACTCCGACGAGCTGCCCAACGCCCTGGTCGAGGCCAACATCGCCGGTTTCAACCTGGCCGGCCAGCGCGGGCTGACGGCCGGCTACCTGGAGCCGTACTTCGGCCTCCTCGAGACGGCCTGGGCACAGCGCAGCATCGAGATCGCGATGCGGATCGTCGGCGGCTTCTTCCCGCGCTACCAGACCACCGACGCCACCCTCGCGGCCACCGACGCCTGGCTGGCCGAGCACCCGCAGGCCGCCCCGGCCCTGCGCCGCCTCGTCCTCGAGGGCCGCGACGACCTGGCCCGGGCCCTCCGCGCCCAGGCCTGCGACCGATCTGCCTGAGTTGCACCACCCGCCTGGGGGCGCGGGCCCCGCGCCCCCGGTGGTTTCCCTTACTTGAGCGTCCCGGCCGTCAGGCCGGCCTGGACCTGCCGCTGGAACGACAGGTAGACCACCAGCACCGGCAGCATCGCGATCGTCATCCCCGCGAACAGCGCCGCCGGATCCCCCGCGTACCCCTGCTGCAGCGCCAGGTTCACCAGCCCCTGCGACAGCATCGAGCGGTTCGCGTCCGTCCCGGACGTGGGCTGCATCAGGGTGACCGGCAGGATGTACTGGTTCCACTGCCCCAGCAGGTTGAAGATCCCGACGCTGACCAGGCCCGGCCGGGCCATCGGCAGCATCACCTGGAAGAACGCCCGGCTGTGCGAGCACCCGTCGAGCATCGCCGCCTCGTGCACGGCCGTCGGCAGCGTCCGCAGGAAGGCGTGCAGGAAGAAGACGGTGAACGGCAGCGAGTACGCGACGTACACCAGGATCAGCCCGAGGTAGCTGTTCAGCCCGAGCAGCGGGGAGATCTCACCGAGCCGCCGCACCATGAAGAAGAGCGGCACCAGCGCCAGGTACACCGGGAACATCGCCCCGGCCACGAAGAAGTAGTAGATCACCCGGTTGCCCGGGAACTCGTACCGCGCCAGCACGTACGCGGCCATCGCCCCGAGCAGCATCGTCAGGGTGAGCGAACCGGCCAGCACGATCACGGTGTTGAGGAAGAACCCGCCGATGCCGCCCTTGCTCCAGGCCCGGGCGAAGGCGTCGAAGCCCCAGTGCGCCGGCCAGGACCACGCGCTGCCGCCGATCTCGGCATCGCTCTTGAAGGAGCCGAGCACCACCCAGAGCAGCGGCAGCACGATCATCACGGCCCACAGCAGCAGGAACCCGTGCGAGAACACGTTCAGCGGGCTGGTCCGCTCCTTGCGCGCGCCCATCAGAACTCGATCCGCTCGCGCCGGGTCACCCGCAGCGCGACGGCCGACAGCACGAGGGTGAAGAAGAAGATCACGACGCCCATCGCGCACGCGTAGCCCGCCTTGCCGAAGAAGAGGAAGTTGCGCATCAGGTAGGTCGCGATGATCTCGCTGCGGTGGTCCGGGCCGCCGCCGTAGCTGGCGCCGACCGTCATGGTGGAGACCAGTGCGAAGACGTCCATCGCGGCGATCGCGAGGTAGACCCAGGCCGTCTGCACGGTGTCCCACAGCAGCGGCAGGGTGATCCGGAAGAAGGTCTGGCCGCGCCCGGCGCCGTCCAGCAGCGCGGATTCGTAGATGTCCTTGGGCACCGACTGCATGGCGGCCGAGAAGAGCACCAGGTAGAAGCCGGCTCCGGCCCAGATCAGCACCCCGAGGATGCACCAGAGCACCAGGTCGGGGTCGGCCAGCCACTCGACCGGGTGGCCGGCGTCCTGCAGGCCGAGCACCTGCAGGACGCCGTTGAACAGCCCGCCGCCGTCCGGGCGGTAGACCGCCTCCCAGAGCACGGCCAGGATCGCCACCGAGAGCACCTGAGGGAGGAAGAACAGCACCTTGTAGGCCGCCGCCCCGCGCACCCCCCGCACTCCTCCGGCGCCGCCGCGCCCGCCGACGTTGAGCATGAAGGCGAAGAACAGTGCGAGCAGGATCGTCGCCACGGGCAGCACCGCCAGCAGCAGCAGGTTGTGTCCCAGCGCGCCGAGGAAGACCTCGTCGTGCAGCAACTTGCCGTAGTTGCCCAGGCCCACGAAGTGCATCTCCTGGGACTGGCCGTTCCAGTCGGTCAGCGAGTACCCGAAGGTCTGCAGGTACGGCCAGAGCACCAGGGCCGCGTAGAGCGTGACCGGAGCGATGAGGAACCCGATGATGAACGGGTACCGGCGGTGCCGCATGAGCGTCGTCCTTCCCCGTACCTAGGCCTTCTTGGCCTTTTCGGCAGCCGACTTGGCCCGCTTGAGCCACTCGTCCGGCTTGATCCGGTTCGCCATCAACTCGGTGCTGGCGTTGCCGAGTTCGATGTCGAAGGCGCTCTGGGTGTTGGGGTAGTCGTAGTTGAAGACGTCGGATCCGGCCGCCGTCAGCGCGGCCACCGCCGACTTGGTGCCCGGGCGCAGCTTCACGTCCGGCCCGATGCCGTCCTTGAGCACGGTGACGGCGTTGGCCTGCTGGGCGAACTGTCCGGCGCCCTCCTTGGTCAGCATCATCCGCAGGAACTCCATGCCGCCCTGCACGTTCTTGGCCTTGGCCGGCACGATGAAGGGCTCGTCCGCCCCGGCGCGCAGCGAGGTGGGCGGCAGCTTGTCGCCCGGCAGGCTCGGCATCGGGAGGAAGGTCATCTCGAAGTCGTCCGGGGTGAGCTTGAGCTGCTCGTTCTCCAGCCAGGAGCCGCAGGGCACGAAGGCGGCCTTGTACTGGTTCCAGGCGGTCTGCGACTCGGTGTGGGTCATGCCGTTGGTGCCCGGCAGCAGGTAGTCGTGGTCGACCAGCTGGTAGACCGCCTCGATCGCGGCCTTGGCCTCGGGGCCGTCCCAGACGGTGGTGTCGAGCGCGTCGACCCGGTGGATGATGTCCGCCCCGCCCTGGCGGGCGAGCAGGTCCATGATGACGACGTTGATGTAGTACGGGTACTTGCCCTGGTGGCAGAAGGGCGCGACGCCCGCGGCCTTGATGGTGGCGCAGAGGGTGATGAAGTCGGCCCAGGTCTTCGGCGCCGTCCAGCCCTTCTCCTTGAAGAGCTTGCCGGAGTACCAGAGCCCGGAGATCGAGTACACGTAGTTGAGGGAGTACATCTTGCCGTCGAAGGAGCCGTGCTCGATCGTGCCGGGCTGCAGGACGTCCTTGACCTTCTTGCTCGGGTCGTCCAGGTAGGGGGCCTCCAGCAGCGGGGTCAGGTCCGCGAGCTGGCCGGCCTTGTGCAGGACGTCGAGCTTGATCTGCTTGGCGCCGGAGTCGTCCACCACGTCCGGCGGGCTGCCGGCGTTGAAGCGCGGCTGGAGCAGGCCGGTGACGTCCTGGGTCGGCGTGTGGGTGATCTTCGCGCTCGCGTACGTCTTCGTGTACAGCGCCTCGAAGGCCTTGGCGTAGTCGTCACCGAAGCCACCCTTGAAGATCACCACCTCCAGTGGCGCCGAGGCCTCCACCCCGAGCGGGTTGCCCGCACTGGTCGCCACCGCACTGGCCGTACCCGTGGCCCCGCCGCCCCCGCCGGCGCACGCGGCGAGCAGCGGCCCGCCGGTCACCGCGAGCGCGGTCAGCCCCGCCGCACGCCTGAAGAGTTCACGACGGTTGTACCCAGCTGCCGCACTCATCCGAGCCTCGCTTCTCCGTCTTCGTTGCCATTCGAGGCCAGAATGTAGCGCGTTACTGCTCGCTTGAACATAGAAATGCGCAGCTTTGCGCAACATCCACCAGGCGATGTCGCGCAAAGCTGCGCCGGGACTATCTTGTCAGGTACGGCTCAGTCGCGCAGCCCCTTGTCCAGCGCGGCCACCAGCGACCCCTGCGCGTCGTCGTTGTCCAGCGCCCAGGCCATCACCCCGCCGAGCCCGTGCCAACTCGCGTACTGCGCCTTGCGGGTGAGCAGCTGCGGGGTGTCGAAGGACCAGAACTCGGTGCCGTCGTACTTCCAGGTCGCACCGTGCGCCCAGTCGTAGTGCACGGTGCCGGGCAGGTCCTTGATCTGGTTGTACGGCAGGTTGCCACCCCGGGCCGGACCGGTCGAGCCCTGGTACAGCCCGAACTTGTCACCCGCCGGCACACCCGTCCAGCCGTAGCCGTAGAACGGCACGCCCAGCACGGCCTTGCGCGGCGGCAGCCCCTTGGACAGGTAGTGCCGCACCACGCGGTCGGCACTGTACGAGCGGTTGTCGGCGGCCGGATCGGCGCTGTCCGAGTAGAGGTTGGCGTTGTGGTCGGTGGCCGACTCCCAGGTGCCGTGCAGGTCGTAGGTCATCAGGTTGAGCCAGTCGACCGCCCTGGCCACGGCCGGGATCTCCAGCCGGTCGGCCTTGGTCTCGTTCGAGGGGACGGCGGCGGTCAGCAGGTAGTGCCTGCGCCCTTGGGTGCGGCCGAGCGCGTCCAGCTGACGGCGGAACTCCTGCATCAGCAGGGTGTAGTTGTGCCCGTCCTCGGGCCGGACCACGTTGCCCGGGTCGCCACCGCCGCCGGGGTACTCCCAGTCGATGTCGATGCCGTCAAACACCCCTGCGGCCGCACCTTCTGCCACGCCCGGCAGATTGCCCTTGAGGTAGAGGTCCAGGCAGGAGGAGACGAACTTCTTCCGCGAGGCGTCGGTGGCGGCGGCGTCCGAGAAGTACTTGGACCAGGTCCAACCGCCCAGCGAGATCACGGCCTTGAGCTGCGGGTTGGCGGCCTTGAGCTTGCGCAGCTGGTTGAAGTTGCCCTTCACCGCCTGCCCGTCGGCATCGGCCACGCCGTCCACCGACTCGTCCGCACCGACCGGGCGCTGGTAGTCGGCCCAGGCGTCGCCGACCCCGGCGCCGTTCACCTCGAAGCAGGTGCCGTCCGAGGAGACGTTGCCGAAGGCGTAGTTGAGCACGGTGAGCTTCCCGGCCTGGCCGGAGGTCTGCACCTTCTTGGCGGAGAAACCGCTGTAGATGCCCCACTGGGTGAAGTAGCCGACCCGCTGGCCGTGCAGGCTCTCACGAGCCTGGGCCGCGGTGGCGGGGGCGGTGATCAGGGCGGCCAGCGTGGCGGCCGCGAGCAGTGCTGACGTTCTTCTGGGCATGATGGACCCGTTCTCCGAATCAGCGTCAATCGGCCTGGGGCATTGGTCCAGACCAAGCTGAGACAGAGGTTTAGTCCACCTGGGTGGTGCCGCACAAGGGGCAGGGGCTCACATCCGGCCGCCGAGCATAGGAAGGCCCTCGCCGGACAGCTGTGCCAGGCCCGCCGGGCGGCCGGTGATCGCCAGCAGCAGCTCCAGCATCGGGCCGCTGACCTCGGGCCCCTCCCCCGCCGACCAGTCGGTGTCACTCGCTCGCAGCCGCAGCCCGGCCACCCGGCGCTTGCCGCCGATCAGCAGGTTGGACTTGCGGTAGAAGTCCGCGCACCGGGCCAGCGCCTCGGGCGGGTACGCGTGCCGGATGCCCAGCGGGCGGCGGATGTCCTCACCGTGCACCACCGTCTCGCCCAGCCAGCTGTCGTCCGGGCCCGGCGGGTGGGAGGTCGAGTCCAGCTGCGCGGCGAAGGCGTCCACCGTCTGCTGGATCGTCCCCTCGGTCAGCTCGGCGATCTCGCGGCCGGTCATCGCCTCGAAGCTGAAGCCGGCCCGGATCATCTTCAGGAAGAAGCCCGGCGGGGTCATCCGGGCAGTGGCGGCCATGTGCGCCAAGGTGTCCCGCACCGACCGGCCGGTGCAGAGCGAGGGGGTGCGCCACTGCTCGGGGGTCAGCTGCTGCACGTCCGCCAGCAGCGCCCGGCGCTCGGCGTGGATCAGGGCCCACGGGTCGGTGCTCACACCTCCGTGGTAACACGCCGAGGGCCGGACCGCTGCTCGGCGGTCCGACCCTCGGTACTACCTACTGGCTCAGCCGATGAGGCTGCGCAGCACGTACTGCAGGATGCCGCCGTTGCGGTAGTAGTCCGCCTCGCCGGGGGTGTCGATGCGCACGACCGCGTCGAACTCGATCTCGCCGGCCTTGACCTTGACGGTCTTCGGGGTGCGGCCCTCGTTGAGCTCGGTCACGCCGGTGAACTCGAAGGTCTCCTCGCCGGTCAGGCCCAGCGACTCGGCGTTCTGGCCGGCCGGGAACTGCAGCGGCAGGACGCCCATGCCGATCAGGTTCGAGCGGTGGATGCGCTCGTAGGACTCGGCGATGACGGCCTTGACGCCGAGCAGCGCGGTGCCCTTGGCGGCCCAGTCACGGGACGAACCGGAGCCGTACTCCTTGCCGGCCAGGACGACCAGCGGGATGCCGGCGGCCTGGTAGTTCTGCGAGGCGTCGTAGATGAACGACACCGGCGCGTCGGCCTGGGTGAAGTCGCGGGTGTAACCGCCCTCGGTGCCCGGCGCGATCTGGTTGCGCAGGCGGATGTTGGCGAAGGTACCGCGGATCATCACCTCGTGGTTGCCACGACGGGACCCGTACGAGTTGAAGTCGCGCTTCTCCACACCGTGCTCGGTGAGGTACTGCGCGGCCGGGGTGCCCGGCTTGATGTTGCCGGCCGGGGAGATGTGGTCGGTGGTGACCGAGTCGCCCAGCTTGGCCAGCACGCGGGCGCCGGAGATGTCGCTCACCGGGCTCGGGGTCTTGGCCATGCCCTCGAAGTACGGGGGCTTGCGGACGTAGGTGGACTCGGCGTCCCACTCGAAGGTGTTGCCGGTCGGGACGGGGAGCGACTGCCAGCGCTGGTCGCCCGCGAAGACGTCCTGGTAGCCCTTGTCGAACATGTCCTGGTCGATCGAGGCGGCCACCACGTCGGCGACCTCCTTCTCCGACGGCCAGATGTCGGCGAGGAAGACGTCGTTGCCGTCGGCGTCCTGGCCCAGGGCGTCACGGGTGATGTCGACGTTCATGTTGCCGGCGAGGGCGTAGGCGACCACCAGCGGCGGGGAGGCCAGGTAGTTCATCTTGACGTCGGGGTTGATCCGGCCCTCGAAGTTGCGGTTGCCGGAGAGCACCGAGACGACGGCCAGGTCGGAGGCGTTGACCGCGGCCGAGACCTCCTCGGGCAGCGGGCCCGAGTTGCCGATGCAGGTGACGCAGCCGTAGCCGACCAGGTTGAAGCCCAGCTTCTCCATGTACGGGAGCAGGCCGGCCTTCTCGTAGTAGTCCATGACGACCTTGGACCCGGGGGCCAGGGTGGTCTTGACCCAGGGCTTGACGTGCAGGCCCTTCTCCACGGCCTTCTTCGCCAGCAGGGCGGCGCCCAGCATGACGGAGGGGTTGGAGGTGTTGGTGCAGGAGGTGATCGAGGCGATCACGACCGCGCCGTTGTCGATCTCGTAGGACGAGCCGTCGGGGGCGGTGACGGCGGTCGGCTTGCTCGCCTCGGCCGAGTAGGTCGGCAGCACCTCGGCGAACTTGGTGGCGGCCTCGGCCAGGATCACGCGGTCCTGCGGGCGCTTCGGGCCGGAGATCGACGGGACGACGGTGGAGACGTCCAGCTCGAGGTACTCGGAGTAGACCGGCTCGACCGACGGGTCGTGCCAGAGGCCCTGCTCCTTGGCGTACGCCTCGACCAGGGCGAGCTGCTGCTCGTCACGGCCGGTGAGCTTGAGGTAGTTGATGGTCTCGGCGTCGATCGGGAAGATCGCACAGGTCGAGCCGAACTCCGGCGACATGTTGCCGATGGTGGCGCGGTTCGCCAGCGGGATCGCGGTGACGCCCTCGCCGTAGAACTCGACGAACTTGCCGACCACACCGTGCTTGCGCAGCATCTCGGTGATGGTGAGCACCAGGTCGGTGGCGGTGGTGCCGGCCGGGAGCTGGCCGTTGAGCTTGAAGCCGACCACGCGCGGGATCAGCATGGAGACCGGCTGGCCGAGCATCGCGGCCTCGGCCTCGATGCCGCCGACGCCCCAGCCCAGCACGCCCAAGCCGTTGACCATGGTGGTGTGCGAGTCGGTGCCGACGCAGGTGTCGGGGTACGCCTGGCCGCCCCGGACCATGACCGTGCGGGCCAGGTGCTCGATGTTGACCTGGTGCACGATGCCGGTGCCCGGCGGGACGACCTTGAACTCGTCGAACGCGGTCTGGCCCCAGCGCAGGAACTGGTAGCGCTCCTTGTTGCGGCCGTACTCGATCTCGACGTTCTGGGTGAACGCGTCCTTGGTGCCGAACTTGTCGGCGATGACGGAGTGGTCGATGACCAGCTCGGCCGGGGCCAGCGGGTTGATCTTCGCCGGGTCGCCGCCCAGCTCCTTGACGGCCTCACGCATGGTGGCGAGGTCGACGACGCACGGCACACCGGTGAAGTCCTGCATGATCACGCGGGCCGGCGTGAACTGGATCTCCTCGCTCGGCTCGGCGGTGGCGTCCCAGTTGCCGAGGGCGCGGATGTGGTCGGCGGTGATGTTCGCGCCGTCCTCCGTGCGGAGCAGGTTCTCCAGCAGCACCTTGAGGCTGTACGGCAGCCGCTCGGAACCCTCGACGGCAGAGAGCTTGAAGATCTCGTACGACTCGTCGCCCACCTGCAGCGAGCTGCGGGCGTCGAAGCTGTTCGCGGACACGACTGACTCCTTCTAGGTGCTTCGTGCGGTGCGTGGGGCGCTGGTAAGGTAAGCCTTACTTGGCTCGACCGGCCGAGGCTGGGTGATGTGCGCCTTCCGGCAAGTATCTTGACGTCAAGATAAATCCTAGCGCGGAGTTATCTCGATGTCGAGATAAACCATAATGCATGCCCCTGCACGGATGACGTCAGGCATGCCCTCCGACGGGGCCCACGACCGTCTCTGTCAGCTCCCGCCCCCACCACTCTCTGGTGCCGCGCGGATTTCCTCCACCGGGAGCGCGTAACGCGGGCCGCCCGCTCAGGCGTCAAGTCCACCAGGCGCGGCAGACCGCCGGGCCTGGGCACGGCGGACGGCCGGGCCGGGGACTTCTGGGGGACGAGTGATCGGGACACGTCGACGGCGGTCGGACGCGGCGGGATCGATGGCGGGATCCGTGGCGGGCGCGGCGGGCTCTGCGGCGGGCTCAGCCGCGGGACCTGCTGCGGGCGCGGCGGGCGCGGCGGGCTCGACGGGCTCGGCGGGCTCGACGGGCTCGGCGGGCGGGTTCGAGGAGTTCGCCCAGGTCAGGGGGGCGCACCTGTTCCGGACCGCGCTCCTGCTGTGCGGTGACTGGCACCTCGCCGAGGACCTCACCCAGACCACCCTCGCCAAGCTGTACGCGGCCTGGGGGCGGGTCCAGCGGGCCGACAGCCCGGAGGCGTACAGCCGCAGCGTTCTGCTCCGGACCTACCTCTCGCACCGCCGACTGCGCCGCAGCTCCGAACAGCCCACCCTCGGCGAGTTCCCCGAACTCCCGGCCGAGAGCGACGGCGACACCGCCCTGCGCCTCACCCTGCTCACCGCGCTCAGCGGCCTGCCGCCGCGCGACCGCGCCGTGCTCGTCCTCCGCTACTGGGAGGACCGCAGCGTCGAGGAGACCGCCGCCGAACTCGGGCTCACCCCCGGCGCCGTCCGCAGCCAGTGCCTCCGCTCCCTCACCCGCCTCCGCGCGGCCCTCAGCCCCCGGGCCGACCTCCTCCTGGGGCCCTGACGACCAGCCTGGCTCCCTGCCTGCTCGTTCTCCCTGCCTGTACCCCCGTCTGTTCTCCCTGCCTGTACCCCCCATTTGTTCTCCCGGCCTGTACTCCCGCCGCCATCCACCAGAACGGAGTTCCTCCCATGGAAGACCTGGACCAGAGCGGACAGCAGCTCTCCGAGACCCTTCACCGCACCATGACCGCCGTCCACCCCGAGCTGACCTCGCTGGTGGTCGGCGCCGCCGCCCAGGGTCGTGCGCTGCGGCGGCGCCGACGGGCGGGGATCGCCGCCTCGGTGGCGGCGGTCGCCGCCCTGGGGGTGGGCGGCGGGCTGCTGCTCGTCCCCGGTGCAGCCTCAACCTCGGCCGCCGCCGGGGCCACCGAGAGCCCTAAGGCTGCCACCACGGTTGCCACCACCGGGCAGACCCACGGCACCCCCCTGACCGGCCAGGCAGCGCTGCTCGCACTCTACGACGCGCTCCCGGCCGGCACGCCCCGGCTCCTGGCTCAGGGCTCCCAGCTCGTTCTGCCGGCCGGAAACGGCCGGCAGGTGGCGGTGCTGAGCAGCGCTACCCTCGCCGGAGCCGACGCGTCCAGCGCCCCGGCATACACCGAGACCGTCAACGTCTCGCTCCGCACCGGCTACGGACCGGGCCACGACCAGGGCACCACGAACCCGTGGACGGGCACCCGCTTCAGCCTGAAGCAGCCCCTGGACACCCTGCTCGGCTGCACCCACCCCGCCCCCGGCAACTACCGCGCCTGCACCACGAGCACCCTGCCGGACGGCAGCCGCCTCCGCCTGAGCGAGGACGTCACCGATTACGGCATGACCACGCGGGACGTCTGGCTGCTCCGCGCGGACGGCACCCTGGTCGTCGCCTCCGCCGACCGCCTCCAGTACACCAACGGGCCCGGCTCGCCCTCACCCACGCCCTCACCCACGCCCCCGACCGTCACTCTGGACCAGCTCAAGGCCGCCGCGACCAGCCCCGAACTCCAGGCCTCGGTGCCCGAGGAGTTCGCCGCGAAGGCACGGCGCACGATCACGTCTTACTTGGACGGCGGCACGACCGCTGGAGCACTCCCGCAGGTCGGCCGGAACTGACGGCCGGAGCTCGGACATCCCGAGCTCGGACGCCCAAGGCCGACGCCCCGGGTCCCGCAGCTCCGGAGCTCGCCGCTCAGGAACTCGCTGCTCCGGAGCTGACGACCCGCCAGGCCCGGGGGTGTCGGCTCCCCGTTACGGTGAGGGACCCGCCCGCCACCTCCCGCTCCGGAGCCTCCCGTGATCGTCGTCGACGCCTCCGCCCTGGTGCTCTCCCTCGCTGACCGCGGCCCCCGGGGCGACGCGGCTCGCGCCGCCCTCGCCGCCGACCCGGCCTGGGCAGCCCCGGAACACCTCCTCATCGAGGTGATGCAGTCACTTCGCGGGCGCTACCTCGCGAAGGAGAACACCGCCGAGGAGGTCGCGGCCATCGCGGCCCGGCTCCCCGTGCTGGCCTTCCACAAGGTCGCCCTCGGTCCGCTGCTCGACCGGGTGTGGGAACTGAAGGACAACCTGACCCCGGACGACGCCGCGTACGTGGCGGTCGCCGAATCCCTGGACGCCCCACTGGTGACGGCCGACCTCCGGCTGATGCGGGCCAGCGGACCCCGCTGCGAGATCCGGGGCATCGGCCCGTCCGGGAGCTGACTGCCCTGGTTCGCCGTTAGGACGGCTGGGGCGAGCCCGGGCCGGAACGGGAACCGGGGCCAGAACGGGAACCGGGGCCAGAACGGGGACCGGGGTCAGGCCGCTCGTACGGGTGACACCCCAGCGGGTGACACTCCGGCACGGCAGCGAGGCTCGGCCGGGGCGGGCCGCCACGGTATGCGGTGACCCTGCTCCAGGTGCCCTGCTCCCCGGGCGCCCGTCCTGAAAGGCCGCCGCGATGCCCCTGCCGTTCTCCGTCCCCGCCGCCCTGCTGCCGCTGGCGGTCCTGCCGTCGTTCGCCGCCCCCGTGACCACCATGGACGCGGACTTCGCCCCGGCCACGGCCTTCCTGCCGCCGACAGCGGTCAGCTACGCCCAGGACCTCGTGCCCTTCGGTGCCCACGCCCACGTGACGGTCGTCCGGGCCGGCGGCCGGACGACCGTGCAGCTGCGGCTCTCGGGAGTCGCAGCCAGACACTCCTTCCCCGTCCACGCCCACACCGGGCGCTGCGGGGCGGACCCGGCCGCCGCCGGCCCCCACTACCAGGACCAGCTCGACCCCGTGCAGCCCTCCACCGATCCGGCCTACGCGAACGACAGCAACGAGCTGCGGCTCACTGTCCTCACCGACGACGAAGGCACCGGCACGGCCCAGAGCACGGTCGACTGGGACTTCCGCCCGGGTGAGGCCCGCTCCCTGGTCCTCCACGCGGGCACCCCGGCGGACACCCCGACCGGCACCCACGCCGCCGCCGACCGCGCGGCCTGCATCGACGTGGACTTCTGACGGGGCTCAGCTCCCGACCGGGCCCGCACCCGGTCACTCCCGCTGGGACCTCAGGCGCCCAGGGTCGCCACCAGCACGGCCTTGATGGTGTGCAGGCGGTTCTCCGCCTGGTCGAAGACCACCGAGTGCCGGGACTCGAAGACCTCGTCGGTCACCTCCAGCTCGGACATGCCCGTCGTCTCGTACATCTGACGGCCGATCGCGGTGCCGAGGTCGTGGAAGGCCGGGAGGCAGTGCAGGAACTTCACGTCCGGGTTGCCGGTGGCCCGGACCGTGTCCATCGAGACCTGGTACGGCTTGAGCAGCGCGATCCGCTCGGCCCAGACCTCCTTGGGCTCGCCCATCGAGACCCAGACGTCGGTGTAGAGGAAGTCGGCGCCGGCGACTCCGGCGGCCACGTCCTCGGTGAGGGTGATCCGGGCACCGGTCGACCCGGCCAGCGACTCGGCCGCCTTCTGCACCTCCTCGGTGGGCCATAGCTGCTTGGGCGCGACGATCCGGATGTCCATCCCCAGCAGAGCACCGGTGACGAGCAGCGAGTTGCCGGTGTTGCAGCGGGCGTCGCCGAGGTAGACGAGAGTGGTCTCGGTCAGCGGCTTGGCGCCGTGCTCCTGGATGGTGAGCACGTCCGCCAGCATCTGGGTGGGGTGCCACTCGTCGGTCAGCCCGTTCCAGACCGGCACTCCGGCGTACTCCGCCAGCTCCTCGACGACCTCCTGCCCATGACCGCGGTACTCGATCCCGTCGAACATCCGCCCGAGCACCCGGGCCGTGTCCTTGATCGACTCCTTGTGCCCCATCTGCGAACCGGCCGGGTCCAGGTACGTCGTGGTCGCGCCCTGGTCATGGGCCGCGACCTCGAATGCGCACCGGGTCCGGGTGGAGGTCTTCTCGAAGATCAACGCGATGTTCTTGCCGCGCAGCCTCGGCTGCTCCGTCCCGGCGTACTTGGCTGCCTTCAGCTGCGCGGAGAGACCCAGCAGGAAGTGGAACTCCTGCGGAGTGAAGTCGAGCTCCTTGAGGAAGTGCCGGTTCCGAAGGTTGAACGCCATGCCGGGCTCCTGGGGTTGCGTGGGCGGGACGGTGGCCGGGTGCCGAGATGGGGAAGTGTATACGAAGACGCGCATTCTTATGCACTCCCTTCTTCTTCCCCGTCCCGGACACACGCCCTCCGACCCCGACCTACCCTCCTGGCCCGGGCCTGCCTGCCTACCTGCCTGCTGACCTACCTACAGCCGGGGGTCCACCGGCTCCGACTCCAGTGCCAGGACGGCGAACACCGCCTCGTGGACCCGCCAGAGCGGCTCGCCCGTGGCCAGCCGGTCCAGCGCTTCCAGACCGAGGGCGTACTCCCGGAGGGCCAGCGAGCGCTTGTGGCCGAGGAAGCGCTGGCGCAGCTGGTCCAGGTACTCGGTGTAGTCCGGACCGTAGATGATCCGCAGGTACTCCCGCCCACGGACCTTGATGCCCGGCTGGATCAGCCCGTTGGGGCCGCCCTTCCCGGCGGTGCCGCGTGCGAGCGAACAGAGCGGCTTCACCACCATGCCCTCGCCGCCGGCCGTGGTGAGCCCCTCCCACCAGGCGACACCGGCGCTGACGGACTCCTCGTCAAGGGTGTCCACCACCAGCCGACCGGTCGTCTGGAGGATCGGCGCCTCGCGGTCGTCAGCCGCCACCAGTCGGTCGATCCACGCCAGGTGCTCGTCGTGCGGGCGGACCGCGAGGTTCGCCCCCTCGGCTGCCAGCACCTGGAACGGCGCCAGCCGGATGCCGGCCAGGCCCTCCGTCGGCCAGCAGTAGCGCCGGTACGCGGCGGTGAACGCCTCGGCGTCCGCCGCCCGGCGCCGCTGGCGCTCGGTCAGCTCGCCGAGGTCGAGCCCCCGGGCACCGGCCTGGTCCAGCGCCGAGAGCACCGTGGGCAGCGCCGAACCGGCCGCCGCTCCGACCGCCGCGTACTGACGGCGCAGCAGCTCGACGGCCTTGAGCGACCACGGCATCAGCTCGGCATCGAGCAGCAGCCAGCCGGTGCCCAGCTCGTCGAACAACCCGGCCCGCTCGGCGGCGGCCCGCACCCGGTCCAGCACCGCACCGGTCAGCTCCTCGTCACTGAGGAATGCCCGGCCCGTCCTGGTCCAGATCGCCCCGGGGCCGGGGACACCGAACCGCTTCTCCAGCGACTCGTCATCCCGGGCGACCAGGACGACCGCGCGGGAGCCCATGTGCTTCTCCTCGCACACCACCTGGCGCACGCCGTCCTCCCGGTAGGCCGCGAAGGCCTCCTCGGGGTGCTCCAGGTAGCCCTCCCGGCGGGAGGTCGCGCTGGGCGCCATGGTCGGCGGGAGGTAGGCGAGCAGCCTCGGGTCGAGGGCGAAGCGGCTCATCACCTCCAGCGCGGCAGCGGCGTTCTCCTCCCGGACGGAGATCCGCCCGTGCAGCGCCGTCTCGACGATCCGGCGCCCGGAGACGTCGGCCAGGTCGAGCGGACGCCCCTCCCGGCCACCCGGCGCGTCACTGTGCAGCGGACGGATCGGGGCGTACCACTCCTGCTCGGCCTCGACACTCACCAGCTCCCGCTCGGGGTACCGCAGAGCGGTCAGGCTGCCGCCGAACACGCAGCCGGTGTCGAGGCAGATGGTGTTGTTGACGAAGCTCGCGGTGGGTACGGGGGTGTGCCCGTAGACCACCAGTGCCCGGCCCCGGTACTCCTCCGCCCACGGGTAGCGGACCGGCAGGCCGTACTCGTCCGTCTCCCCGGTGGTGTCCCCGTAGAGCGCGTGCGAGCGGACCCGGCCGGAGGCTCGGCCGTGGTACTTCTCCGGCAGACCGGCGTGGCAGACCACCAGGTTCCCGCCGTCGAGCAGGTAGTGGCTGACGAGCCCCTGGATGAAGGACCGGACCTGACGGTGGAACTCCTCGTCCTCCCCCGCCATCTGGTCCAGCGTCTCCTGCAGACCGTACGAGACGGTAACCTTCCGACCGCCCATCCAGCGTCCGAGCTTGTTCTCGTGGTTCCCGGGGACGCAGACGGCGTGGCCGGCCGCGACCATCCCCATCACCAGGCGCAGGACACCGGGACTGTCCGGCCCGCGGTCGACCAGGTCTCCGACGAACACGGCGGTACGGCCCTGCGGGTGGACGGCGTCGACCGGCCGGCCCTGCTCGTCCCGGGCGAGCGTGTACCCGAGCCGGGTGAGCAGCGTCTCCAGCTCGGAGCGGCAGCCGTGGATGTCACCCACGATGTCGAACGGGCCGGTGAGGTGCCGCAGGTCGTTGTAGCGCTTCTCCAGCTCGATCTCGGCCGCGGCCACCTCGGCCTCGCCACGCAGGATGTGCACCTTGCGGAAGCCCTCGCGCTCCAGCCCCTTGATCGAGCGCCGAAGCTCGCGCTGCTGACGCGGGATCACGTGCTGGGGCAGCTGACGGTCCGGCCGGTGCCGGTTGCGCTCGGCGCAGACGGCAGGCGGGATGTCGAGCACGATCGCGATCGGGAGCACGTCGTGCTCGCGGGCGATCCGGACCAACTGCTTGCGCGCCTCGGGCTGGACATTGGTGGCGTCGACCACTGTCAGGCGTCCGGCCGCGAGCCGCTTGCCGACGATGTAGTGCAGCACGTCGAAGGCGTCCGAGGAGGCCGACTGATCGTTCTCGTCGTCCGAGACGAGCCCCCGGCAGAAGTCGGAGGAGACCACCTCGGTCGGCTTGAAGTGCGCCCGCGCGAAGCTGGACTTGCCCGCGCCCGTGGTCCCGACCAGCACCACGAGCGAGACGTCGGTGACCGGCAGGACGCGGCGCCGGGGAGACTGCTCCGGCTGCTCCGTCGGTTCCTGGTGGGCTCTGGTCTCCTCGGTCATCGGGTCACGCTCCCTTCAGAGGCGGTGTCGGTGTGGGTGGTGTTGGTGTTGGTGTTGCTGGTGTTGGTGTTGGTGATGTCCGAGGCCGGGTCGGCTGATCCGGCCCGGAACAGTGCGAGCTGGGTCGGGGCACCCACCTCCTCGTCGTACGGGCCCACCGGGCGGATGGTGACCGTGTACCCGTAGGTGCGCCCGATCTGCTCCGCCCAGGACCGAAAGGTCGCTCTGTCCCACTCGAACCGGTGGTCGGAGTGCCGTACGTGCCCGGCGGGCAGGCTGTCCCAGCGCACGTTGTACTCGACGTTCGGGGTGGTCACGACGACCGCGCCGGGGCGGGCCGCACCGAAGACCGCGTACTCCAGCGCGGGCAACCGGGGCAGGTCAAGGTGCTCGATCACCTCGGAGAGGACGGCGGCGTCGTAGCCCTTCAGCCGTGCGTCGGTGTAGGTGAGAGCACCCTGCACGAGCTTGACCCGGGCTGACTGCCGCTCCGTCATCCGGTCCAGCCGGAGCCGACGGGCGGCCACCGTCAGGGCCTTCACCGAGACGTCCACTCCGAGTACCTCGGCCACCTTGGTCTCCTTGAGCAGCGCCTCGACGAGCTCGCCCTGACCGCAACCGAGGTCGAGCACCCGGGACGCTCCCGTCTCGGCCAGCGCGTCCAGGATCGCGCGGCGCCGCTGCACGGCGAGCGTCACCGGCTTCTTCTCCGCCGACGGCTCGCCCGCCAGGTCGGCCCCGTCCTCGTGGTCCGTTCGCTCGGTCGCCACAGCTGTCATCTCCTCTCTCACCTCCTCCGCGCGGTTGGCAGACGTGAGGGCCTCACCATTGGTCTTCCCGGTCAAGCAGGGTCCGTCAGCCTGCTCGCCGGCCAGTCCTGCAACCGGTCCGCCGACCGGGCGGCCGGGCAGTCCGGGCAGTCGGGGCAGTCCGGCGGTCGCTTCGTCGGGCAGCTCGTCAGCGGCCAGCTCGGCCACCGCGTTGTCGAGCTCCTCCGCCTCGCGGTCGTCGGCCTCGGCCAGGCGAGCCAGCTCCAGCCTGGACATCGCCGTGCGGGTCAGCGCCCAACGACGCGCCAGGTAGCGCCGCGTGATCAGGGCCAGCTCCGGGTGGCTCACCAGCCAGCCGCCGCCCGCGGCGAGCAGCTTGTCCACCTCGTCCGGAGCGACCCAGTAGTGCTTGGAACCGTCCAGGACGGGAAGCAGTACATAGAGCTGCTGCAGCGCCTCGGCGAGCCGGAGGTCTCCCTGCAGCTCCACCCGGACGTAACGCGAAAGGCCCCACTCGGGGAACTCCTCGTCCAGCGGGACGGGCTCCGCCGTCACCTGCCAGCCGAGAGGTTCGAAGAGTCGCCGCACCATCGCGGCCGGCTCGCTCTCCGTCAGCCCTTCGGCTCCCTCCCCGGCAGCCTTCACCGGCACGGCGGGAAGCGAGATCCGCAGCGGGATCGCCACCTCCGCCAGCGCGGGCCGGTGTTCGCAGACGCCCTTCATGGCCGTTCGGAACACCGTCCGCAGCGCCACCGCCAGCAGGGACGAAGCGGCATAGGGGCGGTCGTTGACGTATTGGGCGAGCGCGAAGTCCGGTGAGCCGCCGCGTCCCTTGCCGCGACCTCGGCGTACGAGGGCGACGGGGTCGATGTCCAGCAGCAGGGCAGCCGTGCAGACCGCCTCGGTGGCCTCGGGGTAGAAGACGTGCGCCTCACCGTGCGAGGTGTCGAACCGCTGGACCCGGTCAGGGTGTTTGTGCAGCAGAAAGCCCAGGTCAGTAGCCGGGCGTTCGGCCGTACCGGTGGTGGAGATCGAGATGAACACCCGTCCGAGTATCGCTGAGCAGCACGAACAGGGGTATCGAGTTTCGTCTCCCACGCCCCTGCCCCCGCTGTCCGCACGGTGAGCGCGTTCAGCACCGGCACCCGGGATTCGTTAACGTGCACGATGTGACTGCTGAAACCTCCACCCTCGCAAGCGGCGCTGTCGCCTCCGGTCTGGCGACCATCGCCGCCGACGGCACCGTCCTCGACACCTGGTACCCCGCGCCGAAGCTGGTCTCGGAGCCCGGCCCGGCCGGCACCGTGCGCCTGACCGCCGCCGAGGCCGACGCCGAGCTCGGCGCAGGCGCCTCCGAGGCCCTGCGTGCCGACGCGCGTCGGGGCGTCGAGGTCGTCGCGGTGCGCACCACCATCGCCTCGCTGGACGAGAAGCCGATCGACGCGCACGACGCGTACCTGCGCCTGCACCTGCTGAGCCACCGCCTGGTCCGCCCGCACGGGCAGAACCTGGACGGTCTGTTCGGCCTGCTGGCCAACGTCGCCTGGACGAGCATCGGCCCAGTGCCGGTCGACCAGGTCGAGCGGGCCCGCCTCGCCGTCCGTGCCGGGGGTGGCCAGCTGGCCGTGTACGGCATCGACAAGTTCCCGCGGATGACCGACTACGTGGCACCGTCCGGCGTCCGGATCGCGCACGCGGACCGTGTCCGCCTCGGTGCTCACCTGGCCGTGGGCACCACCGTCATGCACGAGGGCTTCGTCAACTTCAACGCCGGCACCCTCGGCACCTCGATGGTCGAGGGCCGGATCAGCGCAGGCGTCGTGGTCGGCGACCACAGCGACATCGGTGGCGGCGCCTCGATCATGGGCACCCTCTCCGGTGGCGGCAAGCAGGTCGTCTCCGTCGGCGAGCGCTGCCTGCTCGGCGCCAACGCCGGCATCGGCATCTCGCTGGGCAGTGACTGCGTGGTCGAGGCCGGCCTCTACGTCACCGCGGGCACCCGGGTGACCACGCCGGACGGCAAGATCGCCAAGGCTGTGGAGCTGTCCGGCCAGGACAACCTGCTCTTCCGCCGCAACTCGCAGAGCGGCGCGGTCGAGGTCATCGCCCGGTCCGGCTCGTGGGGCGGTCTGAACGCCGAGCTGCACGCGCACAACTGATCTCCTCTCCTCGAGGCCCGGCCTGACCGGGCCACGCTGCCCCCGGTCCGTCGCATCTGACGGCCCGGGGGTTCTGCATCTCGCCCCGGGTGCTGTGTCCGGCCCGGGAGTTCCGCGGTCCGGTGCTCAGTGCTGCGTTCCGGCCCGAGGTGCTGTGTTCTGGCCCGCGGTCAGGCCGGCGTTAGCCGAGGCCGCCGGTGCGCCGCAAACCCGGCGTCACTCCTGCGGCTGACCACAGCGGTGGTTGGACCGCTACGAGTGGTCCGCCGTGACCAGTCAGGAAGCCGTTTCGTTGCACCAACGGGGCGGCTGGCCCGGGCAGCCGCCCGGTCACTGCCCTGACTACTCACACCGCACTACCGAGCTGGAGGGGCCCCCTCATGTCCGAGCCCTGGTCCGAGACACCCGCTGCACCCCTGGAGTCCGCTCCGCACGTCCTCCCGGCAACCCCGGCCGCGCCCAAGAGCCTGCTCGAACAGATGCAGGAGCTGCTCAACTCCGTCAACGCGGACCTCGCCGGGCTCGACGCCGACCTGCAGTCGTCCGGCGCCCGCGCCGCCGAGGACCGCATCGCGGCCGACGACTCCACCGGCCTCTCGGCCACCGGTTGGTAGCCACGCCCCGTGACCGGCGGACTGAGCGGTACCAGCAGTAGCGGCACCTCCTCCTCCGTGTCCTGCTCCACAGCCGGCCCGGGCCTCGAACGGCCCGGGCCGGGGCGTTCCCGGTCCGTGCCTGAGAAGCCCGCACCACCTCGGCCCGAGCGGCCCACACCGGAACCCGCACCAGCGCCCTCGCTCGACCGCTCCAGAGCCACCGACTCGTCGAACTCGTCCGCCCATTCCGCCGCCTCGGCCTCTCCCGCCTCGACCGCCGTCGGCCCGGCCTCGTCCCCGCGCTCCTTGCGGACCGTCTGCAGCAGGTCCGCGACCAGGTCCTTGCACTCCGCCCCGGCGTCGACACCGTCGATGCAGCACCAGTAGAGGCTCTCCCCCTCGGCACCGCACGCCAGCACCACCAGCGAGTCGGCCACATCGTGGAGCAGCCGCTCAAGCTCCTCCAGCGCGGGGACGAGCTCGCCGAGCTCCGTCAACCGGCCCGCCCGCCCCGCGCCGCTCCACTCGGCCCGCTGCCAGTCGGACTCCTCGGCCGTGCCACCCGACGTCGCAGGCTGCTCCACCGAACTGACGGCATGCGCCCCGGCTTCGCAGAGCAGTTGGCCGAGAGCGCCGACCTCGCCGCTCTCCGTCTCTGCGATCCGGGCACCGATCAACTCGGTGAGAGTCCCGGCCTGCCAAGCCTCCGTCAGCACGTCCGGCACGGTGCGTGCCTGGGACAGGGCGTGCCGAGCTGTCTTGATCAGTCGCAGCGCTTCCATCTCTCGCCGCTCCCTTCGCTTACGTCGGTCCGCCTTCTCAGACGGTCGTTCACGGCGCAAGCGTGCTGTGCGGTCAAGCTCCGCGCAGCAACCAGTCAAAAGCTGTGGATAACCAGGCCCTGTGGACAAGTCATGTCACCCACACGGACGACATTCCAGCGGGATGTTGACCCAATCGAGTGAGCCGGCATCCCGGTTGTCCACAGGCCTGGCGGGATTCCGCCTCGACGGCCCCGAGGTCGCCTACTCTCGCTCTCCTCGCTCGCCGCGCCGTTTCGGCGCCGGGAAGCGGAGCTCGTTCCGCTCGATCTTGGCCGCCAACGCGGCCAACGGATCCACACCGACGGAGGTGCAGAATTGCAGCAGGTAAGCCATCACATCGGCTACTTCGTCCCGCACCCGGTGAGCGGTCTCGGCATCGTCCATCACCGCCGCCGCCTGCTCGGGCGTGAGCCACTGGAAGATCTCCAGCAGCTCCCCCGCCTCCACACTCAGGGCCGCCGCCAGGTTCTTCGGCACGTGGTACTGCTGCCAGTCCCGCGCGGCGGCGAACTCCGTCAGCCGCTCCTGCAGAGCATCCAGCCCGTCGCTCCGCCCGGCCGGAAACCGCCCCGAGCCCGCCGACTCCGTACCCACCTCTCGATCGTTCACCCCCAAGGTCTACCGCACTCGAGCGCACTGCCCCGCCGGCCCCGACGAGTTCCGGCCTCAGCTGTCCGCCCCACCCGCTCCCTGGGCCGGCACCCGCGGAGTCTCCGGCCGCAGCACGCTGTGCCCGGTCGCCGGATCCCGGCGGCACTCGACCAGGTCGATCCCACCCACCTCCCGCGCCGCCTGCGGGTCCTGCAACGCACCGAGCAACCGCACGTCCTCCCGGTCGCACACTTCGCGCGCCAACCGCAGCAGAGCCGCGATCTGGTCGGCGGCGAGCCCGGCACCGAGGTCCTCGGCCAGCACCGTGAGCTGACGGTGCGCCAGCGGCACCTCGGCGGCCGGGTCGACGTCGAGCACCCCGGCGCCGGTGAGCAGCACCGCCGCGAAGGCCAGCAGCCGGAGCATGCCGTCAGAGGCCTGGTCCGCGCCGGTCCGCCCGAGGACGCCCTCGTCGAAGACGGCCATCAGCCGCTCCTGGTCCTCCGGCCCCCGCCGCGCGACGTCCAGCCCGAGCAACGGGTGCGGCGCCGCGGCCTGCACCGCCTTGAGCAGCTTTCCGTACCGCCTGGTGCACTCGCCCTTGAGCCGGGCCAGCACGGGCGAGATATTGGCGGCGGTGCCGAGCAGCCGGGCTTCCGGATCGGCCTTGGCCCACCCGCGCATCTGCGCGGGTACAGGATGCAGCGGGAACACCTCTCGCAGTGCGGTGAGCAGTTGCTCGCTCGCAGCGAGCACCATCCGCTCGCCCGGGGACGAGCCGGCCACCCGGAGCGGGATCTGGCTCGTGATCAGTGCGCAGCTCGGGAAGGGCGCGCGGATGTCACCCTGCCGGGTGTCGTTGTGCCAGGTGACGTTGATCCGCCCGTGCGCCACGTCCTGCTCGCCGGTCTCGACGAGAGTCCGTCCGTCGCAGGTCAGCCACTCCCTGGCCACCCGCACCACGCCGTCCGTCCGGATCACCAGTTCCAAGCGGATCGGCCCGATCGCCGACCGCACCGTGCAGCCCAGGATGATCGCGTTGCGCCCGTGCGGCACACAGCCCGCGAGCCCGCCCCGGACGGGTGTGGCGAGCGGTCCGGACGTGCCGCCGAACCCGTCCAGCGAGGGCGCGATCGCCTCGCCGAGCGCGAGCCGCGAAAGCACCGTCAGCGAGTCCATCGCATTGGACTTCCCGACCCCTGACGGTCCGTAAAGCACGGTCAGCGGTGAGAGCGGCAGGGAGGTCCGGCGGTAGGACTTGAAGGACGTGAGCCTGAGCTCCTCGACGGTAGGGCGGAAGGTGGGGCGGGTGGCGGACGGCGGGGATTCCCCCGTCCGAAGGCCGGGCGAGGCTTCACTGGTCACTCGGGGGACCTTAGCCTCCGCCGAAAGAGGCGAAACGTGCCTTCTCGGGAGATTCATCCCTAAGAGTCCGGATCTCCTCGGAGCCCCTCAACGGAAGTAGGTCGTCACCCGCACCGAGCCGGTCACGGACACCGGATCCCCCAGCTCGGCCAGCGCCGCCGCCAGCCGGCCGGGATCGGTGTGCCAGGCGTTCGGCCCCATCGCGACCACGGCCGCCGCCTCGGCCTGGGACAGGCTCAGCCGGAAGTCGACCTCCGCCTGTTCCCCCCGCTCGAGCCATGGCCCGAGCTTCTCGTCGATCCGCCGGTCCTTGTCCTCGTCCACGGAGAGCAGACCGAGCGCGGCAACCAACTCGCCCAGGTGACGGGAGGTCGGCGTTACCACCAGCAGCCGGCCGCCGGGCCGGAGCACCCGCTGGATCTCGGGGCCGTTGCGAGGCGCGAAGACGTTGAGCACCAAGTCCGCGCAGCCGTCCTGGAGCGGGAGCGGCCGCCAGGCGTCGCAGACCACGGCGCCGATCCGCGGGTGCGCCTTGGCCGCACGGCGCAAGGCGTACTTGGAGATGTCCAGGGCCGCCCCCACGCCGCCCGCCGCCTGCTCCAGGACATGCGTGAGGTAGTACCCGGTACCGGCCCCGAGGTCGGTCACCAACCCGTCGGCAGCGTCGCCGGCCGCCGCGGCCAGTGCATCCGCGATCGGCCGGTAGTGCCCGGCCGCGAGGAAGTCGCTGCGGGCGGCCACCATCTCCGCGGTGTCGCCCGTGCCCGTGTGCGCATCCCCCGGCAGGAGGCTGACGTAGCCCTGCTTGGCCTGGTCGAAGCTGTGCCCCGCCGTGCAGCGCAGGGTGCGCCCGTCGAGAGTGAGCGGCTGCGCGCAGTGCGGGCAGGCCAGATAGCGCTCGATGTCCTGCAACAACGTCAGTCGGTCCTCACCTGGGGGTTCGAACTCCCAGGGTACTCAGCGTGAGCAGGCCGCCCGGCGCGCGCCGGCGCCGTCCGCCCGGGCTCGAACCCGCTCCCACCCTCACGCGGCCGCCCCGGCCGAGGGTGCATCGCCCCGCTCGGCCCTCACGCTCGGCTAGTCAGCCTCGCCCTCCTCCCCGTCGTCCTCGCCGCTGACCTCCTCGTCCTCCGGCTCGTCCACCACCCAGGCGGCCAGCCGTTCGGCCACCCCGCCGACGCCCAGCTTGCCCTCGCGGATCGCCCGGGCGAGGCTGCGCACCTCACGTGCGGTGGTGGCGACCGAGCAGCCGCTCGCCGACAGGTACGCGTACGCGACAGCGGTGGCAAACAGCTCGTTGTTGCGCTCCAAGGCGGGCACCCGGATGAGCTGGTGCATGAGCGCTGCCGCGCGGTCCTGCGGCTCGGGGTAGACGGCGATGTCGAAGATGTCGGCCTGGTGGCGGGCGACCGCCGCCAGCAGCGACCCGTAGTCGGTGACCTGCGGATCGCCCGGCGTGTACTGCTCGGCTGTCATCAGCAGCCAGGAGAGGTCGACCTCAAGTTTCAACGGCGCACGTCCTGCAGTTCGGCCTGACCACGCTCGCCGAACTCGGCGAGGAACGCCGTCTCGTACTCCTTCATGAACTGGGCCGCCTTCTCCACGAACAGCCGCCCGGACTCACCCATGTCCTGCTGGACGAGCCGTTCGATGTACTGGTTCATGCTGATCCCCTGCTGCTCCGCCCGCTCGCGGGCCATCTCGGCGGTGGTGGCGTCCACCCGGACATTCAGCTGCTTCTTGGCCATACCTCAAGCTAGCGCCGAGGTGCTAGCACATCAAGGGCGCATTCAAGCCGCCCCGCGCCACGCACCCCCGGCCACGCGCTCTACCCCCTTACCCCGTACGCCTGCGCGCTACGACTCCCCCTGCACCGCCGCTTTCCCCCAGCAGGCTTTACCGCCACTCGAGCGAATTCGTCCCCCGGGAGCGTGAGCCTGCTTGACGACCCTTCCCATCGAACACTCGTCGCCCTAGAGTGATGACCAGTCACCCAAGGTAACGAAGATCGGTGCTTTCGGTGACCTTCCGTCCTCAGTGCGGGTCGCCCTCCACCCGGCCCGTCACCGCCACCGCAGTGGGCCGCAGCTCAGCCCATTTCCGACTCAGCAGTACGAGCGCAAGTCCCAGGTAGACGTAGCTCAGCACCAGCCGGGCGCTCTCCCCCGGCAGCACGAACTGCACCACGAAGAGCCCGAAGAGCAGCCCCGCCTTCCAAGACAGAAACCTCAGGTCCAGCAGCAGCACCACTGCCAGCACGGTCTGGGCCGCGGTCAGCATCACCTCGTCCACCTGCCGCTCGACCAACGGCAGCGATCCACCACCCCCGCCCGCCGTATACGCCAGAGGGAGACAGGCGATGAGCAGCGTCCACTGATTGACCTTGCTGGAGAGCAACGCACCGAGCCCGTCGTCACCCCGCAGCCGCCAGGCGAAGACCACCGCGACGATCAGCTCCGGCGCCTCCGAGGCCAGCGGCGCGAGCCACTGCACCAGCAGGAAGCGGTCGATCCCCAGCGAGGCCCCGGCGTCCACCAGGGAGGTCGCGAAGGGCTCAGCACAGGCGAAGACCACGCCGGCGGCCACCAGGAAGACCAGCACCGTGGTCACCTTCCGCCGCCTCGCCGGGAGTTGCGCCAGCCGGGCCGGTACCCCGACCAGCTCCTCCTCGTCGGTCTCGCTGCAGCGCCCGATCCGGTAGAGGTAATAGCCGTACCAGGCGATCAGCGCCACCGCGACCACCCACGAGATCTCCCGCGTCAGCGGCATGACGAATGCGAAGAGCGCCGCCACCCCCAGGAAGGCCACGTCGATCCGGCGGTGTGGCCGCAGAACGATCCCCGGCCGGACCCCGGCCCGCCGGGCTGAGAAGTACGCCGCCAGCGCGACCAACGGCCACCCCACACCCACCAACAGCCGATTGGCCCCGGTCATGTTGGCAGCGGCGTACGCCGCGTACTCCGGCCTGCTACCCGCCGTGTAGGCGAAGTACAGGTCCACGGCGTACTCGGGCAGCACCGCGATGAACGCCAGCAGAGCCAGGGCCAGCGGCCCCGAGATGTCCGTCCGCGCCGTCTCGGCCGCCCACATCAACAGCAGCGCGGCCGCCAGCACCCCGATCCCGAAAAGCACCATCCCCGGCAGCGGGGAGAGGTGCACCCCCGCCAGCCGCAACACCACCGCAGGAGCCGCCCCCAGACAGGCCACACCGATCCGCAGCGCCGTCGTTCGCCGACTTGGCGGTTCAGCCGCCGGAACATCACCCGCCGCCGTCCGTACCTCGGGCGCAGCACTCATCAGCCGACCTCACAAGCGTTCCGGTAGCAGCTCGTCACACCAGCCAACCCACCCACTACCAGGAGGCTAGGGCGCACCACCGGCCCGCACCCGCCGCGCTAGACCGATCGGCCCCTTCCGGCCCGCCCACCCCGGCCCGACCCGACCCGCCTCAACCCGACCCGCCCGAACAGCGAAGCGGGTGGCCCCGACCGATCCCGGTCGACACCACCCGCACGCCAAACGAACTACCGAACCACCGAACCAGCCGGGCCCGAGCTCACACCGGAGCCCACGCCCGAGCCCGAGTCCGAGCCCACGCCCGAGTCCGAGCCCACGCCCGAGCCCGAGTCCGAGCCCACGCCCGAGTCCGAGCCCACGCCCGAGTCCGAGCCCAATGGAGGACACCCATGTCACCCCCGCGAAAGCACCGAAGCCCCACGAGACCGCGCTGGCCCGTCCTCCCCCTGCGCCTACTTCGCAGCCGGCTCCAGGATCGCCACGCACTCGAAGTGGTGGGTCATCGGGAAGAGGTCGAAGGCCCGGAGGGAGACCGGCCGGTAGCCGTTCTCCCGGAAGAACCCCAGGTCCCGGGCGAGCGCCGCCGGGTCGCAGGCCACGTAGGCGATACGACGCGGCTCCAGCCCGGCCAGGTGCTGGACGGTCTCGCGGCCGGCACCCGCCCGCGGCGGGTCCAGCACGACCAGGTCAGTCGCGGTGATCCCGGTGCGCGGGAGCAGCGTCTCGACCTTGTCGCACTCGATCCGGACGTTCTCGAGCGCGGCCAGGTTGTGGCGAGCGTCGATCACGGCCTGCTTGTTGGACTCGATGCCGAGCACCGCACCGTCGTCACCTACCCGGTCGGCCAGCGCCCCGGCGAAGAGGCCGACACCGCAGTACAGGTCGAGCGCGTCCTCGCCCCACTGCGGGTCCAGCCCCTCGATCACGGCATCGACCAGGGTGTCCGGCGCCTCCGGGTGGATCTGCCAGAAGCCGCCGTTGCTGACGCGCCAGGTCCGCCCGGCCGCCCGCTCGCGGACGAAGGTCCGGCCGTGCACCTGGTGGAAGTTGTCCTGCTCGTCGATCCGGGCGATCGACACCGGCCGCTCCAGCTCGACCAGCGGGAGCTGCTCACCCGGCACCGGGGTGAGGATCAGCTGCCGGTCGGAGGAGCCGGAGGAGGCGATGATCTCGACCGAGGCCAGGCCGGTCCAATCGCGGGCCTCCAGGTTCAGCTCCGCCACACCCTCTGCGGCGATCAGGCACTGGTCGACCAGCTGGATGTCGTGCGAGCGGTGCTTGCGCAGCCCGATCCGGCCGCTCTCCTGGTCCACGGCGTACTGCACCCGGCTGCGCCAGCGCGGCACCTCCCCGGCCGGGAGCTTGCCGCCGACGGGCTCGACGCTGCCGTCCCAACCGGCCTCGACGGGGGTCAGCCCGGCGAGCTTGGCCAGCTGCTCGGTGAGCACCTGCCCCTTGAGCTTGCGCTGCCCGCCCGGCGTGACGTGCTGCCAGTCGCAGCCACCGCACTTGCCGGGGCCCGCGAACGGGCAGGGAGCAGCAATCCGGTCCTTCGACGGGGTCAGGATCTCGACCGCGTCCGCCCGCAGGAACCGCGACTTGGTGGTCCCTTCGGTGACCTGGGCGATCACCCGCTCACCCGGCAGCGCGTGCCGGACGAACAGCACCCGTCCCTCGTGGCGTGCGACGCAGTGCCCACCACCGTGGGCGACCGGGCCGACCTCGACTTCGTAGCGCTCCCCGGCCAGCGGGTCACCCGCAGGCACCCGCAGCGCCGGCTGAGCGGTCCGCACGGACTTCGGCGGCCGGACCCCCTGCTTGCGCGGCGCACGGGCCTGCTGCCCGCCACGCCCCTTCCGCGCGCCGGCACCCTTCTCCTCGCCGGACGCAGCACCGGACGCAGCGCCGGCAGACCCCGCGCCGGCGCCTCGAGCCCCAGCCCCAGCCCCAGCTCCGGCACCAGCACCAGCACCAGCACCAGCACGACCCCGACCACCGGCCGAAGGCCGACGCTCAGGAGCGGCCGACTCCCCCGGTGCCAGCGGAGCGGTCTGCGCCGTGTAGCCGTCCCGGTCCGTGGCGGCCGGGCGAGTGGGCTTGACCCCCCAACGCGGTCGGGCGACCTGCCCGGGCTTGGAGCCGGACTTGCCCGACTTCGCGCCGGACTTGCCCGACTGGCCGGAGGAACGGGGCGGGGTGTTGCGGCTCACGAGGATGCGTCCTTGCTGCGGTTGGCGTCAGAGCTGCCGTCGGCGCCGCGGTCGGCAGCGGCCGAGTCGGAGGAACCGGATGCGCCCGGAGTACCGGAAGCACCGGAGACCCCGGCCCGTACATTCTGCGGCCTCGGCTCACCACGGCGCACCGCGCCGGGCGCCGACCAAGCCTTCTGCGGCTGGCGCCGCTCCGAAGACTCCAGCTGCCACGGAACGGAGGTGACCATCACACCCGGCTTGAAGAGCAGGCGTCCCTTGAGCCGCAGCGCGCTCTGGTTGTGCAGCAGGTGCTCGTACCAGTGGCCGACCACGTACTCGGGGATGTAGACCGACACCACGTCGCGCGGGCTGCTGCGGCGCAGGTTCTTGACGTAGTCGAGCACCGGGCCGGTGATCTCCCGGTACGGCGAGTCGAGCACCTTGAGCGGTACCTCGATCCCGCGCTCGTCCCACTCCTGCCTCAGTGCGGCAGTGTCGGCCGGGTCCACGTTGACCGTGACGGCTTCGAGCGTGTGGGCCCGGGCCAGACGGGCGTACGCGAGGGCACGCAGGGCGGGCTTGTGGAGCTTGGAGACCAGCACGATGGCGTGCACCCGGGTGGGCAGCACGATGTCGTCCGGCTCCTCGGCCGCGACCAGCTCGGCCGAGACACGGTCGTAGTGGCGGCGGATCGCCTTCATCATCACGAAGAGCACCACCATGGTGGCGATCGCGATCCAGGCGTGGCTGATCTTGGTGACCAGCACCACGATCAGAACGGCCATGGTCATCACCAGGCCGAAGGTGTTGATCGCCCGGCTGCGCTGCATGTGGGCGCGCTTCTTCGGATCCGTCTCGGTCCGCAGCAGCCGCGTCCAGTGCCGGATCATGCCCGACTGGCTCATGTTGAACGAGACGAAGACACCGACGATGTAGAGCTGGATCAGCCGGTTCGGGTCGGCTCCGAAAGCCACGATGAACAGGACCGCGGCGACGGCCAGCAGGATGATGCCGTTGGAGAAGGCGAGCCGGTCACCACGAGTGTGCAGCTGGCGCGGCAGGTAGCGGTCCTGGGCCAGGATCGAGCCGAGCACCGGGAAGCCGTTGAACGCGGTATTCGCAGCGAGCACCAGGATCAGCCCGGTGACGCCGGCGATGAAGTAGAAGCCAGGCGTGAAGTTGGAGAAGACGGCCTCGCTGATCTGGGCCAGCGCGGTCTTCTGGTGGTAGTTGGCGGGAGCGCCCACCAACTGCTCCACCGGGTTCTCAGCCATCTGGGTACCGGTCAGGTGGGCCAGGTAGATGATTCCCATGAACATCGCGACGGCGATGCTCGCCATCATCAGCAGCGTGGTCGCCGCGTTCTTGCTCTTGGGCTTGCGGAAGGCCGGCACACCGTTGCTGATCGCCTCGACACCGGTGAGCGCCGCACAGCCCGAGGAGAAGGCCTTGAGCAGCAGGAAGACCAGCGCGAAGCCAGCGAGCGATCCGTTGCCGTCCGTCGGCTCCAGGTGGAAGCCGGAGCTCTCCGCGTGCATCTCGGCACCGAAGCCGAAGTGCCGCACCAGTCCGTACACCAGCATCCCGATGACGCCGACCATGAAGGCGTAGGTCGGCACCGCGAAGGCTGAACCTGACTCGCGCACACCGCGCAGGTTCATCCCCATCAGGACGACCACCAACGTGACGGAGAGCCCGAGCTCGTGCCCGCGCAGGGCCGGCACGGCGGAGACCACGTTCGCCACGCCGGAGGTCGTGGAGACCGCCACCGTGAGGATGTAGTCGACCATCAGTGCGCTGGCCACCACCAGGCCGGAGTTCGGCCCGTGGTTGACGGTGGCGACCTCGTAGTCACCACCACCGCTTGGGTAGGCGTGCACGTTCTGCCGGTAGGAAGCGACCACCGCCAGCATGACGACGGCGACGACCACCCCGATCTGCCAGGAGAAGTGGATCGCCGAGGCCCCGGCCAGCGAAAGGGTGAGGAGGATCTCCTCGGGGGCGTAGGCGACCGACGACAGGGCGTCGGAGGCGAAGACGGGCAGCGCGATCCGCTTCGGCAGGAGCGTCTCCCCCAGCTTGTCGCTGCGGAGGGCGCGCCCGATCAGGATGCGTTTCGGAAGGTCGGCAGGCATAGGCACGTTAAGGAATCGTAGAGGCTGTTGTCCCGAGCGCCGACCTCCCCCACCCACCTTCGTCGGGACTGCGTTCGAGCGGTCGGCTAGCGTGTCGGATGATGTGCTTGTGGGCAACACCCTTGTTGCCCCGTCACACCCGTCCGAAGGTGTGACACGTAGATCACCCCCGAATGCGGGGTGCGGAAGGCGGATGAGCGGTGTTTGCGCAGGTCATGACCCCGACGGATTGGGTGAGGTAGGTCCCGTGCACATCGTCATCATGGGCTGTGGACGCGTGGGCTCCGCCCTCGCGAGAGCACTCGAGAAACACGGCCATTCGGTGGCCGTCGTCGACCAGGACCCGACGGCCTTCCGTCGCCTGGGGGCCGGTTTCAGCGGCCGCCGCGTCACCGGGGTCGGCTTCGACCAGGACACCCTGCGCGAGGCGGGCATCGAGGAGGCCGGCGCGTTCGCCGCCGTCAGCAGCGGCGACAACTCCAACATCATCGCCGCGCGGGTGGCCCGGGAGAACTTCGGCGTCGAGCACGTCGCCGCCCGGATCTACGACCCCCGCCGCGCCGAGGTCTACCAGCGCCTGGGCATCCCGACCGTGGCCACCGTCCGCTGGACGGCCGACCAGATGCTCCGCCGCCTCCTCCCCAGCGGCGCCGAGCCGCTCTGGCAGGATCCGAGCGGTTCCATCCAGCTGGCCGAGGTGGCCTACGCCCCGTCCTGGATCGGCCACAAGCTGAGCGCACTGGAGGAAGCCTCCGGCGCCCGGGTCGCGTTCGTCACCCGCCTGGGCGAGGGCATCCTGCCCACGCCGCAGATGGTGGTGCAGGAGGGCGACCTGGTGCACGTGACGCTGCGCCGGGCGGATCAGGCGGCGGTCGAGGCGGCCTTCGCCCAGGGCCCGCAGGAGGGTGATCACTGATGCGAGTCGCAATCGCCGGAGCCGGTGCCGTCGGCCGCTCGATCGCGGGCGAGCTGCTGGAGAACGGCCACGAGATCCTCCTGATAGACAAGAACCCCAACTCCATCTCGGTGGAGCGGGTCCCGATGGCCGAGTGGCTGCTGGCCGACGCCTGCGAGATCACCTCGCTGGACGAGGCCGCCCTGCAGCGCTGCCACGTGGTGATCGCCGCCACCGGTGACGACAAGGTCAACCTGGTCGTCTCGCTGCTGGCCAAGACCGAGTACGGCGTCCCCCGCGTGGTCGCCCGGGTCAACAACCCGAAGAACGAGTGGCTCTTCAACGAGTCCTGGGGCGTGGACGTCGCCGTCTCCACCCCGCGCCTGATGTCCGCGCTGGTCGAGGAGGCCGTCAGCGTCGGTGACCTGGTCCGCCTGATGCGCTTCAGCCAGGGCAACGCCAACCTGGTCGAGCTCACCCTCGCGGCCGACACCGAGCTGGTCGGCACCCGGGTCGGGGACGTCCCCTGGCCCGCCGACACCGCGCTGGTCACGATCATCCGCGAGGGCCGCGTCCTCGTCCCGGGCAAGGACGACACCCTGGAGGGCGGCGACGAGCTGCTCTTCGTCGCCGCCCAGGAGCGCGAGGAGGAGCTGGAGGGCCTGCTCTCCGCCGTCTCCGGCGCGCAGTAGCAGCCCCCCAGGCGGCACCTGCTGCTCAACGGCTGAGGGCCGTACCCGGGAGATCGGGTACGGCCCTCAGGCGTGTTGCGGCGTCCGCCGGGAGCGGCGGTGCGGGCTACTCCTCCTCCACCTGCGCCTTGATCGGCGCCGGCGCCTTGAGCAGGATGCGCCAGGTGACGTACATGGCCAGCACCAGCGCCGGGATACCCAGCGCGGTCTTGAGCCAGCCGAGCAGCGTCGTGTTGTGGGTGAAGTACAGCGGGAAGAGGATCACCGGCTTGATGCCCATGATCACCACCCAGGCCCAGGTGGCCTTGGTGTAGGCCTTCAGCCGGCCCGGATTCTCGGTGCGCCAGGTGAACATCTCGCCCGTCACCGGCCCGAGCATCAGGCCGACCAGCGGCCAGCGGACCAGCGCCGAGATGGCCAGCGCGACGCAGTAGCCGACGTTGTAGAGCAGACCGGGCAGGTAGAAGTTCTCCGCCTTGCCCGTCTTCATCGAGATCCAGGCACCGATCGCCACCCCGAAAACACCGCTGAAGGCGTGCTGGATGGTCTCGCGGCGCAACAGGCGCAGCACCACGAAGACCGCGCTCAGGCCGAGAGCGGCCCAGGCTGCGGTGGGCACCTGGTGGGTGATGTTGAAGGTCAGGATGAAGACCAGGCCGGGCAGGGTCATGTCGACCATGCCCCGGATGCCGCCGAAGGCCTGCATCACGGTGTCGGCGGCCTCCTTGGAGGCGGCCGCCTCCCTGGCCGCGGCCTGCTCCGGGGTCTCGGCCTCGGGCGTGACAGCCCCATGAGCCCCGGCCTGGGTGGTCCCGACAGCGTCTGACATCTCGGCGGCGCTCTCCTCGATCGTCCCGACCGCCGTCTCGGCGGCGTGGGCGGCGGGGTCGCCGCCGGGCAGGTTGGTCACGCTCACTCGCTCCCGTGTCCGGCCGGACGCAGTTCGTAGCGCGGGTTGAAGAGCACGCGGCGGCCGCGCGCATGGCTGATCCGGCCGCTCGCGACGAGCCGGCGGCCCGGCTCTATGCCGACGATCGACCGGCGGCCCAGCCAGACCACGTCGAGCGCGTCGCTGCCGTCGAAGAGCTCCGCCTCCAGGGCGGGCACCCCGGCCCGCGGCCGGAGGGTCACCGTCCGCAGCGTGCCGGCGACGGTGACCAGGTCGCGGTCCCCGCAGCTGGCGATCGGGGTGCAGCCCGACTCCGCCGTGTGCTGGCGCAGCTCCTCCGCCTGCAGCTCCTCCGCGGAGGAGGTCAGACGGCTGAACATCCGCCGGAGACGGCCCTGCGGCTGGTCGCTGCTGTTGTCACCACTCATGCCCGAAGGGTACCGGTTCCGAGGCCGACGACGGCAGGTCCGAACGGCCGTCCGGAGCCCTCCCGCGCACCCGTCCACCCGGCCGGGACCCGGCCCTGAGCACCCCGAACCGACGCCGAACCGCCCCCGCACCGGCCCCGGATCCCAGTCGGACCGCAGTCGGACCGCAGTCGGACCACCACCGGACCGCAGCCGGGGGCCGGCCGCTCAGGCCTCGAAGCGGTAGCCCATCCCCGGCTCGGTGATGAAGTGGCGCGGGTGCGACGGGTCCTTCTCCAGCTTGCGCCGCAGCTGGGCCAGGTAGACCCGCAGGTAGTTGGTCTCGGTCCGGTACGCCGGGCCCCAGACCTCCTGCAACAGCTGGGTCTGGCTGACCAGCCGACCGGCGTTGCGCACCAGGACCTCCAGCAGGTGCCATTCGGTCGGCGTGAGGCGGACGTCGGTGCCCTCGCGGTTGACCTTCTTGGCCGCGAGGTCGACGGTGAAGGTCTCGGTGGCCACCACCGAGTCGTCCTCGCCGGTCACCGGCTCGGCCCGCCGGACGGCCGCCCGCATCCGGGCCAGCAGCTCGTCCATGCCGAAGGGCTTGGTCACGTAGTCGTCGGCGCCCGCGTCCAGCGCCTCGACCTTCTCGTCGGAGGCGTGCCGGGCGGAGAGCACGATGATCGGCACCCTGGTCCACCCGCGCAGGCCCTTGATCACCTCGACGCCGTCCATGTCCGGCAGGCCGAGGTCGAGCACCACGACGTCGGGGTGGCGCGCGGCGGCCAGCTCCAGGGCGCTCGCGCCGTCGTGGGCCGCGTCCACCTCGTACTTGCGGGCCTTGAGGTTGATCACCAGCGCGCGGACGATCTGGGGTTCGTCGTCCACGACGAGGACCCGGGTCATTCGGGCTCCGCCTTTCGGTCGTTGGGCCGGTCGTTGGGCCGTTCGGGTTCTTCTGGGAGGCCGGTCGCTTCAGCCGGGTCGACGTCGGCCGGATCCACCGCGGGCAGGTCCACCGCGGGCAGATCCACTGCAGGCAGGTCCACCACCATGGTCAGTCCGCCGCCCGGGGTGTCCTCCGCGGTGACCGTGCCGCCCATAGCCTCGACGAAGCCGCGGGCCACCGCGAGGCCGAGGCCCACGCCCGCGCCGCGCGGGGCATCGCCGTACCGCTGGAAGGGCGCGAAGATCCGCTCGCGCGCCGCCTCCGGCACTCCCGGGCCCCGGTCCACGATCCGCAGCTCGACCCGGCCCCCTGCCGAACCGTGGGCGTGGCCATGGCCACGCCCACGGCCGTCACCGACCGGGCCCGACGGGCGGACCGCCTCCGCCTTGACCAGCACCCGCACACCCACCGGGCTGTACTTCACGGCGTTCTCGATCAGGTTGGCCAGCGAGCGCTCGAGCAGCCCGCCGTCGGCGTGGATCATCGGCAGCGTCTCCGGCACGTCCAGCTGCACCGACCCCAGCGGCACCCCGCCGAGGGCGAAGGGCACCACTTCGTCGAGGTCGGTCTCCTGGATCAGCGGGGTCACCGTGCCGGTCTGCAGGCGACTCATGTCGAGCAGGTTGTTGATCAGGTGGTCCAGCCGGTCCGCGCCGCTCTCGATGCCCGCCAGCAGCTCCGCCTCGTCGGCCTCGTCCCACTCCACGTCGTCGGCGCGCAGCGAGCTGACGGCCGCCTTGATGCCCGCCAGCGGGGTCCGCAGGTCGTGTGAGACGGCCGCGAGCAGAGCGGTGCGGATGCGGTTGCCCTCGGCCTCCCGGCGGGCGGCGGCGGCCTCACCGGCCAGGCGGCGGCGCTCCAGGAGGACGGCTGCCTGGGCTGCGAAGGCGCCGAGCAGCCGGCGGTCCTCGGCGGGCAGCACCCGCCCGCGCAGGACGAGCGCCAGGTGCTCCCCCACCGGCACGTCGACGTCCCCCTGCTCGGGCCGGGCCGGCGGCTGCGGGCCGCTGGCGGCGGCCGTGCGCCACGGGGTGAGCTCGTCGGGCCGTTCGAGGAGCGCCGCCGAGTCCTGCTGGAAGGTCTCCCGCACCTGGTCGAGCAGGACGGTGAGCAGACCGTCCCCGGACGGCGCGCCGCGCAGCACGGTGCCCGCCAGCGCGCTCAGCGTCTGGGCCTCCGCCTGGCTGCGGGCCGCCTGGTGGGTCCGGCGGGCGGCCAGGTCGACCACCGACGCGACCGAGATGCCGACCGCCGTGAAGATCGCGACCGCCAGGATGTTCTGCGGCGCCGAGATGGTGAAGGTGTGCAGCGGCGGGGTGAAGTAGTAGTTCAGCGTGGCCGAGCCGACCAGCGCGGAGGCGATGGCCGGGAACAGCCCGCCGATCAGCGCCGCGCCAACGGTGAGCGACAGGAAGAGCAGCATGTCGGTGGAGAGCCCGAGCCCGTGCAACTGCACCAGCAGGACGGCCAGCAGCGGCGGCCCGGCCACCCCGATCAGCCAGCCCGCGACCGCCCGGGGGCGCCCCAGGTCGGTGACCTTGCGGATCGGCACCCGGCCCCGCCCCTTGGCGGCGTGCTCGTGGGTGACGATGTGCACGTCGATGTCGTCCGAGTCCCGGGTGACGGTCGCGCTGACGCCGGGCCCGTAGATGTACTGCCAGGCCGCGCGGCGGCTGCTGCCCAGCACGATCTGGGTCGCGTTGACGCCCCGGGCGAAGTCCAGCAGCGCCGCCGCCGGATCGTCCCCGAGCACGGTGTGGAAGCTCCCGCCCAGGCTCTCCAGCAGGGCCCGCTGCTCGATCAGGGTCTGCGGGGAGGCGGAGCCGGTCAGCCCGTCCGAGCGGGCGATGTGCACGGCCAGCAACTCACCGCCGGAGCCCCGGGCCGCGATCCGGGCCGCCCGGCGGATCAGCGTCGCCCCCTCGGGCCCGCCCGTCAGGCCGACCACGATCCGCTCGCGCGCCTGCCAGGTGCCCTCGATCCCCTGCTCGGCGCGGTAGCGCTGGAGGTACTCGTCCACCCGGTCGGCTGTCCAGAGCAGCGCGAGCTCCCGCAGCGCCGTGAGATTGCCGGGGCGGAAGTAGTTGGCGAGCGCGGCGTCGACCGTCTCCGGCTTGTAGACGTTGCCGTGGGCGAGCCTGCGCCGCAGCGCCTGGGGGGACATGTCGACCAGCTCGATCTGGTCGGCCCGCCGCACCATCTCGTCCGGCACGGTCTCGCGCTGACGCACGCCGGTGATCCCCTCGACCACGTCGCCGAGTGACTCCAGGTGCTGGATGTTGACGGTGGAGACCACGTCGATCCCCGCTGCCAGCAGCTCCTCGACGTCCTCCCAGCGCTTGGCGTTGCGGCAGCCCGGCACATTGGTGTGGGCCAGCTCGTCCACCAGGGCGACGGCCGGCGCCCGGCGCAGGATCTCGTCCAGGTCCATCTCGGTGAAGCGCGCGTCCTGGTAGGTCAGCTCCCGGCGCGGTACGGTCTCCAGCCCCTCGGCCAGCGCCGCCGTCAGACGACGGCCGTGGCTCTCGACGAACCCGACCACCACGTCCGTGCCGCGCCCGGCCCGGCGCTGGGCCTCCGCGAGCATGGCGTACGTCTTGCCGACCCCGGGGGCCGCCCCGAGGTAGATCCGCAGCCTGCCGCGAGCCATGCGCACCATTCTTGATCCCGCCCGGGAGCTCCGCCGCCGGACACCAGTTCGCCTGGCTTCGAGACTACGGCCTGTCAGGCTGATATCCCCTGATCAGCGCAGTGAAATGGCAGTTTTAGCAGCATTTTGACGGCTACGAACGAAAAAGATCGCCTGCGGACCCGGGGGGTGGCCCACCGGGCTGCGGAGTCCCCTGTGCCCCGCAGAACAGTGCGCCTTGCCCCCGGGTGCGGAGGCGATCTCGCACCTTTGACGCTGCCGGGAAGCAAAAGGTTGCACCCGAGGGCGAAAAAATCTGAGGTTTCTGAGCGGCAGCTGGGAACGCGGGATTCCGCCTGCGGGCGTGGCTTGCCCGGCAGCAGGGTCAGCCCGCCGGGCAAGGTCAGCCGGCCGGGCGGGTCAGCCGGGCGGCTGTCCCGGCTTCGGCTTGCCGCTCGGGGACGGATCCGAGGACGCGCCACCGGACGGGCTCTGGGACGGGGAGCTCGCCGCCTGGTCCGCCACCTTCTGGACAGCGTTCCGGAACTCCCCCTGGACGTGGACGTCGGCCTGCGGCCGGTCGGTGGCCTGCTCCACCATGAGCACCACCACCTGACTGCCGATCGGCTGAGCCCCGATCTCCTCGATCAACGACCGGTCGCTCGGCAGCTGGACCGCCACCTCGCCCGGCGCCTGGTCCTCCAGGGTCCAGCCCGACCCGTCCGTCGTGCAGAGCCCCGCCGTCCGGATCCGGTCCGCACCCGCCACGGCGGACTCCGGCGAGTCGAACTCGAGCACGTACTGCTGGGCGAACGCCCCGTGCCCGGCCACATCCGTGTACCTGAACTCCCAGTACCGCACCTCACCAGCCTGCTGCACCAGCGCCGGGCCACACCCCTCGGAGAGCGAGGTGGGCTTCTGCGAGCTCCCCGGCGACGGCGAGGAGCTCGCACTCGCGGCCATGACCGCCCTCGGATTCTCCGTCACCCGCGTCCACGGGCCGTACAGCCCACGTACCGACGGCATCTGCTCGGTCGGCAGCAGCAGGCCGAACCCCTCCTGGCCGAGCAGATCCCCCTGACTCCCGTGCGAGAGCGACACCGGGCTGTCCGAGGGCAGCGGCAACGGCCCGGGCAGCTCGAGGATCGGGGCGAGCGTCTGCTCCGACGCCTGGCCGGCCACCGACAGCCCGTCACCCGACCCGCCGGAGAACAGACTCCACCCCAGCAACAGGCTGAACGCCACCACACCCGTCACTGCTGACACACCGGCACGCCGCAGCCGACGACGCCGCGCGGCCCGTCGCGCCAGCCGGTCGGCGGACGGCAGCACCAGACCGGTGGTCAGCTCCTCCCGGACCCCGCCGAACAACTCCTCCAGGCGCGCCGCGCTGATCGTGGGCCGATCCAGGTCGTCCATGATGAGCGTCGTCCTCTCACGCATGAGCGTTCGCTGCCTCGGTCAACGCAGTCTCGACCGCCCGACGTTCCTTCACCTTCCGGTCCCTCAGCCCACGTCGGCCCCCGTCCGCGGCCTTGGCCGCCCCGGCGGCCTCCGCCGACCTCGGCACCGGTACGGCCGGCGGCGCCTCCGTGGCGGGCCCGCCCTCGGCCTCCTCGCCCAGCAGCAGCGCGAGCGCCTGCCGCCCCCGGTGCAGCCGTGCCTTCACCGTACCGACCGGCACACCTTCGTCGGCAGCTATCTCCGCCACCGACCTGCCTCCCATGTGATGCAGCACCAGCGCCGACCGCTGCGCCTCCGGCAGCTTCCGTAGCGCCTCCACCAGGGCCACCGACTCGGGCCCTGGCTCCGGCACCGGATTCGCCGCCCCGTGCCGCACCCAGCTCCGGACGGCCGTCCTGGCGCGCCGCCACCGGCTGATCGCGATCCGCTGCCCTGTCAGCCTGATCCAGGCCACCGGGTTCTCGTACTTGGTGAGTCTGTCCCAGTGGTCCCAGGCCCGGACGAACGCCTCCTGGGCAGCATCCTGCGCCTCGCCGAGATCACCGGTCAGCGCGTACAGATGCGCGACCAGGTGACCGTAAGCGCCTTCGTAGAAGGCTCTGAACTCGTCCTCAGCCTCGCGGTCCCCGCCCATGACGCGTCAGTGTGCCGTGACCAGGAGCGGCTGGCAACCATTTGCGTCACATCTCGCTACGTGGGCGACCGTATTGCCCGATCAGGCAGAACTGCGGACTCCGGTTCCGGAAACGCATTACCGGAAACGCGAAGAAGCCCCCATCCACGAATGGATGGGGGCTTCTTCTGAATATTTGTTCGGCGGCGTCCTACTCTCCCACAGGGTCCCCCCTGCAGTACCATCGGCGCTGTGAGGCTTAGCTTCCGGGTTCGGAATGTAACC